>CAVOAA010000090.1:0-11867 GCA_963693555.1 Dehalococcoidia bacterium | reverse complement strand
AGTACCCGATAATTCAACTGCTACATCTTTCGTAAAATAGATTCGAATCGAAAACTGTCCAGCGCGCCAGGAGCTACCATGCTAGCAAACGGCGAGGCCTATCGCCTCTGCGATTCCGGACTGGACGACTCGGACGCCTTACAGATCTACCGGCACATGTTGCTGGCGCGGGCCATTTCAGAGAAGAATTGGCTCCTCACCCGGCAGGGCCGCGTGCTGTTCTCCATGCCAAGCGACGGTCAGGAAGCCTCCGACGTCGCCAGCGCCTACGCCCTGGACACTCAAGTCGACTTCATAGTCCCTTACGCCCGAAATCTGGGCGCCATGCTGGTCAAGGGCATGACCAGCCAAGAGGTCATGCTGAACATGTTCGGCAAGGCCGCAGACCCCAACAGCGGCGGCCGTCAGATGCCCCAGCACTGGGGCCACAAGCGTCTGGGCATCATCTCCATGGGCAGCTCAGTGGGCACGACCATCCCCAGGGCGGCTGGAGTAGCTCTAGCCACCAAGCTTAGGGGAGAGAACGCTGTAACCGCAGTCTACTTCGGCGAGGGTTCGGCCAGTGAAGGCGATTTTCACGAGGGATTAGCCTTCGCGGGAGTCCACCGGCTGCCGGTAGTGTTCATCTGCAACAACAACGGCTGGGCCACCTCGGTACCTGCCAACTCCCAGAATTCAAACACTCAAGTCTCCAAAAGGGCCGAGGGTTACGGCTTCCCCGGCGTGACAGTGGACGGACTTGATCCGCTGGCGGTCTACCAGGCAGTGAAAACAGCGGTCGACCGGGCAAGGTCCGGAAACGGGCCGACCCTTGTGGAAACCATCACCATCCGCATGATGCCCCATTCCAGCTCCGACGACCACCTGCGCTACCGGACCCAAGAAGAACTTGATGCCGAGAGGGAGCTTGACCCGCTGCCTCGCTTCAGGAATTTCCTGATCACGGCCGGCCTGCTAGACGAGGAGTCTGACCAGACCCTACTAGATGCTGTGGACCAAGAAGTTGAAGAGGCGATCAGTTACGCCGACGCATCGCCGTCTCCCGACCCAGCCACAGCCCTTGAAGGAGTTTACGCACCTTAATGAGTGAGATGCGGTTGATCCAAGCAGTGCGGGACGGCCTCCGTGAGGAACTTGCGGCAAAACCTGAAGTTTTCCTCATCGGCCAGGACATCGGTGTGAACGGCGGGGTGTTCCGGGTCACCGACGGTCTGTTTGAGGAGTTCGGCCCTGACCGGGTCATTGATTCTCCGTTGGCCGAGTCAGGCATGGTCGGCGTGGCCATCGGGGCAGCGCTGAACGGCATGCGTCCGGTGGTGGAGATACAATTCGCCGACTTCATCTTCCCGGCGTTCAACCAACTGGTGAGCGAGGCGGCGATGATGTACTACCGCACCAACGGTGAGTACTCGGTGCCGATGGTGGTGCGCGCGCCCTACGGTGGCGGTGTGCGGGGCGGTTTGTACCACTCCCAGAGCGTCGAGGCGTTCTTCGCCCATGTTCCTGGTCTCAAAGTGGTGGTACCGTCCAGCCCTTACGACGCAAAGGGCCTCTTGAAGGCAGCCATCCGCGACGATAACCCGGTGCTGTTCTTCGAGCATAAGCTCGGCTACAACACGGTCCAGGGCGAGGTGCCGGAGGGTGATTACGTGGTGCCCATCGGAGAGGCGGCTGTCCGTCGCGAGGGGGAAAGCCTCTCGCTGATCTCCTACGGCCTGTCCGTGCACCATTGTCTGGAGGCTGCCGAGGTCCTGTCGGGGGAGGGTATCAGCTGCGAGGTGGTCGACCTGCGCACTGTCAGGCCGCTGGACACTGTCACGCTGCTTGAGTCGGTGAAGAAGACCGGCCGGGCCTGCATCGTCCATGAGGACAACCTAACCGGCGGCGTAGGAGCTGAGGTGGCGGCAATCATCGCCAAGGACGCCTTTGATTACCTGGACGCTCCGGTGCAGCGGGTGGCCGCGCCTGACGTACCGTCATTCCCCTATAGCCCAGAGCTAGAGGATGCGCTTTTGCCCGGCCCGGCCGACGTCATCAAAATGGCCCGGGAGCTGGCAGCCTATTAGGCCAGGCGCACAAAAACCGGTTCTATAAATTCAAAGAGCGGTCAGGTCAGCCAGCTCAAGCTGCACTTGATAAGAGCATCGATCGGAACCCAGCCGATACGCACCAAGAACTCCAGCTCTCTCGCCGTATACACGGCTCCGTCGCAAACTAATAACCACATAACGCCAAGTTCTCACGCCGCAACTCCTCCGATAAGTCCCGGAAGGGTCATGCCGTGAGAACCGATTGGGCCAGTTATGTTAAGTCGAGTTAGGTGGTTGGCTCGCCTAGTAGTGGATGGCCTTGGGGACTCCGCCGCCGGCGGCTATGGCGTCGCCGTTGATGGAGATGGACTTGGGGGAGGCCAGGAACGCGACCACGTAGGCCACTTCTTTAGCGTCCACTATGTGGTTGATGGTGTTGCCGGCCGCCATTTGGCGTTCTGCTTCCTCAACCGTGATTCCCTGGGCCTTGGCCCGGTCTTCCAGCAAGGCCGGGATGCGCTCCGTGTAGGTCATCCCCGGATGCACGGTGGTTACGTTGATGCCCTGGGGGCCAAGCTCGTCGGCCAGGTTCTTGCTGAGGGCGGACACCGACACGTTCCGCATGCTGCCGACGGCGTACCCGGCCTGCCGGGCGGCCATACCGCTGAGGTTGATTATGCGTCCCCAACCCTGATCGATCATGTAGGGCGCCACGGCTTGGGCGCAGCGCAGGTAACCCATGACCTTGGTGTTCATATCGCCCCAGAAGTCTTCTTCAGTGATTTCGGCTAGTTTGGGCGTGTATGCTCCGCCAACGCGGGCGGCATTGTTGATCAGGATGTCGATGCGGCCCAACTTCTCCGCGGCCTCTTTGACCATGGCCTGTACCGACTCCGGTACCCCTGTATCGGCGATGATGGTGATGTAATCACCACCGGTCTCCTCGGACAACTCACGGGCGCATTCCTCCAGGGCTTCCGGTCCGCGGGCCACCAGGGCAACTTTCATTCCCTCCAGCCCGAATTCCCGGCCAACGGCTTTACCGATGCCCCGGCTGCCGCCCGTGATGATCGCAGTTTTACCTTTTAGTTCCAGGTCCATGAAGATGTTCTCCTAGGTCGGATATAGCTTTATGTAACGCTTAATGTCGGTTAGGGATGAAGTGTAGGCGTGCATCAGGGGCGAATCAAGGCCCAACCGCTCAGCCCCGTTCGATAGCTTTCTTGATACGCCGCAGTGGGCCGCTCGAGCGGAGAATTGGAATGGCCCGAAACAGAAGGCTGACGATCGGCGTCGTGATCAGGGACTTGACCCACTCGATGGCCAGCAATAGCAGATGAAACAGACCGGGCAGGTGCGGTTTCTTCTTATCAGTCATCACCAGCACTGTCCCGGTGCCCTCCGGGATCAGCCTGAATGACGTTAGCTCCGATCCGACGGACAGGCCGTTATAGAGATTCTTGGTCTCGAAGTCCAGGCTCATATTTGGCTCGCAGCCGAGTACGGTAAGGCTTCTGATCCACTGGACCTGAGTAGACATCGCACCGCCCCGCAATATGGGCGCCTGAAATATCTCGATGCGTTCCCGGTGACAGGACGACCCTTCCGCGACCGGCCCGTCCGATACACCCACCACGGTGAACCCGGACTGGTCGCCCCATTCGCCGTGTCTATGCAGGTCCGTTAGATAGGCGAACACCGTCTCAGGGCTGGCATTGATCCGCGTCCATCTCTCGATCCCCGACGCAGGTCTCACCATACAGAGCACTCCACAGAACGCCATGCAGAGCGCCCCGTTCGCCCGGCTGGTTTATTCCGCATCGTCGTTCGTGATATTCACGCTCCAACTCCCTTGAGACCGCACGCCGATGGCATATATCCCCGGCTGCGGGTTTTCGCCGGGCTCGCCGCCGCCCACTGTAAATCCTTCCTGCACTTCATCATTGCCGGTCGTTCGAATGATGCGGTACGGCGATGCACCTACAGAGTCGAACAGATCAACCGATAGTTCAGCAGACCCGTCGTAGGTGGTGGTCATGGTGTACTCGCCTTCGCTCAAGTCCACCCAACCGCCGCCGCCGTCGCCAGTACCCTCCATCGTGATCTCCGGCTCTTGACCTCTGACTATACTTTCTTGGAACAACCGCGCCTGCCACGGACCGGTGGCTTCCACGGACACGGTGTAGACCCCAGGTTTCAGCCCAGCTGGGTTGCCTTCAAATACGCTGTGGACCCTTTCGCCGTTGTATGGTCCGGGCCGCGATTCCACCGAACGCACCAGCCTTTGTTCCTCGTCAATAAACGTCAATGAAAAAGGGGTTTCCCCCTCATAACGAACGAATGCAATGATGACTCCGGCTAACATCTCATACGGCCCAAGGACCTCCGGGCCTTCGCCTTCCAGTAATACCTGCAACTGACGTGGAGCCAAGGTAGGCCGCGGGCCCCCTATAGCGTCAGGCGTATCGGTGGGAACAGCCGCTGCCGGGGCCAGCGTTTCAGCCGGTCCTCCGCAGGCCACCAAGACAATGAGCACCACCATGATCGCAGGCGCGACCATAACTTTTAACATTCTGACTCTCCAACTAGCGCAGTATCAGCTATCTTACGACATGGGCGTCCCGTGCACCTACGAGGCAGGTCGTCTTCTTGGATGCAGCACAAACAAAAAAGGCGTCCCGATAGATCGGGACGCCCATATAACGCTGCCGGCGGAGGCCATTGGTTATCGTCCTCCGCCGGCATCACTCTAGATTTGCTTTGGGTTAATTGGAGATGAAGAGGTCGCCTCCGAAGATGCCGACCGCTCCTTCCTGTATGACCGAATCCCCGTCTTGACCCAGCGCTGCGTCGAAATCAGCCAGGTTGGCCAATTCGTCGAAAGCAGTGTTGGCGCCGGAGATGCCGTCGAAGTCGCCCAGGCCGCCCAGAAGGTCGGCGCCGGCAGCTTCCAGGGCTGCCTCCATGGCATCGTGGTCGAAATCACCGATCTGTTCGTGGTCCAGTCCGGCGAACATACCACCCACCACCGAGGGGTCGAAGTCATCAAAGCCATCTGCCTTGATACTCTCAACCATGGTATGGACTTGGTCCGGGTTCAGGCCGACGAGGCCATCGCCGCCGACGGTATTGGCCAGGTCAGCCAATTGCCCCAAACCAAGTGATTCGAATTCCTCCGGGGAGAGGACGCCCAGGGTGTCAAAGGAGAAGCCCTGGAGGAGCTCGCCGTTGTTCTGGAAGTCCAGGCCGCCCAGGAGGCCGCCCAGGTTCTCGCCCATCTCTAGTATCTGCTCCGGAGCGAAGTTCGCTACGATGCCCTCGAGTTGGTCGATGTCCAGGGCTTCCTCGAAGCCAAATGAGTTGAATACGTTGAAGGCGGTGCCGCCGTCCCAGGCTCCCATGGCCTTGTCGTCCAGGTGCTGGAGCGCGCCGATCATACCTTCACTGCCCAACTCGGACATATGGTCGAGGTCCATGGCGCCCATCATACCGGCGATATCGTCACGGTCCATACCGGACGTACCGAGGTCGAATTCGGCGCCACCGAAGGCGAAGGAGTCGAACAGACCCAATAGTTGGTCGCCCTCTATGTTGTGGAACTCGTTCGGGCCCATCGCGCCGACCAGACCGCCCATATGCTCCATGCCTACGGCCTGCTCAAAATCAATGTTGTCAAACACATTGAAAGCTGCGCCCGGGTCCCAGTCCTTGAAGTCCTTGGCACCTAATCCGCCGATGGCTCCCATGATCTGATCCTTGCCCATGTCGGCGAAAGACCCATGATCCAAGGCTCCGAAGATCCCGCCCAGGTCTTCGCCACCCAGCACTGTGGGGTCGAAGTCCTCAGCGAGGAAGTCGATGCGGCCGAACATATCGACCAATTGACCGTCTTCGATCTTGTCGAAGTTCTCCGGGCCCATGGCTCCTAGGAAGCCGCCGATCTGACCCTCGAACTCGTCGAGGCGCAGTCCGAAGGCCCCAGGATCGAAGGGCGCTCCACCGGCTGGTCCGCCGATAAAGCTGCCGTCAGGCAGCGGTTCGCCCTCCAAAGGCGCACCCTGAGGCGGCCTGTCAAGGAAAATCGCCTCAAACATGGCGAATGCCTGGTCGTCAGGAATGCCCAAGAAGTCCTGAGGTGCGAAGTCATGTACCGCACCGGAGATGAAGTATTGGTCGAACCCTTGGATATCTTCTACGTCGAACTTGCTGAACGCGCCGGCCCATTGGTCGCCCCTAAGGTCGAGGTCCTGACCGCCCACGCCGTTCTGGAATAGATCGGCAACAAAGTTTGAATCCATGTTCTGGAAACCTTGGTAGTCCATGTTTTGCAACTCGCCTACCAGGTCTTCCGGAGGAATGAAGCCGAACTCTCCGGGGGCGATGCCATCGAAGAAATTACTGGCTTGCTCGGCGCCCTCGTCTCGGTCGCCCCAGAACTGTTCGAAGTGACCGCCGAAGTCGATGAAGTTGTCACCGACGGCGGCGAATTCGCCAAAGTCGCCTGGCTTGAACTCATCGACCGCGAAGAAGCTTCCGAACTCGTCTGGCCGGAACTCGCCCGGGTCGAACAGGTTATCGAAGGCTCCCGGCTGGAAGTCATCGCCGATGAAGAAGTCGCCAAAATCGCCTTTGAATTCGTCTGGCCGGAATGTATCTACAAATGCGTCTGGCGCGAAATCTCCAGGGTTGAAGAAATCGTGGAAGTCTCCATCCGGGAAGTACTCGGGGTCGCCGGGTCCCGGACCAAAGTCTCCGCCAGCGGGACCATCAAGGGTCTGATCGCCGTCAAATACGAAGTCTCCTCTCTCGTCGAAGGAGAATGTTCCTGTGAAACCAGGGTCCGGTGCGGGTCCAAAGGACTCGCCGTCCGGCGCGGGTCCACCGTCGGGATAGTCACCGGGATCGAAATCGCCGGGATTAAAGTCTCCAGCCTGAAAATCACCGGATTCGCCGTCCTTTGACCCTGAGTCAAAGAAGAACTCACCGGTTGGCGGCGCATCGAAGAACTCTCCTGGTGGCGGTTCAAATCCTTCCGGCGGGGCGATGTATTCACCGTCAGCAGACGGCTCGAACTCTTCCGGAGGAGCGAAATACCCACCATCCGGCGCCGGCTCATAGGTCCCGCCATCGTCGGGGGGTGGTTCATCACAGCACTTCCCGTCATCAGGGGGCGGCGCTGAGCCATCGTCCGGAGGTGGATCTCCCCCACCATCATCAGGCGGCGGTGCGTCACAACAGCTGCCGCCGTCGTCGGGGGGCGGCGCATCTTGGGCGAAGGCTAGGTCTATCGAGGTACGGCCAGCGCCGTAGATGGCAAACGAGCCTAACACCGCTATCGCAACCGCGAATACCATCACGGCTTGAAGTAATTTGGTCATGCTCTCCTTTCCTTTTCTAGGATTTATCTCTTTTGATCAAGTTCGCCATTTAGGACGTTGAACACGCGAAGTTATCAAGGAGCCGGTCGAATCGAAGTTGAACGACCGTGGCATCCTCGCCAGTCAATGTCATGCGGAATGCGGTCTCACTGTCCTCACAGATCCAGGCGCCGATAAGTCCTCCGCCGAGGGAGGCTCCATCAACATCGGCAGCCTTGAATCCGCCATAAACGCCTTCCTGATCACTGATGGTCAAGTCACCATCACTGATGGATTCGAAAGTGACTGCAGGCTGGCTGGCCCTCAGTACGTTGTAGGTGTCTGCCAAGAATGTTAGGGCGGTGCGCTGTTCCGGCGGGCCCCAAACGATATTGGCGTTAACACCGCCGTAGTCGAAGGCGATGATGCCCTGAGTCAGGCTTGGCTCAACCTCGGTCCAACCAGCGGCCTGAACATCGGCGCCCAGGTCCAACTTGAGGGAGAAGCCATAGTCGGCGTACAAAGTCAGCTTGGTCTCGGCTATCTCTTCTTCGGGCAGGTTAATCTCTAGCGTGGCCGAGTCTTGGACCGACGCCACGTCAGAAGTAGTCGGCTCACCAGCGTCTGAGGCTGAGCCTCCTGTGCTGTCAGCCACCACCTTGGCAATTACGGCCTCGGCCGCCACTGGATCTTCTTTCTTTACTGTCTCGACCGGATCAGTCGCCTCAACTGCCGTCACAGACTCGGCGCCGGTATCTTGGGTAGCTACCGTTTTGGCGCCGCCGGAACCACAGGCCGTCAGGGCAACGGAAAGGATTCCTAATATCAGCAGCGCCGCTGCTACACGAAAGGGTTTGATCATTGATTCTTCACTCTTCCTTTTGCACCTGGTTAGCCGACAAACAGCACCGGATTTACGCCCGTACGCCTTTGGTTTGGCCTGCCAGGTAATTTTGTTGGCCCGTATCCGGTCCCGGTTGCGACCGTTGTTAAAACTTGGCTCGGAGTCCGGTTCAGTACAGCAATCTTTTCAATCTGGGGCGTTAACTTCGCGTCTTGCTTGGCTCACTCTATTGACCTGGTTAGGCCGCAATCCGTGATACCGATATGGCCCTATCGGTGGACGCAAAGGTCCAGCAAAATGGCCTTTCAGGGGTCAAATCAAATATTCTGCCAACAAATTCTTGATCCGTGTGTTATGCGTCCGGCTGCCTCCTCTCCAGACTAAAAAGAGACCCCCTCGACGCCATCGCTGTGGTAACATTTGGCCTGCGATGCGGCCTCGACGCGGCCTCATCATCTAGCCCTTGAACCAAAGGAGACCAGAGAGGCATGAAACCACTTGAGGGGATCAGGGTTTTGGACCTGACCCGGGCCTTGGCCGGCCCGTATTGCACACTGATGTTGGGAGACTACGGCGCCGATGTGATCAAGATCGAGATTCCCGGTTCCGGAGACGACACACGCACTTGGGGCCCGCCATTCGTGGGCGAAGAGAGCGCCTATTTTCTGTCGATCAACCGCAACAAGCGGAGCCTGACCCTCAACTTCAAAGAGGAAAAGGCCCGAGAGATCTTTCTGAAGCTGGCCAAGGACGCCGATGTGGTGGTGGAGAATTTCACGCCCGGCGTGATGGACCGGTTCGGCCTGGGCTACGACGCCCTAAAAGCCATCAACCCCGGCGTAGTCGTCTGTTCTATCTCAGGGTTCGGCCAGACCGGGCCCTACCGCAGCCGGCCCGCCTACGACCAGATCATGCAGGGCCTCAGCGGTCTGATGAGCATCACCGGAGAGCCAGACGGAGAGCCTCAGAAGGTTGGTATCGCGGTGGCGGATATCGGGGCCGGCATGTGGGCCGCTTTTGCCATCATGACCGCCATCCACAACCGGTCTCACGAGGGGGAGGGCCAGGGGCAATACATCGACATTTCGATGATGGACGCCCAGGTGGCCTGGCTGACCTACCAGGCAGCCAATTTCTTCGCCAACGGAACAGCGCCCAAGCGCCTGGGCGCCGCCCACCCCAACTTGGTGCCCTATCAGGCGTTCATGTGTCAGGACAACAAATACCTGAACCTAGCCGTGGGCTCGGAACGCATCTGGGAGCGGTTCTGCGAAGGCATGGAGATGCCGGAGATGCTGGAGAACCCCGACTACAAGACCAATATCGAACGGGCACAGCACCGGTCAACGATCGTGCCGTTCCTGCAGGATATATTCATCAAGCAGCCGGTGGCCTATTGGGTGGAGAAACTGCAGGCTGTGAGCGTGCCCTGTGGCCCCATCAATGACCTGGCCGACGTTTTTGCTGACCCGCAGATTATATCCAGAGATATGGTGCAGGAGATTCCCCACCCGACGTTGGGCACGGTCAAACAACTCGGTCTACCCCTGAAGTTCTCCCGCACGCCGGGGGGCCTGGACCGGCATCCGCCACTGTTGGGCGAACACAATGAGGAAGTCCTCAAGGAGATCGGTTTTTCCGCAGCCGAGATCGAAGAATTGAAAAGCCAGGCGGTTATCTAGGTTTCGGGCCGATTTTGGCTCAAACCAGCCGCGCCGGGGTAATTGTGCCAAAGAAATCCGCGTGGTAGTCTGGCCCGTATTCCAGGGGCTTGGAAATGGCTGCTCCCAAATCACCTAAAAAATAGGGGCAGGCTAAAGCTCCGGGCACGAAAGGTTGATCGGCCATGGACTTGGGACTTAAAGACCGCGTTGCAATCATCGGAGGCTCCAGCCGAGGCTTGGGCCGGGCCATTGCGCTGGCGTTCGCCCAGGAAGGCGCCAATGTGGCAATCAGCGCCCGCACAGAAGCCGACCTCCGGCGCACGGAGATCGAGTTGGCTCGCGTGGGCTCCCAGCAACACATACTGGCGATCCCTGCTGACCTGTCGGTAGCCAGGGATATCCGGCGCGTTGTCCGGGATACTTTCAACCGGTTCGGCCAGATCGGCATCCTGGTCACCCATATAGGCTATGGCCCTCCGGGTCGCCCCTCTGAATTCAACGATGAAACGATCATGACCGCTATGGAAGAGAACTTCCTGAGTGCGGTCCGGTTCGCCAGAGAGGTCATCCCCTACATGAAACAGCAACGCTGGGGCCGCATAGTCAACTTGTTGCCCGCTCTTGGCCGAAAGTCTTCCAACGGCACGGCACTGTCCGCGACCTCCCAGATGGCACTGGTCGGCTACTCCAAGATGCTGGCCAATGAACTGGCCCCCTTCAATATCACGGTCAATAACCTGGTTTCGGGGCCGGTGGAGACTGACTATCTGACCTCATCGGTCGAATCAGAAGCGCAACAATCGGGCAAGGCGTTCGACGACCTGATGCGTGACACCATCACCGGCATCCCCATGGGGCGGCTGGGCAAGCCGGAAGAAGTGGGCGACTTGGTGGCGTTCTTGGCCTCCGACCGGGCTTCTTTCCTGACCGGCACTAGCGTGGTACTGGACGGCGGTATGCGCCAGCAAACGATTAACTAAGCAGCTCATTCAGCGGATTACTCCAACAGACAATTAGCTAGGCAGCTCATTCAGCGGATTACTCCAGCAGACAATTAGCTAGGCAGCCCATCAAATGAAACAACAAGAGATCTACAGCACGGCCCAGGAATACCTCGCCCAAGAGGGCATCCCCGGCTGGCTGGTCTACGACTACCGGCAGGCAAACCCTGTTTTTTGGCTGGTGGTCTCGGCTTCAGGACACGTCACTCGTCCCACCTATTTCTACCTTCCCGCCCAGGGGGAACCCACCCTGCTGGTGCACCACGTAGACGCCGGCAAGTTCGCCGATTCCGGGGTCCACGTATCCGTCTACAGCAGCCGCGACTCAATGCTCACGGCACTGCGGGGCCTTCTCGCCGAGGTGAGCAAGGTTGCGATGGAGTATTCCCCGGAGAACACACTGCCCCGTGTGTCCAGGGTGGACGCCGGTACCATCGAGTTGGTGCGGAGCCTGGGCCCTGAGGTGGTCTCTTCCGCCGACCTGATGCAATACGCCACGCACCAATGGACTCCGGAGCAACTGGCAGATCACCGCGTAACAGCCGACAAATTAGGTCTGATCGTCAACGAAGCCTTTGCCTACGCCGGGGAACACCTTGCAGGCGGGATAACCGAGTTCCAGTTGGCTGAATTCATCCGCGGACGGTTCGCTGAAGAGGATATCGCCTCTCCGGACGGCCCCATCGTGGCCGTAAATGCCAACGCCTCCGACCCTCATTACGAGCCTTCAGCCGACCGGTACAGCGACATCAAGCAGGGCGACTGGCTACTGATAGACCTCTGGGCCAAGGGGACAGCGCCAGGCAGCGTCTACGCCGACATCACCTGGGTGGCGTACGTAGGAGACGCCGTCCCGGAACGGCAGCAAGAGATCTTCGACATCGTCGTCGGCGCTCGGGACGCCGCGCTCCATTATCTGGAGGACGCCCACAACCAGGGCACTTCAGTCTTGGGTTGGCAGGCCGACCAGG
>CAVOAA010000089.1:0-11979 GCA_963693555.1 Dehalococcoidia bacterium | reverse complement strand
TTTTTAGTAATCATCGGGTCAAATTCTGTTGTTCCTGCCCAATTGACTTTGTTATACTCGGCATATTCCGAGTCGGGAGGAGGAGTTCGTGGTTGAAGCGGCGATGCCCAAATGTTTGAATTGTGATATCGGGAGTCTTGTCCCTCTCTCGGATTATGGCGGCCAAGGCGCCGCGGTCCATTACAAGGCATGGGTCTGTATCAACCCTGCCTGTGGGTTCAATATCAAGATTCGCAATGGCGATATATATCTGAACGAGCCCATCTCCCCTGGCGGAGCCAATACCCCCAGGGCACGTTAGTCTTTCGTAAGACAATTCCCAGTACCGCGCTCTTCTTGAAATGCCTAGAGCAACCCCGCAGGGAATCCAAGGGAAATCCCTAGGTAAACCAAACAAGAGCCCAACAGAAACCCCGCCGGGGCCTTAGGGGCCGATAGATATGGGTGGCGAGTGGTGAAGGAGCTGGCATGGAAGCCGGTTACGATTATCTTCATGGGCGTTTGCAACGGCGCATCGCCAACCTCACAGGAATAGCGCTTCTTGTAGTAGGCCTATTGCTGCTGGCGTCTGGCGGCGCCTACTACGGCTATTCAGCCAGCGCGAAATCCAACCTTGATGGCCTGGCGTCCGTTTTCGAACCACGCACGGTTGCCGCCATCACCGGCAGTACTGCTTCAAGCGTAAGTCTCTTTCCGGGCAAAGCTGTTGCAGCCGAGTCTTGGGACAACCCCGCCGGCTACGAACCTGCCTACTTCAGGGAACAACAACTGCTGGACGGCTTCTTGCCGATCGGTGAGTCCGGCGTAACCATCACCGATATCCAGCCTTCCACCAGAATCATGGTCCCGTCCATCGGAGTGGACTCCACCATCTCTGAACTATCTATCTTGGACCTGGGCGACAGCCGGGCCTATGAAAGCCCTGATAACACAGTCGGACACATTCCCGAGTCAGCCAACGCCGGCGAAGAGGGAACGTCCTGGTTCTTCGGCCACACTGAGAGTCCGATAAGCCGCGAAGGCTCGGTCTTCTTCAATCTACAGAAGGTCCCTGAGAAGCTACGTAACGGTGAAGACGTCTTCATCATCACCGACAACGGCGACTACCAATTCCTTTACCGGGCGACTTCCAGTAAGGTGGTCCACCAAGACGACCTGACCCTGGACGCCACACCGGGTTCCGACATCAATCTGGTGTCATCGGTCCCCAGGTTCGTCTACGACCACCGGTTGGTGGTGTCGGGAGTGTTGATAGCGCTTAGGTAATAAGCTGTCAGCGTTCAGCCAGAAGTCAAAGACCCCTCATTTCATCTTGAGTGAAACGAGGGGTCTCTTTTTTCTGCGCCTTGCTGTTCGGGCCTGCACCCACGCCTCTAACTGGCAACCGACCGCCATTTCCCATCCGCAATGAGATTCCTCCGCGCTTCGCTCTTCGGAATGACAGAAGTTCTGCCTGGCCTTTGACAAGCGCTAATTATTCCAATAAAAAAGACGCCATCTGCTGGCGTCTCCGAACCATCCATATGCCTAATTCCCTTATAGACTTGGTTCGACTGCTCCTTGGTCTATGCGGTGAATGCGTAGCTTGCGGAGTCGGCGGCCCAACATGGAGACAACTTCGATGTGCAGGTCGTCGGTTTCGACGATGTCGCCCGTTTGAGGTATCCGGCCCAAGCTGTGGTACACGTACCCGCCCACAGTATCGACTTCAGTCGTTTCGATGACCGCTCCGAGCAGCTCTTCGATCCGTTCTGTGGTGACACCGGCATCCACCAGAACCTTGCCGTCGGGTTGGTGAATAACCTGAGCGTCGCGGGAGCGGGAGAATTCGTCTTCTATCTCACCGACAATCTCTTCCAGAAGGTCTTCCATCGTCACTAGACCTTCGGTGCCGCCGTACTCATCCACCACGATGGCGATCTGCGTGCGGCGCTCCTGAAGCTCTTCCAAGAGGTCATCAACGCGCTTGGTCTCGGGGATGATGAATGCTTCACGCACCAGGGTGCGCAACGTATCTTTGGATTCCGCCGTGGTTGACGCCGCCAGGGAACCCAGGACGTCGCGAGCATGGATGATGCCCAATATACGGTCCATGGTTTCTTCGTAGACCGGTAGTCGGCTATGGCCTCTGATGACCATCGTTTCGGCCACGACGCTGAGGGGAGAATCGGCCTCTACGGCAGCCATGTCCAAGCGGGGGACCATAACCTCCCTAACAGTGGTGGCATCTAGGCGGATGATCGAACGGAGCATCTCTCGGTCGCGATCATCGAGGCTGGTTAGTTCTTCTTCGGTGATGGCTGGTTCTTCAGGTTCCGGTTCCGCTAAGCCATTCCCGTTTCCGTTGCCATTGCTCGAATGCCCGTTCATGGCCAATGATGATGCGCCGTTGGCCAAAGTTGACTTGGTCCAAGGGCGGGATAACCCGGGATAGCGCTTGACCAACCCGCCGGCGGTGCGATCTACCAGGAACAGACCAGCCAATAGCCCGACGGACATCAAAGAGATAGCCCACCATTCGGTGGTAGCGACACTTTGGATCAAGGCTACGCCGGAGAGAACTACGGCGAGAAGACAGGCCGCTTTCAGCCAGTAGAGGAGCGGTTCAGAGAGGACCGAGGCATTCTCGTCTTTACCGGAAGGCCCGGCAGACCCACCCAAGCGCACAAGGCTTAGGTATGAGAATAGGAGAGTAGATGCGATAAAAACTATGGTTTGTGGTAAATAATATGTATCCAAGCACCCCGTCCCCCCGGACAACCCACGTATATTCTGATTCCGTATTCATGCCTGTGGGAAGTGTCACCGGGAGGTCAGTTGGAACCGCTTATATGTCCAGTATCTTAGCAGGAACGCCGACTGCTAGTCTAGCCGGTGGGACGTCTTTTGTGACGACTGCGCCAGCCCCTGTGACGGCACCGGCGCCCACGGTGACCGGCGCTACCAGCATGGTGTCACACCCGATGAAGGCGTCTTTTTCCACGATAGAACGGTGCTTTGCCTTTCCATCATAGTTACAGGTGACGGTACCGGCCCCCATGTTGACATTGGTGCCGATAGACGCATCGCCAATGTAGCCAAAATGGCCCATGACGGCCCCGACAGCGAACCGGCTCTCCTTCACTTCCACGTAATTCCCGATGTGCACACCCGATTCCAGGTAAGCCCCCGGCCGCAGGTGGCTGAACGGGCCTATATCCGACCCGGACTCCATGACCGCGCCCTCCAATGACGAAGAAGTAACCCGGCAATCGTCCCCGATTGTAGAGTTCTTGAGCACCGACCCAGGGCCTATCTCGCATCCGGAGCCGATGGCCGTGTTTCCCATCAGCATCGTATTCGGCAGTATGATCGTATCCTGCCCGATGCTCACTCCGGCGTCGATCATCACCGAGGCAGGGTCCGAGATCGTGACACCTTCAAGCATCCAGTGTTCGCGGATGAGCCGGCGCTGGATGTCTTCGGAACGGGCCAATTCGATTCGGTTATTGATCCCCAAGACCTCATCAGGCTCATTGGTCGGCAGCGCCGCTACATTGGCGCCAGCAGCAACGGCGATGGCCGCCAGGTCGGTTAGGTAGCGTTCTGGGCTGTTTCCTGGCTCCACCCGGCCCAGATTCTCCCAGAGCCAATCACCCTGGAAGCAATACACGCCCGAGTTTACTTCAACCGGCTCCTCAGCCCGCTCAGGGTCATCACCGGCCTCAACGATGCCCAGCACGGCCCGCTGTGAGCCCAGGTCCCGGTCGATCCGGCCTAGACCTGTGCCGTCTGGGACGATGCCCGACAGGATGGACATCTGCCTGTTGTTGGCCACGTGTTCGTCCAACAGCCGGCGCACCGATTCGTCGGTCAACAAAGGAGAATCGCCGCCCAGGACAAGCACCTGCTCAGCATTTCCGTTGAGAATCTCAGCAGCAGACTCAACGGCGCCGGCGGTGCCGGTCTTGGTGGGTTGAACTGCATATTCCACCGAATCACCCAGCAGCGCCTTGATCGCATCCTGGTTGGTCGGAGACACCACAACTACGATGCGCCGGACACCCAACCTGCCCAGCAGTTCAAAGGGGTACCGAAGAAGCTCCTTGCCACAAAGGCAGTGCAGCACCTTTGGAATCCGGGACTTCATCCTGATTCCCTCTCCCGCGGCCAATATGATCCCTGCCAGATTGTCCATGTCTTTACCCCTGTATCTGAGCGTCAAAAAGGTCTGAATACTAGGGCGATTATACCAGCGGAGACTCGGTCGACCGTGCCTGCGCTACTGCCTGTTGCACTCCGTCCGAGACCGTTGGCCATGCTTGTAATCGCGTTGACAACCGGCTTGCCCAGAGTCAGAATGGCCGTGCTCCAGCTACGCCCGCCCTTCTACGCACCGAGGTCTTGTATGGACAAATCGCAATTACCCTTCCTATCGGCCACTGAATTAGCGTCACTCATCAAAACCCGCGAGGTCTCTCCCGTGGAGGCGACCGAAGCCTACCTGGAACGCATACCCCAGGTGGACGGTAAGTTGAATTCCTACATCACCGTGACCGCTGACCGGGCCATTGCTGACGCCCGCCGCGCCGAACACGAGATTACCGCAGGTAACTACCGGGGACCGATGCACGGGATACCGATCGCAGTGAAAGACCAGGTTTACACCAAGGGTATCCTCACTACTGGCGGGTCCACGATCCTGAAGGACTTTGTGCCCGAAGAAGACGCGACCGTGATGAGCAAGTTGAACGATGCTGGTGCGGTGCTTCTGGGTAAATTGAACATGAGCGAGTTCGCCATGGGTGACGCCTTTGAGCACCCCTACGGGCGGCCGCACAACCCCTGGGACCTCTCCCGAAACCCCGGAACTTCAAGCAGCGGGTCGGGCGCGGCAACAGCGGCATTCCTCTGCGCAACTTCATTGGGCGAGGACACCGGCGGTTCAATCCGAGGGCCGGCCTCGTTCTGCGGTCTGGTCGGCATCCGGCCCTCCTGGGGACGGGTCAGCCGCCACGGTGTCCTGGGCGCCTCATGGTCGATGGACCAAGTTGGCCCGATCTCACGGACGGTCTCCGATTGCGCCATCACCCTAGCGGCCATCGCCGGACACGACCCGAAAGACGGTTATACCTGGGACGTTCCGGTGCCCGATTACTTAGCTAATATCGCCAATGGAGTAGCCGGCTTAAAAATCGGCGTGATTACCGAGCGGGTAGAAGGCCCATCAGTTGACCCAGAAGTGAGTGATCTGGTCGTCAAAGCGATAGCTCAATTGGGTGAGATGGGCGCGATTGTCTCCCAGGTCGATATCCCATTGATCGCACAATCGGCGGCCATATCCACTGCAGTCACCTACGGCGACGTTTCCGGTGCTCACCGCGAGGGTATCGAGAACAACCTGAAAGAGTATGACTACAACATTCAGCTCCGGCTTTTGACCGGGGCCATCCTGCCCGCCCAGGCCCACCAGAAAGCGGTCCGGTTGCGGCACATGCTCCGGCAGCAGATATTGGACGCCCTTGAACAAGTGGACGTCCTGGTGATGCCCACATCATCCATACCCGCGTCGCTGATCCCCGAAAAGGCCGGCGTTGAGAGTAAAGAAGCCTTCTTAGAGATGCTGGGCGGACGGCGCAGCTTCACCGCGCCCTTCAACCTAGCCAGCGTTCCGGCCCTGTCCATCAACTGCGGTTTTACCTTCGATGATCTGCCGGTGGGCCTGCAGATCGCCGGCAAACCCTTCGACGAGTCGATGGTCTTCCGAGTCGCCTACGCCTACGAACAAGCCACCGAATGGCACACCCGCCGCCCACCGGTGTAGAAAAAAATGGAGTATTCGACTGACAATCTAGAGATGTAATGTGGCTAGGGAAATGTCATTCTGAGAAGGCCGCAGCCGACGAAGAATCTCTTTGTTAAACACCCAACAATGTCACGACAATATTACGTCTACATCATGACCAACCGATCACGGACTCTCTACGTTGGCGTAACGAACGACCTGGAGCGTCGGGTACACGAACATAGATCGGAAATCATTGAAGGGTTCACCAAAAGATACAAGATGCACCGGCTCGTATATTTCGATGCAACGTCCAACATATAGGGAGCGATCACCAGAGAGAAAGAGCTCAGGAATTGGAGAAGGTCGAAGAAGGTAGACCTGATTGAATCTGCCAATCCCGGGTGGAAAGATTTGTCCGAAGGCTGGTACGGGGTTGGTCCACAGTAATGAGACCCCTCGCTTCTCTCGGGGTGACAAAATAGCTTGGTTTTCAGATAAACGTTGGTCACGACAGCAGTTGACCTGTAATTCCGGCCTGAAGGAGCCAGCATGCCACAGACCCATGAACTATCAGCATCGGAGCTAGCCCGGCAGATCAAGCAGAAGACCATCACGCCGGTGGAGGTGGCGCAGGCGTTCCTAGACCGCATTGACGCCTTGGAGCCCGAGTTGGACGCCTGGGTCAGGGTCGACCGCGAGACCGTGCTGGCTGATGCCCAGCAAAGACAAGTCGAGCTGGAGAGCGGTGCCGCCACCGGCCCCCTGCACGGCGTGCCCATCGGAATCAAAGACATCTACAACATCGCAGGCATCCCCACTACCTGCGGTTCCAAGGTCTACGCCGATTTTGTTCCTGACGAGACCGCGGTGACGATAAACCTGCTGGAGAAAGCCGGCGCAGTCGTGTTGGGCAAGACCGTGACCACCGAGTTTGCCTGCCTCGACCCCTCTCACACCAAGAACCCCTGGAATCCCGCCCACACACCTGGCGGTTCCAGCAGTGGATCAGCAGCTTCGGTGGCTGCCCGGATGTGCCCCATAGCCATGGGCTCCCAGACCGTCGGATCGGTCTTGCGCCCGGCGTCCTACAACGGCATCGTCGGCCTGAAGCCGACCTACGGACGGGTCAGCCGCCGTGGCGTGGTCCCGGTCAGTTGGTCGTTGGACACCGTTGGCTGGATGGGCCGCAGCGTCGAGGACATGGCGTTGCTCCTACAGATCATGGCCGGGCCCGACGAACTGGATCCGGTGGCATCAAGGCTCCCCGCCGGAGACTACTTGTCCGGCCTGGAGTCGGCGTCGTCACCGCGCATCGGCCTCATCACATCCTTCTTCATGGAGGAGTCCGACCAAGAATCCCAAGCGCAGACCAGAGCGGTGCTGGAAAAGCTGAAATCGGCCGGCGCGACGGTTGTTGAAGTAACCCTGCCCGAGAGCTTCAAGACCGCCTTTGAAGACCAACTGCTCATCATGGGCGTCGAGGCTGCCGCCTTCCACAAACCCATGTACGAGAAACAGGCCCAGGACTACCGGCCCAAGTTGCGGGAGATGCTGCGACAGGGCCTGGCGACCGACGCCATCACCTACACCAAGGCACTTGAAAGACGGCTCCGGTTCACCGCCGATATGAAACTGCTGGCCGAGCAAGCCGACGTTCTGCTCACGCCGTCCACTCCCACTGCGCCCCTAGCCGACCTGACCAACACCGGCGACACCCGGTTCCAGGGCCCATGGACTTCGTGCGGACTGCCGACGATAACCCTCCCAGTGGGCTTGGCCGAATCGGGCCTGCCATTGGGTATCCAATTGATCGCGCCGCCCTTCGAGGAAGCCCGGCTCCTATCAATCGCCAGGTGGTGCGAAAAAATCATGGACGTTAAGTTGACTCCCCCCATCGCTGCTTAGAGGGAGTTGGGCTATCAGCTCAGAGAATCTAGCATCAAGTTTCATAGGAGAAAAACATGCCGCAGGCAAATATTCCCAGCGAAGATGAAGTCCTAAGTTATTTCGACAAGTTCTCCAATTGGGGAAAATGGGGCGACGACGACGAGTTGGGTGCGCCCAACTACATCACGCCGGCCAAGGTGAAACAGGCCATCGCCACCGTGCAGGAAGGGGTGCGTATCTCGATGTCCCGCACGGTTAGCTTCGAGCCAAGCCTAGATGCCCCGGCCCCGCCCGTGCATTTCATGGTTGAAAGCGGCGAAGGCTGGGCCAGCGGCGACAAGGTCAGCTCCCGCTCTTTCCCCGCCGCCACCGACTACTTCGGCATGATCTTTCACGGCTACACCGTCACCCACGTGGATGCGCTGTCCCATTTCTTCTGGAACGGCAAGACCTACAACGGCAAACCCGCTCACCTGGTGTCCACCAGCCTGGGCGCTACTTTCGGCTCGGTGGAAGAAGCCAAAGATGGCATCATCACCAGGGCGGTCTTGGTCGACGTTCCAATGATCCGTGGTATCGACTGGGTGGAGCGTGGCGAGGGCGTCATGCTGGAGGACATCCTCGCCGCCGAAGAACGTTGCGGGTTCAAGGTCGAAGAGGGCGACGTGCTACTGATCCGCACCGGCCAATTGCACCGCCGCAACGTGGAGGGCCCGGTTGACCGGTTTGCAGGTTCAACCGCTTGCCAGGCTTCGGTGTTGCCTCTGTTCTACGAACGCGGAATCGCAATGATGGGCTCAGATACCGGCAATGACGTCAGTCCGCCGCAGTACGACAAAGTACCCAGTCCCATCCACCAGGTGAGCATCACTGCCATGGGCATCTGGATATTGGACAACGCCGACCTGGAAGCGGTGGCCGAGGCCTGCAAGGAACGCAACCGGTGGGAATTCATGATCTCCATCGGCCCGTTACGCCTCCACAACACCACCGGCTCCCCCGTAAACCCCATAGCCATCTTCTAGCCGCCGGCTGAGCCGGTGCAAATACCTGCCGGTGACTAGGGGTTATATAATTTTTTGAGATTCATGGCGGCACATTATTGCGACGTGCCGCCATCTTGTTGTCCGAGATTCGACTCGAGCTACTGTCATTCCGAAGCGTCAGCCGAGGAATCTCATTGCCCGAAGTCACAGCACATTCGATAGCAAAGAGACCCCTCGTTGCACTCGGGGTGACAGATCAAATGAGACTTGCCTCGAAGTTTTGGCATTCTGAGCGAATCGAAGAATCTTCCAAGTAATAGGTGCCGACTGCCCTGCTTTTGGAGACCTAGCCCACCATGCGTGCGTATTTGCGCACGATCTTCCCCATGGTTCCACTTAGTAACTGATCCACACGCAGCTTGGACGCCAATTGCTGGGAAGCCAGCGAATACGTGGGGTAGATGTGGATCGACTCGGCCATGTGGGCCAGCTTTGGGCCTTGGTCGATGGCCAACGACCATTCCTGAATCATCTCGCCGGCCCGCGAAGCCACTACTGTTGCGCCGAGAAGCTTGCCGTTGGGCAGGTGGACAACCTTCAAGAATCCGGGCGAGTCCCCTTCTGTGATCCAGCGGTCGGTCTTTGCCATGGACCAGGTCTCGGCCGCGACATTATTCCCGTGGCGGGACCGGGCCTGCTCTTCGGTCAGACCGACGTGGGCTACTTCCGGGTCGGTGAACGTCGCCCACGGCACTCTCTCCAGCACTGATTTCTTGTTGAAGGGCAAGAATGCGTTGCGCACCGCCATGAATCCTTGATATCCGGCGTAATGGGTAAACTGGTAGCCGCCCGTGCAGTCTCCTGCGGCATAGATGTTTGCCCGATTAGTTTTGAGGTGCTTGTTGACCTGGATGCCGCCCCGACCGTGTTCAACCGATGCCTCAACCAGGCCGATTCCTTCCACATGGGGTCGCCGTCCGACACACACCAAGACGGCACTGGCATCCACCTGGAAGTCTTCGTCCAAGAACAAACGAACTCCGTTCGCGGTTTTTTCCACACGCTGTACAGCCGCGTTGGTGCGGACATCCACACCGTCCTGCACCAATCGTTGGGTAATGACTTCAGCGGCTTCCGGCTCGTCCTGAAGCATGATTCGAGGAGCGCCTTCCAGCAGCGTTACAGATGAACCCAACCGGCAGAAAGCCTGGGCCATCTCGCAGCCGATGAGCCCGCCACCGATCACGGCCAGGCTGGACGGAAGCTCCTCCAGACCCCAAATGGTCTCGTAGGTCAGGTAATCGACATCCGTCAAGCCGTCTATGGGTGGGATAACGGGGCTTGCGCCGGTGCAGATCAGGTACCGGCGGGCAGTGATCTCTCTGCCATTCACTGACACTGTATTGGGGTTGATGAACCGGGCCTGGCCCTGGATCACGTCGACACCTTCGGCTTCTAGGGTTTCCGGGGACTCGCTCTCGAAGATTTCCTGCACTACGGAGCTGACCCGGCCCATCACCGACTTGAAATCGACGCTCGGCTCAGACGCGGTGATCCCGAAGCGCGCTGCATCCCTGATGGCGTGTGTCGATTTGGCGGCCCTGAGCAAGGTCTTGCTCGGCACGCACCCGCTCCAAGTACAATCGCCGCCCAATCGGCCCTTCTCCACAATCGCGACGGTCAGTTCCAACTGCCGGGCGAACCTGGCGGCGGTGAGGCCCGCAGACCCTCCGCCGATGATCAATAGATCGTAATCTTTCTTCAAACGAACTCCTACCCGAAACATCTAACCACTCCTTGTTCCAAGCAATACAGTACTCGGCCCAGGCTCTCCAAGAGGATTGGAGAGAAACGGTTTCGGCCAAAAACTTTGATGCCCTTGGCCAAAGGAAGGTTTAAGCAGCGAGCGCTCTCTAGCTGTAATTAGGCGGAGAGAGCTGCACTCCCAAGGTGGCTTCGCACCACTGGGCAATGCCCAGCAGTTTGCCTTCTTCAAAGGGCAGACCGCCCAACTGCACTGCCATCGGCATTCCATTCTCGCTGAGTCCGGACGGCACAGTGACTGTCGGCAGGCCACTCGTGGTCCAGGGCACCTGGAAGGACGCATCCCCCGTGGTATTGCGGTCTTTGGGGGCAGGAGCGGGCGTGGTCGGAGTCAGTACGACGTCCACTTGCTCCACCATCTTCACCATGTCCTGGCGGAACTGACGGCGCAAACGCATCGCCTGCAGGTATTTGGTGGCTGGGATGAGCATGCCCATCTCCATGGCCGACCGGACGCTGGGACCGTATTCCTCGGCCTGGGTGGCGTGGAACTGTTCGTGGAAAGCGGCGCACTCCACATTCATGACGATTCGCTGGGCGCTATGGCAAGACCTGAAGCTCTCGGGAAGACCCAGTTCCACTATCTCCGCACCGGCTGCTTTTAGCTGATTGATAACATCCTGGGTGTGTGCCCAGGTCTCCGGAGTGGACTTCTCGGCGTAATACTCGCTCACAACCCCGATGCGCGGCGGGCGGTTGTGTTCGGCCATCTGCTTCAAGAAGTCAGGCACTGGCTCGCTGGAAGAACCGGGGTCGTTGGCGTCCTCACCAGACATCACCTGCAGCATGAGGGCGGCGTCTTCGACGGTCCGCACCAATATACCCACGTGGTCCAGAGACCAACTGACCGGCACCACCCCGTAGCGGCTGATGCGTCCGTAGGTGGCCTTGAGTCCGACGATCCCGTTGTAGGCGGCCGGGCGGCAGGTGGAGCCACCAGTCTGGGAACCCAACGCCGCTCCGACGGTCCTGGTGGCGACGGCCACTGATGACCCACTGCTGGAGCCGCCGGGAGTGTGTTCAAGGTTCCAGGGGTTGTAGGTGGGCGAGGGGTCCGAAGTCGCAAACTCGGTGGTCACTGCCTTTCCCAGGATGATGCCGCCGGCCTCTTTGATCTTGGCTACCGTGGTGGCATCAAAATCTGGCACGAAATCGGCGTAGACCTTTGACCCGGCTGCGGTTTTCATGCCGGCGGTGTAGAAGATATCTTTCAGGCCCACCGGCACGCCGTGAAGGAGGCCGCGGGTCTTGCCCTGTTTGGCCTCTTCTTCCCTTTGTTTGGCAATGGTCAGGACCTCTTCCCGGTCGATGGTCACCCAGGCTTTGAGGCTATCGTCGGTGGCGTCGATGCGTTCCAGCAGCGACTGGGCCAGGTCAACCGGAGATAGCTTCTTCTCTTTGATCTGCCGGGCGGTTTCAGACACGCTTAACTCATAGGGCTGGGACATGATCACGCCTCGCTATAAAAATCTAAAGGTAAAGATTACTGATAAAAACCAGGTTCCAAGTCTCGGT
>CAVOAA010000088.1:0-11983 GCA_963693555.1 Dehalococcoidia bacterium | reverse complement strand
CTGGTTGCCATCCGCGCCAAGACGAAAGAAGATTTCCCCCTTGATCCCGAGGCGCCGCGGATGCAGACACTGCTCCGGTACACGGCGACGGGCTCCGAAGACCGGAACGACATCCAGATTTTCCCGTCCTCGTTCTCCACTCCATTGGGAGGCGACCCGTTCGCCGAAGAGGGTATCCGCCTGACCTGCATGCTGGAGTTGGCCGAAGGGGCCGGTGAGATCACGTTGGACACCAACGACCCCACGGTGCAACCGGTCATCAATTGCCATTACCTGGAGCACCCAAGGGACAGGGAAAGGCTCCGGGAAGCGGTGCATATCGGGGTCGACATACTGAAACACGAGTCATTCGAGAACATCGTAGAAAACCTGATCGAGCCCACCGAGGCAGACCTGATGTCCGATGACACACTGGACCAATGGATGCTGAGCCATGTTTGGATCGGGCAACACCTATCGGGGACTTGCAAGATGGGCCCTGCGGACGATCAGATGGCGGTCGTCGATCAGCGCGGCCGAGTCCACGGTATCGAGGGCCTGCGTGTGGCCGATGCGTCGATCATGCCCAACTGCATCCGGGCGAACACCAACCTGACGACCATCATGATCGGCGAACGCATAGCCGACTGGATCGTCAACTCAAAATAAAGTATCCGGGAATCCCGCGCTCTCGGCCAAACGGCAAAAAGCCCCGGACTCAATACTGAGTCCGGGGCTTTTTCTATCACGCGGGAATCGTGGGGATCGCTACAGAGCCGGAATCTGCCATTCCAGCTTGAGCTGCGTTTGGGTTTGTTCGATCACCATGTCCAGTTCCCAAGGCGACCACGGCTTGGACAGGACGAGCGATACACCCAACTCGGCCGCCCGGGTTTTTACCTTGGGCAGGTTGATGGCTGTTACCACCACGATAGGTATCTCGAAGGTCTCGGGGTTCTCTTGCAGTTCTGATATGAAGAGAAATCCGTCCATCACAGGCATCTGGATGTCCACAAAGATCATGTCGGGCTTGTCTTCGCTGACACGGATCAGGGCGACCGCGCCATTGTCCGCCTTCCGGACCGTACAGCCTTTGTCCTGCAACTGGTCGATCAACAGATTCCTGATATCTTCTTCGTCCTCGACAACGAGCACGTTAACCATTCTGAGGCCTCCTCGGCGTGAATCTCATCAACTTTAGCGTAATGAATCCGGTGTTAAGTTCAAGCTACGGCTTCGGGGTTGGCACCGCTTTCCAGCCCCAACGACTGGTCATACACGTAGTCCAGTTCGTGCGGCTCCCACGGCTTGGTCAGCCGGAACTTCACGCCCATCCGGATCGCTTTCATCGTTACGGCAGGGACGCTCACGGCTGTTAGCAGGACCACGGGAATATCGGCGGTCTCCGGGTCTTGCTTCAGTGCTTCGATGAACTCGATCCCATCCATTACCGGCATGATGATGTCGACAAATATGATGTCGGGCTTGCGCTGCTTGACCCGGCGCAGACCAGCCGAACCGTTGCTGGACGATTGGACCCGGCAGCCTTTGTCTTCTAGCTGGTCGACCAGCAATTCCCGTATATCATCGTGGTCTTCGACAACCAGTGCATCGATCATTCGTTCACCTTTTTCGGAGAAGCTTTATATAACTAGGTTAACGATTGCGGCACTAAGTTCAAGCGAAGGCGCTGTGGAAGGCGGGAGAGGGGTTTCAGCTAAAAGGGGAGTCAGCCAGAGGGGTGGTCGTGAGCGGAAACCAGCAGGAGCTTGGCTTTTCTGTCCAACGATTTGATCTCATTCTCGCGTTTGGAGGCCGGCCCGCGGCCTTCGCAAGTTTCCTGGTAGACCAGTTGTAAGGGGCCGCGCCCCCGGGTGTATTTGGCGCCCTGTCCGGCTTGGTGGTCGGCCAAGCGGCGTTCCAAGTCGTTGGTGATACCGGTATACAGGGTATCGTCGGCGCAACGCAGGATGTAGACGATCCAGGTCATGGGCCTGGCTGTGCCTTTATTGCAGGTCTGATGTGTCGTCAGAATGATTGCCTCTTAGGACACAGTGGCCGCATTTCCGGCAGACCGGGTGGAGGTTGTTGTGCTGTGGGTGCTGCTGTTTGCAAAAGCCGGCGTCTTCGTCGGTGCACCGGGGGCATCCCTCGCAAAAGCGTCCGCCCGTGCCTTGGGACTGCTGAGTCTCTTTGTCTGTGACTGTGACCATTGGTAGACCTACTGGAATAAGTTAACGTGGCTAACGCACCGTTCTGAGTGCGGCGAAACTGCACGCGGAGAATACCACAAGCCGGATCAGCTGCTGAATTTAGCGTCATTGAATATCGATTTCTGTGACCACCGATTTTCCCGCCACTTTACCAGTATAATTAACGACGGCAAACAATACGGTGGTGGAATTGAACCGAAATGACAGCCTGGCATCGCTGGAGTCGTTTGGGATTACGCATATGGTAGACAATATCGGAGGGGCGGCCAACGAGGCCTTGCTGGACCTGCAGATCCAGACTTTCTACCAGGTGAACCGCTTCATCAGTTCGATCCATGACATGGACCAACTGTTGATTCTGATCATGCAAGAGTCCGAATCAGCGGTTGACGCTGAGGCTAGCTGTATCGCCCTCCATGACCCGGCGGACGGTCAGCTTCACATCGAGTACGCCATCGGTGAGGCCAGTGAAGAGGTGCGCCGTATAACCCTGGCCATGGGTCAGGGCGTGCTCGGCACCGTGGCCGCCACCGGAAAGACCCTCCGAGTGGACGATGTCAGCGAGGATGACCGTTTCGACTCCTCGGTAGACAGAAAATCCGGATTCATCACCAAGTCCCTTCTGGCGACTCCCATCCAATGGCGGGGCAAGCTGCTGGGTGTTTTGGAAGTGGTCAACAAACGGGACGGCGGCTCATTCAACCAGAACGATGAGCGCCTGTTGGAAATCGTGGCCAACCAGGCAGCCATCGCTGTGGAAAACAGCCGATTGGTCGATGGAATGGTGAAATCGGAGCGGCTGTCCGCCATCGGCAATATGGCCGCATCGATCATGAACGATTTCAAAAGTCCGCTCACGGACATCCGCGGTTTCGCCCAACTGCTGGCCAACCCGGAGATCGACGCAGAAAGGCGCAAGTGGCTTTCCGACATGATCCTGGAAGATGTGGACCGCTATCTGGGGATGGCCCAAGAGTTGCTCGATTATTCCAAGGGCGCGATCAACTTGAACCTCAAGGTGGTCCAGATCGGGACCTGGCTCGACCGGCTGACGGACCATATGGCCGAGGACCTGGCCGAAGCTGATATAACTTTTTCTACGAACATCGACTTCGCCCGTGACGTGATCATGGACGAAGCCCGGCTACGCAGAGTCGTGCTGAACCTGGTGGCCAATGCGGTCAAGGCGATGCCACAAGGTGGAAACCTTACGATTTCCACTGGAGAGGTAGCCGGAGAGAACGGCGACGGCTGGTGGTTGACGGTGGCGGACACCGGCCCTGGAATCCCATTGGACCACCGCCTAAGGGTGTTCGAGCCTTTCGTTGCCGTCGGCAGGGATACCGAGACCGGGTTGGGTCTGGCCATCGCCAAGGAAGTGGTTTATGGGCATGGCGGTAAAATCAGCTTCGACACCCACACCTCCGGCGAGGCTGACGGACAGGAACAAGGGACGGTTTTCCAGATAGTGATGCCAGTCTCGCCAAGCCAGGCCGGTTAAACAGCCAGTCCTGGAACAGCGCCCCACCGCACAAAAAACCACCACCATCAGGGGGGATGATGGCGGTGGTATAGACGGGATGATGGGAATCCGATCGGCATGACCGGCTCCAGATTTTTTCATGATGCTGCGATTCAGTCGGGCTGCCTGGTTTTATTTCTCCCCGGTTTTAAACGGTCTTAATCTTCAATATGGCCGGCGGTAGAGCGGATCTGGTGGCCTACACTTGAATTGCCATGAGCTATCAGGAATAGTGCTGCTGACCACCAGATCGACACTACACAACCACCCACAACACGAAGCATGATCCCGAGACTAAGAAACGGGATTCGCAGCAGCCAACGCACCAATATTACGGGGGTGATAGCCGCCGTAAAAACCCCGGCCAATAAAGACGAAAAAAGAAACTGCTGGGGCGATTTGAGCCGTGTGCTGAACTGCATGGGGTCAGTATTCAGCCTGGGCGGCTCGGCCACCAGTACCATCTAGGCCATCTCATTGGCCCAAAAGGACCATTCGGCCAGGCCTATCGGGCCACAAACAGCCAGAAAGCGCTTGACCAAGACAGGGCCAATTGGCGTAGAATCTCCAAAGATTCGAGCCAAAAAGCCCAGGATTTCGGCAGAGGCGAATGACCTTGTACTCTCTGCCATGTCGATTCGATAAAACCGGAAAGAGATGATATGACCACCCCAAGTTACAACCCCCTGAACAACGAAGAGAAGTACGTGATCGAGTACAAGGGGACCGAACGGCCCTTCACGGGCGAATACGACGACTTCTATGAAGATGGCAACTACATCTGCCGCCGATGCAACGCGGAGCTCTACCGGTCCATCGACAAGTTCGACGCCCACTGTGGCTGGCCGGCCTTCGACAAAGAGGTCGAGGGGGCGGTGAAGCATCTACCCGATCGCGACGGTCACCGGATCGAGGTCGAGTGCGCCAGTTGCGGCGGACACCTGGGCCACGTCTTCATGGGCGAGGGTTTTACTCCCACCAATGCCCGCCACTGCATAAATTCTTTGTCTATGAAGTTCGTTCCAGCGGAGTAAATAGGCCGCAGCCAATTTGACGGGCATCGCTTCTTCGGCGCATAGACTCGATCTCGTAGGGTCGCAGTTTTAGATTGGGTAGAATACCTGGCATACGGCAAAAGCAGGAGTAAGAGATGTGCCGGAGCATCAAGATACTGCGAAACATTGAACCGGAGGCATCAGACGAGGAAGTGCGCGCTGCCGCCCTCCAGTTCGTGCGGAAGATCAGCGGCTACCGCCATCCGTCTCAGACCAACACAGAGGTGTTCGAGAAGGCCGTGGATGACATCTCGGTCATCTCCCGGCAGCTACTAGGCTCGCTGGTCGCCCGGCCAAAAGCAGCAGCGGCAAATGCCGACTGAAAACCCTGTTTCAGCTTTTGGTTGGGTCGTACTTGTCGCCCTCTTCACGGGTGATTCGGCCCGAGGCCATGAGCCACATGCGGGATATCTCTGGCCCCATGAACTTGAAGGTCGACCGCAGCTCTTTCTGCAGCGAGGGGTAATCTTCACCCGATAGCGCATGGTAGAACCAATGACAGAAGCTGCCGTGTTCCTTCTGGATGGCCTGAACGGTCGCGGCGTTGGCCATCACGGCCTGAATCTTCAGGCGGTTGCGAATAATCCCCGGGTCCTCTTTCAAACGGGCCAGATCGGTTTCATCCATTGCCGCCACATCGTCGATCTTCCAGTCGGCAAAAGCGGTCCTGAAGCTGTCCCGGCGCGACAACACCATCCGCCAGGTGAGACCGGCCTGAAACACCTGCAAGCTCATCACTTCAAACAGGGCATCGTCGTCAACGGCCTGCTTGCCCCAGATTTCCTTGGAGTACCACTCCCGGAAAGGGTCGCCTGAGACCTTTTCGTTGGTCTCCCATTCTTCCGTTGTCTCTTCAGGCATTTTCTTTCCTTTTAGCGGGGTTACCTGGGCACGCCACTCAGGTTACCGGGGCACGATAGACAGGCTGACGTAGGACGCCTGTTGGCTGTCGTGGAACACCGTCTGGAGCGCCGGCCGTAGCTCGGTGTCTTCGGCGATGATGTTGCCTGTGTTGGTGTTGCGGTCGAACCGTGGGAAATTGCTGCTGGAAATCTCCAGGCGAATCTGGTGCCCGGCCTTGAAGACGTTGCTGGTGGCCCAGAGATCGATCTCGTAGCAATAGACCAGGCCCGGCTCCAGCAGAGTGGGCTTGGACATGGAATCGCGGTAGCGTGCTCGGATGATGCCGTCGGTCAGGTTCCTGGCACAACCGTTCTCGCAGACGTCCACCAGCTTAGCTGTGAAGTCGGTGTCGGTTGCTGACGTCGATGCCCAGAGCGTCACCGTCACCGGGCCAGTGACCTCCACATCGCGTTCCAGAGGCGAGGTCGAGTAGACCAGTACGTCCTGCCGTTCTTCCACTTGGTTCTGGTCGTAAGCGCCGCCGGCGGCATAGTACGGATTGCAGCAAAGCGCGCCGCCCGTTGTGGGCACCGGGTCGGCTGGGTTGTAGAGAAACACGTCCGGCGCTTCTGTCTGCGGGTTCTCAGTGCCCAGGCTGCCGTCGCCGTTCTTGGAGTTGGCCTTGCCTCCGCTGTGGAGGTAGTACTTGGTCTCCACGGCCCTGGCCAGCGGCCACTCCTGCTCATCCCGCCATTGGTCGTCACCCATGACGAATATCTGCACCGGCGCTTCTTCGGTTATGCCGTTCTTGGCGTCATTTAGCCAGTGGTCGAACCAGCGCAGATGTACGCCGTCCACGTCGGTCGCCATCGGGTCGGCCATGATGCCGAAGTAATGCCGGCCGGCCATCATCGAGCCTCGCGCGCCGTGCGCCCAGGGGCCGATGATCAATCTCTGGCCTTTCCTAGCGGTTTCGTTGGCTCCGGACTCTTTCATTCCCAGGTAATTGCGGATCGTGCCGCCCAGGAAGATGTCATACCAGCCGCCGAAATGCATCGCCGGGACGTCTATCTCCGAGTGTTTGTCTTCTATGCAGAGCTTCTGCCAGTACTCATCAAAGTCAGGGTGGGCCAGCCAGTCGTAGTAGTACTTGGCCAGACCCGAATCCAGGCCCGGAAAGTCCTTGGTTGGCAGGTGTTCAAATCCCTCGGTCATGTTGTCGATGAGCCTGATCATCTCGCCGCGCCGTTCCCGCGGCACTCCCTGGACACCGGAGACATTCTTGAAGTTGGCCAGAGTCAGTTGCAGCAACGTCCAGGACATGTTGAAGCCCAACTCAAAAGCCCCGCCCTGATACGTCCAGCCGTCGTGGTAATTGGACGCCGTGACGGTGGGTACGATGGTCACCAGATGGGGCGGCCGGGAGGTGGCGGCCAGCCATTGCGTGGCGCCCACGTAAGATGCCCCGTACATGCCAACTTTGCCGTTGGACCAGGGTTGAGCGGCGGCCCATTCGACCGTGTCATAACCGTCGTCGATGTCGTCACGGAAGGCGTAGAACTCGCCTTCGGAGGTGTGTCGTCCGCGGGTGTCTTGGATCACCACCGCGAACCCGGCCTTGGCCGCTCGGATGGGGTCCAACATGGTGTTGGTCAGGCTGGTCGTCTTGTCGTAAGGGGTGCGCTGGAGGATGGTCGGGAAGGGGCCAGCGCCCTCAGGCCGGTAGAGGTCTGCGTAAAGAGTAATCCCGTCTCTCATTGCGACGGCGACGTTGTACTCCATCTTGAGTGTGATCGAGTCCGGCATGGTTTTGCTCCTGGTGCGAATTTATTCTTGCAGGAAATCTAGTCTTGGAATCTAGGCATCACTTGGGAGGCGAACAGTTCCATCTGGCGGTAGAAGGCCTCAGGTTCTGAGGCCAAGAACCCCAGGTTGATATGCTCAACTCCGGCTTCTATGCGGTCTTCGACGGCCTTGATGCAGTCCTCCGGCGTCCCGGCGATACATAAGGCCCGGGCGATACTCTCGGCACTGCGCTCCGGCGTAACGTAGCGTTCTCCGACGTTGGATACCGCCAGCGCCATGGCCTCTGAGGCGTCGGCTGAGATGGCGGTTGGTTGGTTCAGACCCCAGTAGAACTTTGACATGTCTCGCCCGGCCTCGGCGGCATATTGGCGCACCATCTCGTTGCTGGCCTTGATGCGGGGCACCGTGAATAAGTAGGGGTACCAGCCGTCACCCATCACGCCCGCCCGCTTCATGGCGGCTTCGCTTCGGCCCGAGACCCAGATGGGCGGGTACGGCTTCTGCGCCGGGAAGGGCAGCAGAGTAACGTCATCGAAATCGAAGAAATCGCCGTGGTGGGACACGTGTTCTTCCGTAAAGAGGCGTTGCATAACCTGGAGAATCTCGTCCGTGCGTTTGCCCCTGGTATGGACGTCTACCCCGACGGCATCGAATTCGATCTTGGTGCCTCGCTGGCCGCTGATGCCAATGCCGAAGTCCAAGCGCCCATGCGAAACCTGGTCCACGCTGACAACCATCTTGGCCAGCGTCACCGGGTGGTACAGCGGTGCGATCACGATCCCAGTCATGATCCGGATTTTTGACGTGGCCCCCGCGGCGGCGGCCATGGCCGGCAGGTTGAGCAGGGTCGGCCGCGGCGGGTTGCCGTCCATGATGTGCTCGCCCATGGTGACTCGGCCGTAGCCCATGTCTTCGGCCCGGCGGGCGAACTCGGGGAGATCCCAATAATCATCCACCGCTAGGCTTACACCAAAGGTGATTTTAGATGCGGCCATGTTAACTCCTTGGTCCAGTTGCGTCTTCCAAATTAGGCTTCAAATTAAAGTTCGTTGGGATCGAGACCCAAAGCGACCTGACCGATGAGTTCGATCGCCTGGTTCGTCGCCCAAGGCTGCATAAAAGGCCCGGCCCGGACGTCCCGGTATAACCTTGCCAGGGTGGCGTTCGCCACGAACCCACCGCCGCCATACAGCGTCAACGACCGGTCGACGATCACCCCGGAGGTCTGCATCACGACCTTCTTTACTATTGCGCCATTCTTAATCATCTGGAACGCCCGGCGCGTCGTCTCTTCGGGCCCTGCTGTCGAGTCATCGACTTCGACGTTGTAGTCGTCCAGCGTCTGGGCAGCCCGGCTGAGCATGGCCCGGCAGGCTGCGAGGTCAATCTCATTCTCAGCGGTCGTCACCTGGTTCATGGGGTACTGAGGGCCCCCTTCACGGCTTTTGATGGCGTCAACCGCGATCTGATGCGCCGATTCTGCTATCCCCAGGAATATCGACGACAATCCGAGAGTGCTCAAAGAGCCCAGGGCCAGGAAAGGCGCATTGAATTTACCGTACTCGCCGATGTCGCCAAATTCCTCGTCTTTGACGAAATAATCGGTGAAGACCACATCGTGGCTGCCCGAAGCCCGCATGCCCAGGCCGTCCCAGTTGTCTTTTATCTCAACGCCAGGCCGGTCCACGGGCACTATTGCGGCGCCCATGCGGTCTTCGCCGGCATCGTTCTTGAACCGGGCCCGCACGGCCAGCATGTCGGCAGCAGGCGAGCCGGTGGCGAAGGTCTTGGCACCGTTGAACAGCCAGCCGCCGTCCACCTTGGTGGCGAGGGTCCGGGAAGTGCGGATGTTTGCGCCCGGCTCCGAGTTTGCGACGGTGATGAATATCTCACCCGCACCGATCTTTCGGAGCATATCCTCGGACCGCTTCTGCACGACCGAGTTTCCCGTTGCGATGGCCCGCTTCAGAGCGCGTGTCATTCCCATAGTACGGGAGAGGTGCATCACGAACGCCAGTGGAGTCGACCCTTCGGCCCTTCCCAGACGGTTCATCGCCACGAGATAGTCGTGGTTGGAGGAGACACCCATCCCGCCAAGCTTCTCGGGGACGGCGGCGCCTACGAAACCGCTCTTCCTCATGGCAGTGATGTTCTCCACCGGGAATCGTCCGGCCCGGTCGTTCTCGGCGGCAGTGGCCGCAAAGTCGGCCGCGTGTTTCTCAGCCAACTCGATCATTCGCTTGCCGGGCGCGGTAATGGCCTGTAGTTCAAATTCCAATCTGAAGCTCCACGGGAGTCACTTTTGTCCCTTCCGTAAATTGATCTTCGCCGAGCAACAGATTACTCCCTGGGGCACTGGGAATCAATTTGTATCTGAGGCTGATTGGCGGTGGCCGCTCCATCTCTGTATGTTGAACCGTCCGGGTCATCAAGATGGTCCAGTCGGCTCTAGGTAAAGGGGTATGGATGGGGTACGATCGAGTAGTCGATGATTTAATGATTTGCCGTCCACGGCCTTTGGAGGCCCAGATGACATTCAAAACGATTTGCCGGTCCGAACTTATGGCAGGAAAAACCTGTCTGGTGACCGGCGCCACCAATGGAATCGGGCGGGTTACGGCGCTTGAGTTGGCCCACATGGGCGCCAATGTAATTATCGTCGGCCGCAACCCGGCCAAGAGCGCCATCACGGCCATCGACATACGGGAGCAAAGCGGCAACCCCCATGTGGAATTCCTGGTGGCCGATCTTTCCTCCCAAGACCAGGTCCGCCATCTGGCAAAAAAGTTCAAAGAGCGGCACCAGCGGTTGGACGTCCTGGTCAATAACGCCGGCGCCTTCTTCGTGGGCAGAGAGAAAAGCGTCGACGGCATAGAAATGACCTTTGCCCTCAACCACCTGTCGTATTTCCTCCTCACGAATCTTTTGATGGACGAATTGACTGCCTCAGCCCCGGCCCGCATAGTCAACGTATCCTCCGGCGCCCACAAAGGAGCCAGCATCGAGCTCTGTGGCATCCACGCCCCGCGCCGGTATTTCGGCTGGCGGGCCTACGCCCGTTCCAAACTCTGCAACCTGCTGTTCACCTACGAACTGGCCCGGCGGCTCGAGGGGACCGAAGTGACGGTCAACGCCCTGCACCCCGGCCTGGTCGGCACCAACATTTTGAGAAACAACGGGGTGATCGGCCGGGTCTTGAACTTCCTCTTGGGCGTACGTGGCATCAGCGTCGAAGCCGGCGCCCTGACCTCGGTCTACGCCGCGTCATCCCCTGATATGGCCGGCATCTCCGGAAGATATCTGGAGAAGAGAAAGATCGTCCGTTCCTCCAAGCAAAGCTACGATGAAGCCCAAGCCGCCGCCCTCTGGGAGCTGAGCGCCAGCCTAACCGGCATCCCCTCGGCGCATCGTAAACCGGTCCTGTCAACCAGCTAACCCCGGCTCTTTAGCCTCTCGCTTGTCCGTTTAGCCTTGCGCCTGTCATTGACAGTTACGAGCAGCCCTTCCATAATTCCTGCCATCTTCACCCTGGAGTATCATTCCCTATGGCAGAAAAAGTAGACGTCGTTGTAATCGGCGCGGGAGTCGTGGGCTGTTCCATCGCCTATTACCTGGCTAGAGAAGGCATCAAGGTCGCCGTGCTCGAGCGCGAGGCCATCGGCAGCGGCTCGTCCGCCCACGCAACAGGCTTCATCAGCCTTCTTGGCACCGAGTTCACCCCCGGCCCTTCTTTTCAGTTCGGCCTGGAAAGCTACAACGAATTCCCGGCGCTGGTTGCGGAATTGGAAGATGCGACCGGCATGGATCTCTTATACCAGCGGCGTCCCTCGCTCCGGCTGGCACTGGAAGAGAGCGAAGAACAACTGATCAAGGAATTGATGGTCTGGCAGCAAGAGCATGTGGCCATGCGCTGGATCACCGCCGCTGAGGTCCACGAACTGGAACCCAGGCTTACCCCCAACCTCAGGGGCGCGGTCTACGAGGACGAGTCGGCCCAGCTAGACAGCTACCGGCTGAACCTGGCCCTGGCTGCCGCCTCCGAAAAAAAAGGCGCACAGACCATCAACCGCAAGGTCACCGGCCTGGTCTCCGAAGGCAACCGGATCACCGGCGTCAAGACCGACGCGGGGGATATCTCCTGCAACACGGTGGTTATCTCGGCCGGACTATGGAGCCCTCTCTTCCAGAAAGACCTGGACTTCCCGATCCCTGTGGGAGCGTTGAAAGGCGAGCGTGTCCTGCTTAAATACGACGGCGACCCGCTGCAGGTATTGATCAGCTCCCCCAAGCGCGGCCACATGATCAGCCGGTTGGACGGCTTCTTGAGTGTGGGCAGCACCGGAGGTCGGGACTACGACGAGGACCAGCTCTACCAGGGTGAGGACATGGACCGGGTGCCAACAGAGTCGGCGCGCTTGGAGATAATGCAACGGGCCATCGACGTCTTCCCGGACCTGGAGAACGCGGCCCTGGTGGAGCAATTGGCCGGGTCCCGGCCCCTCAGCCCCGACAGAGTGCCGATCATCGGGCCGGTCCCCGGCAAAGAGGGCGTCGTGCTGGCCACC
>CAVOAA010000087.1:0-12273 GCA_963693555.1 Dehalococcoidia bacterium | reverse complement strand
TCAGTTGCCGGAACTTGTACCGTGAAGCTTTCGTCCGGGCAATTTAGTTGAAGGCCATTCTGCTTTAACGCCTGCAAGTGTGCCCCGCGAGCAATGAGTGTGACGTCATTCCCGGCCCGTGCCAGCAACCCGCCGTAGCAGCTTCCGATTCCGCCAGCGCCCATGATCGCTATTCGCATGAGACTCCCAAAACTCGGTACGTTAGACAACCCCGTCGGACCGCATAGATTCCAGTTCTTCCGGGCTGACACCGCCGATGGAGCAGAGTATCTCTTCGTTGTTGGCGCCCAATAGTGGCGGGGCGATGTTGGGCGTTTCAGCCCCGTCGGCAAACTTGATCGGCGTGTTGACCGTACGGAAGATGCCGCCCAAGTTGTCGCCGCCGTTCACGAACATGCCTCGGGCTTCCAGGTGGGGGCAGCTGTCCAGGTCGGCTGTGTCTTGCACGATTCCCATGGAGTAGCCGATCTCCGTCAGTTGGGTGACCACCTCGGTCTTGGTCCGCTGCAATGTCCAACCTTCCAGTTCCGGCACAAAATTGTTCATATAGAAGTCGCCGCTGACACCCACGCCGAGAAATCTTTCGTCCTCGATCAGGTCTTCCCTTTCCATGAACCGCCAGAGGGTCTTCCACTTCTCCGGCCCGCCGGCCCCAGCCAGTACCACCCAGCCGTCTTTGGCCCGAAGAGCCAATTGGGCGCTAAGCATGTTACCCCGGTCCCGGCCGGCTGGAGTGCCGGTGGCCTGATAGAAGGGCATGGTGCTGGTCATGTGGGCGGCCATGCAGTCGTACATGGACATGTCGACGAAGGCTCCTTCTCCGGTGCGGTGACGGGCCTCCAGGGCCATCATGATCCCCAGGGCTGTCCAGACTCCGGGCACCGAGTCCCCGATATTGTCGCCGACCATCTGGGGCGCTCCGTCCGCAGCTCCGGTAACGGCCATCCAACCGCCCATTCCCTGAACGCACGGGTTGTTGGCTGGCCAATCAGAGTAAGGCCCCGGGGCTGGTCCTTCGGGGTCGCCGTAGCCGGTTAGGCTGGTGTAGATCAAAGCGGGGTTCAATTCTTTCAGGACGTCGTAACCCAGACCAAGGCGTCTTAGAGCTCCGGGCCCCCAGTTGTCCAATAAGATGTCCGACTCTTTGACCATCTGTTCGAAGGCCGCCTTGCAGCGCGGGTCGCGGAGGTCGAGGGCCACGCTCTTCTTGTTACGGTTGAGGCCCAGGTAGCGGGCGCTGATGGTCTCGCCGGCCTCATTGCTGATGAAGGGCCCGTTACCCCGGCCGCGCTCGCCCACGCCGGGACGCTCGATCTTGATGACCTCGGCGCCCATGTCGGCCAAGATCATGGAGCAGAACGGTCCCGCCACGATGTGGGTGACGTCCATGACCCTGATCCCTTCCAGAGGCAGAGAGGCGGTATTCTGTCCGGTGCTCATCGTTTAGACGTCCGCCTCAAACTCTTTGAAATCCAAGCCCAAGCCCTGCGCTCCGAAGCGTTTGCCGTTCTCAACGTATCTGGCGGTGGGGTCTTTCAGCCGCTCGGCCTGCTTCTCTGATAGGGGGCGTATCTGGCCGGGGACTCCTATTACCAGAGAGTTCTCCGGGACCTTTCCCCGCACGATGGCGCCTGCGCCGATGAAGACGTTGTCGCCGACGTCGGTGTCTTCCAGCAGCACGGCGTTCACACCGATCAAGACGTTGCTGCCGACCTTGCCGCCGTGGACCACCGCGCCGTGGGTCATCAGAACATTGTCGCCCAGCTCCAGGTGGTCGTCGGTGTGCAGTACCGCGTTGTCTTGTATAGAGCAGTTCTTGCCGATGATGATGTCGCCGTAGTCGGCCCTAATCACCGCGCCGGGCCAGATGCTGGTGCCTGCCCCGATGACCACATCTCCGACGATATAGGCTGCTTCGCTGATGAAGGCGGTCGGGTGGATGCGGGGGCTTTTACCATCTAATGGGCGGATCAAATCGTTCCTCCGATAAATGCAGACGGGTGTTTGGGTTGGCGTTTCCCACAAGACAAACGGGCTTTCGGTAAGGAAAGTTCGGGGTGGGAGCCGGGGTTAGAATACACGTATAGGCCGATACCCGCCACTTTTGTGCCTAAAACGGATTTTTCACGTATCTGCTTATAGCCCGAATATGCCCGTAAGCCAATCTGCTCCGGCCGTGCAGGCGTAGGCGAAGACTAGGAACTTCAGCACCTTGCCGACCCAGACCACTGTCAAAAACCCCAAGATTGGGTACCGGAGCGCTCCGGCGGCGATGCCCACAACGTCGAAGATGGGGTTTGGCACCAACGAAACCAGGAACAGCAGCAACCAGCCCCGGCGGCGCATCCAGCCTTCCAGACGGCGGTACATGTTGCTACGGGCCAACACATCCCGGCCTGTGTAACCTAGGTAATAACCGCTCAACTCGCCGGCAGCCTCGGCTGTCCCCGCGATGAGACCGACTAGGAAGGGGTTTAGGAAGATGGCCGTGGCGCAGGCGGTGGCCAGGGCGGGCACCGGGATCACCAGACCGGCGCTGGCCACCAAGGCGCTCAGGGCCACCGCGCCGTAACCCACCTGACTTGCGCCGAAGTTGTCGCGGAGCAGCAGCGCGGTCGCTATGGCTGCGATCACCAAAGCAAAGATGCCCAGCCGAACCAGGTTTTCCGGTTTGCGCCAATCGACCCGGCTGACGTAGCGCATCAGGACTCGTCGGAGGGTGTCTGAGCGGCGTCACCCTTAAGAAAGCCGATGAGCATGGGGTTGAACAACTCAGGTTTTTCCATCTGGGGCCAGTGGCCGCACTCCGGTATGACCCGGACGATACTCTGCGGCAGTTCGCGGCGGACGTCTTCGGCGTAGCGCACCGGGATGATCCGGTCGTTCTCTCCCCAGACGGTCATCAAGGGGACTTTCGAGTCTTTTAGCCGTTCGAGGATATAGGCTTCTTTGCGTATTCCACGCAGGTTGATCGTAGAGCGGATGGAATGGAGCACGGCCGACTTCGCGCCAGGCAGGAGCTTCATCCGGTTCATCTCCGGGAGCAGCTCTTCCAGGATTTCAGGTGGCCGGTGGAACAGGCGCTTGGTGATGCCGATCTGGCTGTTGAACCAGGGTTGATAGACCAGGTTGCCAAGCACCGGTATGGAGATGGCACGGAGCATCCACGAGACCTTTCGGCCAAATCCGCCAGAGCAGACCAATGCCATCTTATCGACCATGTCAGGGTGTTCAAGGGCGAACAACCCTGACATCAGGCCGCCGCCCGAGTTTCCCACCAAAGAGAATTTCTCCAGCTTTAGCACCTGGCTCAGGTCGTAGACAAACTCGGCAGCCGAGACTGGATCGTATTCCAGGTGATCAGGTTTGTCCGAGTCGCCGAAGCCCGGCAGGTCCGGAGCGATGACCCGAAACCCGGCGTCGGCCAGGGCATCGATATTGCAATACCAACTGAGCAGCGAGTCGGCCAGGCCGTGGAGCAGCACCACCACTGGGCCATCGCCGTTTTCACCTGAATCAACGTAGCGGACGTTCAATCCCCACACGTCGACTGTTTTGTATTCCGCTCGTTGCATCAGCTCCCGGCTGGATTGGCTATTTCAAAGATTCTATCTTCGACCGTTCGTCCTGAGCTTGTCGAAGGGCCGTGGCGCAGGACCAGCGGTGGTTCGACGGGGCTCACCACGAACGGCACCAGATCACTCTGACAGTAGTTACCGCACCTACAACGTAGATGGCACCGCTTTTTCTGGTTCGCTCGCTTCGACTTTAGGCCCCGGCGCAGCCACCTTGGACAACGTAAGCCCCTCTGTCGCGGCATCCACCAATATATGGTCGCCTGAGGTGAATTCCCCAGAGAGGATTCCCTTGGACATGGGGTTCTCCAAGAAACGGGTTACGGCCCGGCGCAGAGGTCTCGCACCGTATACCGGGTCGTAGCCTTCCCGGCCCAGCCAAAGGTCGGCGTCGGCGGTTAACTCGAAGGTGATCCCTCTTTCCTCCAGGCGACCCTGGACGTCTTTGATCATCAGGCTGACAACGCGGACGATCTGCTCCTGCGTCAGCGGATGGAAGATGATGGTCTCGTCTACCCGGTTCAAGAACTCGGGCCGGAACGCTTCTTTCAAGGCGGCGTTGACCGACTCTTGAAGCTTCTTGTCCTCGTCCTCGCCGGCCTTGTCGTCGGTGCGGAACCCCGTGGCCTGCCGCCGGACGTCGGAGGTGCCCAGGTTGCTGGTCATGATTATGACGGTGTTCCGGAAGTCTACGGTCCGGCCGTGGCCGTCGGTCAGCCGCCCGTCTTCCAGTACCTGGAGCAGGATGTTGAACACATCGGGATGGGCCTTCTCTATCTCGGCGAAGAGAATCACGCGGTAGGGCCGGCGGCGCACTGCCTCGGTGAGTTGACCGCCTTCGTCGTAGCCCACATAGCCGGGAGGGGCGCCGATGAGCCGGGAAACCGAGTGCTTCTCCATATACTCGGACATGTCGATACGCACCATGTTGGACTCGTCATCGAACATGAATTGGGCCAGTGACTTGGCCAGCTCGGTCTTGCCCACACCCGTTGGCCCGAGGAATATGAAGCTTCCGATGGGACGCCTTGGATCGCTCAGGCCGGAGCGGGAACGGCGGATGGCCTCGGCCACCGCCACGACCGCCTCTTCCTGGCCGATGATCCGTTGGTGTAGGTTGTCTTCCATATGCACCAGGCGCTCACCTTCGCCCTCTAAGAGGCGACCGGTGGGTATGCCGGTCCACTTGGAAACCAGCTCGGCGATATCCCGTTCGCCCACCACCATGTCGGTGCGCCGGTCTTTCATCAGAGTTTGTTTCTCTGAGTAGCATTCCTCTTCAAGGCGCAGGCGTTCAACCCGGAATTCAGCCGCTCGTTCGTACTCGTGGCGCTGGGCAGATGCCTCTTCTTGGTCTAGGAGTTGCGCGATCCTTTCTTCGATGTTCTTGACGTCGGCGGGCAGGCTTTCGGCGTCGATGCGCAACTTGCTGGCCGCTTCGTCGATGAAGTCGACTGCCTTGTCCGGCAGTTGACGCCCGGTGACATAGCGGTCGCTGAGGCGGGCGGCCGCCACCAGGGCGGAATCGTCGATATCCACCTTGTGATGGGCCTCGTACCGGGGCCGCAGGATGCGCAGGATCTCAACCGTCTCTTCCACAGAGGGTTCTTCCAGAATCACGGGCTGGAAACGACGCTCCAGAGCGGTGTCTTTCTCGATGTATTTACGGTATTCGTCCAGGGTTGTGGCGCCGATGCATTGCAGCTCACCCCGGGCCAGTGCCGGTTTCAGCATGTTGCTGGCGTCGATGCCGCCCTCGGCCGCGCCGGCGCCGACCATGGTGTGGATCTCATCAAGGAACAAGATCACCTCTCGGTGTGCCTGCTTGACCTCGTCCATAACCGACTTGAGCCGTTCTTCGAACTCGCCCCGGAATTTGGAGCAGGCCACCAGCGCCCCCATGTCCAGCGCCAGCACACGGCGGCCTTTCAGGGAATCGGCCACGTCTCCGGCGACGATGCGGGCAGCCAGACCTTCCACGATGGCGGTCTTACCCACGCCGGCCTCGCCGATAATCACCGGGTTGTTCTTCTTGCGCCGGGTCAGCGTTTGCATCACCTGGCGTATCTCTTCGTCGCGGCCGACCACTGGATCGAGCTTACCCTGGCGGGCCAGGTGGGTGAGGTCGATGCTGTATTTGTCCAACGACCGGTAATGGCTCTCGGCCCGGGGGTCGTCCACGCGGTGACTGCCGCGTATCTCCACCAACGCCTGATAGACCTTCTCCTGGTCGATGCCGTGTTCTTTTAATATTTGGGCAGCGTCGCCCTGGGACTCCATGACGGCGGCGATAAACAGGTGCTCCGCGCCGATGAAGTCGTCCTTGAGCCGGTCTGCTTCATTTTTGGCGTCCTCCAGGAGCCGCGAGGCCCGGGGAGTCGCGTAGATCTGGGTGGCGTTGTCGGCAACCTTGGGAGCCGATTCTAGCGCCCGGTCCAATTGGGCCGTGATGGCGTCTGACTGGACTCCTATCTGGACCAGGATCTCTGACGGTGTCCCGTTTTCCAACTGCAGGAGGGCGAGCAGGATATGCTCCACGTCCCACTGGCTGTGGCCGTAACGGCGCACCAGGTCCTGGGAATTGTGCAGCACTTCTTGTGCTTGTTCGGTGAATTGGTCTGGTCTTAATACCATGATGAATGCTCCTAGCGGCGTGGGGCCGCGCCCTGTCCCTGACGTTGTCCTGCGCTCTGGTTTTGTCCGGTGCCCTGGCTCTGGCCTAGCTCGCGCCGTTGCAGGACATTTACGGACTCGGTCAGCTGTTTAACTTCGCCTTCAAGTTCTTCGATGCGGTTCATGAGCTTGAGCGCCACTTCCGCCCCGGCCAGGTTCAGACCCATGTCCTCGGTCAGAGCCTTGAGACGGCGCAGACGCTCGATGTCAGCCATGGAATACAGCCGCTGCCGGCCCCCGGTGCGCGACGGCCAGATCAGGCCTACACGCTCGTAGTGGCGCAGGGTCTGGGCGTGGACCCCAACGATGCGGGCGGCCACGCTGATAACGAAACAAGGCTCGTCTTGAAATTGATTGTCTGTACTCATGATTGCTCCTCGCCCGTTCCATCATCTTCCGTCCCTGCATCTTCCACACTCTGGTCTTCAACGGATTCCGGGCCGCTCTCGGGTTCAGATGACCCGAGTCGGTTCTCCCGCAACTTCTGGAACAGGTCTATCTCTTCGTCGGTGAACTCTGAGGGAAGCTTGACCTTTAACGTGGCGAACAGGTCGCCGCGGTGATCAACATCGCTCCGAGGGTTCTTTGCTGAGTTGTTCATGACCGGCATGCCCTGTCCGGCCAGCCGGAAACGCCGCCCGTTCTGTGTCCCCTTGGGGATGGTCAGGGCCAGCCGTCCGGTCAGAGTCGGTACCGTCAGTTCACCGCCCAAAACGGCGTCGTCCAAGGGCGCCTCTACTTCCACGTAGAGGTCCTTGCCCTGACGACGGAACTTGGAGTGGTCCGTTACAGACACCACCAGGTAGAAATCGCTGCCCTGTGCGACGGCGGCCGAGATATGGACCTTTGAACCGTTGTCCACGCCGGGTGGGATCTTGACCTCCAGGCGGCGGCCGTCCTGCATCCGCAGACGTCGGCCTATCCCTGTAAAGGCCTCCTCAAGGGAGATGGATACGGGGTATTCCGACGGGGCAGGCTTTACGTCTTGGCCGCCCATGCCGCCAAAGAATTGGTCGAAGACGCTGCCGCGCACACCTCCGCCCATGCCGCCCATGTTAGTAAAGTTGAACCCACCGCCACGGTTGGACTGCTGGAACTGGTCGGCCCGTTTCCAGTCGTCGCCGTAACGGTCGTACTTACGCCGTGAATCGGCGTCGGCGAGAACGGTATAGGCCTCATTAATCTCTTTGAACTTCTCTTCGGAGGCCGGGTCGTTGTCGTTGACGTCGGGGTGGTGCTTGCGCGCGAGCTTACGGAAGGCAGAGCGAATATCTTTCTCCGTAGCTCCCCGCGCTACGCCTAATGTGTCGTAATAGTCAGCCATTAAGTCAACCGTATCGTTAAGTTTTATGATCTATAACCAAGTTAAATTCTAGATTAATTGAGTCTGATTGTCAATCAAACAGCTAATGATTTAATAGTATAACTGAGTAGTTAAATACATAAACTTGACAGTTATCACTCAACTAATTATAATATAGCCTGTTAGCCAGGGATTGAGACAGAGTGTCCCGACCCCGAACATCATGGCACAAGATTCAGGAGGAACCGTAAATGGTATTGACACGTTGGGACCCATTATTCGAGATCAGGCGGGCACGCAGCTTGGCCAACCGGCGCTGGGCCGGCCCCCCCGCAACCCCCGGACTTACAGGCTATTCCGATGCCGCAGAGCAGCGTGACTGGTCCATACCCCTGGACATCGTAAGGGACGGCGATAACGTCACAGTGATCGCCAACCTGCCGGGCGTTAAGCCCGAGGATATCGATGTCACCATCGAAGGCGGTGTGTTGACCATCAAAGCGGAGACCAAGTCTGAGGATGAGCGCGAGGACGGCGGCTACGCGGTTCGTGAGCGCCGGTCTGGCTCGTTCCAGCGGTCATTGCGGCTGTCGGAGCACGTCGACACCGATAAGGTTGAGCCCCGCTACGACAACGGCGTCTTGACCATCACCTTGCCGGTGGCTGAGTCCAAGAAAGCCAAGCACCTAGCGGTTGCCGTCGGCGCGGCTCTTCCTGAAGGCCAGTAATCGGGAAGAAAATCACCAGGAAGAAAAAACCGGCCAAGAAAGTAACCAGCCAGCTGGGCTCGGTTATACCCCGGAGTCTCCGGGGATCAGAAAAAGGGGCCTTCCCACTAGGGAAGGCCCCTTTTTCATTGTGCCTGAATGCTCATTGTGCCTGAACGCTCAGGGTGTCTAAATGTTCAGGATCCCGAAAGGGAGACCGATCGGGGCCCTAGTGTGGGCGCCCTTGGGGGAAAGGCGCCCTCAACAAGGAACAGGGAATGTCTTTGGAGGATGAGCTGAACTTCCCCGCTCCTTATTTATCAATACGCAGGGCCTACGAGGTTGGATGTAGGCAGTCACTAGGCTGAAGGTCTAGAGCCGGTCTGCAACCAACCGGGCAAGCGTCTCCACTCCCGACACATCGATCAGAGGCGTAACGTCACGGTTTTGGGCGGTGTGAAGCATCACAACCCACGACCCTTTTTTGAATACGACCATGCTACCGATCCCACCTTCATTGGCTTCGATAACGCCGGAAACGTCTCCGATGCCCTCCGAGAGGTCCTCAAGGGGCACGCCTTCTTCGATCATCGTCTCCATCTGGTCGGAAGCCGCTCCTTCGGAGTCGAGATGAATCACCGTTAACATTAGTGCTTGTGAGCCATCAGCAGTTTCGAATGACAACGAATCGAAGGAAATCGTATGCTCGACCTGAGTCGGGTCTACATTTGCGGCCATGGCCTTTAGATCAAGCTGTCCGGTTCTCAGCCCCACGCCGCCCGCAAGGTTCGACACGTCGTCAATCATCAGCAGCGTGCTGATGTCGCCGTCCGGCACCTGCTCGGCATTGCTGGTCACAGTTCCGGAACTGGTATTGGTAGTGGCGATCGCGAACGCCGGCAGTCGGGCTAGCTCCTGTGAGATCGCTTCGTCGCCCCTCCGTTCTTGAACGGTCAAGGCGTATTCCGCGACAAGTTCGGCGGAACGCTGTAGCTCAACGCCGTACGTCCCGTAGACGTAGTTCTTCTGCTCCTCGTCGAGGTCGGCGAAAAACTGGGTGAACCCTTCAAGTCGGGAAGCGATCTGTGTGATCGGCTGGAGGGCTTCCGCGGAGAGGTCGTTGGTGTCGCTACTTCTCAGGGCATTTGCCAGAGAGTCCATCAACTCCAGGTAGATCTGGACCTCGGCGTCGTGGTCGGTTTCTGAGCCGGTTAGCGCCACCACGCCGGGGTCTCCGGTGTTCGTGGGCTCAATATTTGTTGTTTCGGATGTGGTTTCTTGAGCGGAAGGCTGGTCTTCTGAGGAACTACCTCCGCAGGCTGCCAACAGGGTCAGCAGAGAGATTGAGAATGCCGCCATGAGTAGCAATCGTTTCATCTTGGGTCTCCAGGTAAATAATAATATGCCCTCTAGACGGAGGACGATGCCAAAAGGTTCCCGCTAAGGATCCCGATAAGTAGAAGACGCCAATATTCCGCGAGTTATTGCCTCAGGCCAATGGCCTTACCACGACCTTGAACCGGCGCATGGCGCAGGTGGCGCGTAGCTCGGTGAAACTCACGACCTCGGCGGCCGGGATACCTCGCGCTCCATCTGCGTCGATCTTCAGGCCGACTTCAGGGAGACTCTTGCGCAATATGCTGCCCAGAGGCCCATCTTCAGACTCAGAATACAAGAACCAGGTAGTCGTTGGCAGGCATGTGTCGGCGGGATTATTTGAATCGCTCATCTTATCTGATGGGAATCTTTACGTAGTCCAGGTTCTTGGAAGGGTCGATCTTCCTACGTTCGATGAACGATGTGCGCCGCTCCAGGCACTCTTCGGACGCCAGATAGTCGGGCATGTGCTCTTCCATGGGGGTGGTATCCGGGTCTTCGAAATGGTCATGCCGGTTGAACGAGATCTTCTGCATCTGAAGGATGACCGGACTGACGCCCTTGATGTCGGCGATCCACCGGTCGACTTCCGCCCACAACTTGTCCGGTTCCACCACGATGTTCACCAGACCCATATCGTAGGCCTGCTGGGCGGTGTACTGGCGGCAGAGCATCCACATCTCCCGTGCCCGCTTCTGGCCGATCCTGGCGGCCAGCATCGACACGTTATGGCCGTTGGCCGGGCTGCCCACCCTTGGGCCGGTCTGTCCGAACCGGGACCGGGTGGTAGCGATGGTGAAATCACAGGTATAAGCCAGGATATTTCCTGAGCCGATGGCGAACCCGTCCACGGCGGCGATCACCGGCTGGGGCATCTGCTGGACGACCTGGTTGTACCTGATCTCAGCCTCGCCCCGGTAGTCGGAATGCTCCAGTTCGGGGTCGTAACTCTGGTCGTTGCCGGTGCAAAAACCGTTGGGGCCCGCTCCGGAGATCACCACGACGCGAATGTTAGAGTCCGCAGCCGCATCCAGCAGGCACGTGGCCATCTCGTCCATGGTTATTCCGCGCTTGGCGTTGTAGGTCTCGGGCCGGTTCATCAAGAGCCAGGCGACGCCGTCTTCTTTCTTATAGACGACATCGGAATAAGAACCTGTGCCCACGATTGGGCTCAGGTAATTGGAAAACTTCTGGTCAACCATGTCCAGCGCGTCCTGGAACCCCTTGATCAGCTGCGGCTCCGTCATATCTTCGCGGGGAGTGGCGACGATCTCGGCATCGTTGCGAGTGGCTTGAAACCCCTTGGTACTCAGCCAGCGAGTGAAGCCTCTGGTGAAATCGTGTACCGCAGGGCAGGCCACGTGGGAGAAATCAAGCTGTTTTCCGGTGGCTAGATCGTCGACCGTGACGCTGAAACTTGCTGCGTCTGACCCTGTAGCAGAGGACAGACTCAGATTGAACCGCACCCCTGCGGCCTCATAGCTTTGGCTGGTCTTTAAGTCGATGTTGGCTGGCATAAAGCCCTCCTCAAAATTGGCAAAGGTATATCACGGGGGATTCTATAAGAAATTAGGGCAAGCAACTATACCGTGCGGAAAAGAAGCTAAAAGGAAGAAGATGGCTCCCCGTCACAGATACAACGCAGAACCTTCGTGAGTACTTTTGAGTTTCCGAAAGGAAAGGGTAGACTCGCCACCGAAAAAAAATACCCGAATCCTATTGGGTTGGCCCGAGGTTGGCAACAGCTCCTCGATACCGGAGAGGCGTTGTCCAGGGCGGACCTTGCTCGTCAATTGGGTGTGTCAGCAGCTCATGTAACACAGACGCTGCGGCTCTTAATCATCGACCCCGAAGTTCAGCAAACAATTCTAGACCTTGGGGACCCGATACAAACTGGGTCCCTCGGGATGCATACGCTTCGGTCTCTTTGCAGCCTTTCTGCCGAGGAACAGAAACGTGAGCTTCGGCGACTATTGGATCTCGACTAGCCGGTATAGGAACGGTGCCCCCGCTATCATATTTCGCAAAGGCCGTGGATGCCTGGGGGTATGAGATCGGCATCGGACTGGTATCACTGTAACCCAAGACGAAGCGGTAAAAAATGACCGCGATTCATTTTGTATCGTGCGGTACAAATCCCTTTCGTCCGAAACCAATAGCACCTTGTACCTATGGACGGGGAGTTCGACTCCCTCGCACTCTCGCCAGACACATTTAGGCATGAAATCGCCTGATTTCAGCCAAAAACAAAGCCCCCGACTGTAATGGCCGGGGGCTTTGTTTTGGATCAAATGGTCACGAACTTTTTCGCACTCAATTTTCTGTGAGCCCCTCTTGTAAATGGAACTTTGGACCTACTGATTAAGAGTTAGTAGGAAATCATTATCAGGCGTGTTCATATATGTTTTCCAGTCTCGGAATGGTGCCTGAGAGTACATATGAGTATCCTTGAACACGACAAGAACGAGATCAAATACAAGATCAAAACCGATAAAACCAGACCAGCTTCTTAGGTCGAACAGGGTAGGAGATGCAGCGTGGACCTGAAACTAGCCTACGGTATGCACAATGGCCGCTTACGTTACATCGATGATGTCGAACTAAGGGAGTCCCAGAGCACTGCCATTTCCCCTTGATC
>CAVOAA010000086.1:0-12329 GCA_963693555.1 Dehalococcoidia bacterium | reverse complement strand
GGTCCCCGATTACACCGCCTACTTGGGCAAGAGCCTAAAGGGACTGAAGATGGGCGTCCCCACCAACCATTACTTCGACCTGCTGGACAGCGAGGTCGAATCGGCGGTTCGCGGGAGCATCGCGGCGATGGAGGAACTGGGCGCAGAGCTTATAGAAGTCAGCCTGCCGCTGATGCACTACATCGGCGCCATGCGCATCTCCGCCATGGCCGACGGCGTGGTGACCCATGAGGCGATGCTGAGGGAGCATCGGGAAGATTACGGCCCCGACGTCTTCTACCGCACTGTCCCCGGACAGTTCGTGCTCGGGAAAGACTATTCCAAGTCGTTGCGAGTCCAGCGCATGATTCAGGAGGAGTACGCCCAGGTCATGCAGCAGGTGGACTTCCTGATCACGCCAACGGCACCGGTACCCGCGCCCAGGATCGACGCCGAGTACATCAATGTGAACGGTGAAGAATTCCGGGTCAGGGGCGCCGGCTCCGGCATGGTCTCGCGGAACACCAGCCCGTTGAACGCCATGGGCTTGCCGGCCATCTCGGTGCCCTGTGGGGTGACGAAAGGCGGCCTGCCCATCGGAGTCCAATTCATTACCGGCCCCTTTGAAGAGGGATTACTGTTCCAGGTGGCGGCCAACTACGAGATGGTCTCCCCAAGCCAGGGCCTGCGCCCCGCGGTAGCTGTGGGAGTGTAAGCGCAGTCCGGATCAATCAACGAATGCCTGATGAGAAATACGAAATCGCGGTCGGCGACAAGACCGTATCGGCCATAAAGACGTCGCCGGCTGGGAGCGCCCGGTTCACACTCGTCTTTGCCCCCGGAGCCGGGTCGAACATCAACGATCCGTTTGGGGAGTACCTGAGCATGCGCCTCCCCGCCGCCGGCGCTGCATTGGTCAGGTTCCAATTCCCCTACATGGAAGCCGGCAGACGTGGCCCGGACCGCGCTCCGATGCTGGAAGCTACGTGGCGGGAAGTGATCAGCAGCGTCGAACCCGGTACCGGAAAGTTGATCGTTGGCGGCAGGTCGATGGGAGGCCGCATAGCCTCTCAGGTGGTTGCCCAAGGCACCCGGGTCGATGCGCTCGTACTGTTCGCCTACCCCTTGAAGCCACCGGGCCGAAATCCATCGGGCCAAAATCCGCCGGGCCTGAATCCACCGGGCCCGAATCCACCGAGAAGCCGTGCCGTTTCACGCGATGGTCACCTACCCGATATCAACGTCCCAACTCTCTTCTGCTCCGGCACCAGGGATAACTTCGCAACGCCAGATGACCTGATCGCCGTGGCCGGTAGGATGCCGAGCGCGGTATTCCATGAACTTGAGGGTGCAGACCACGGTTTCGCGGTCCTGAAACGGAGCGGCCGGACCCGTGAGGACATATGGAAAGACGCAGCTGATACGCTGCTGGCCTGGTTTGAAGGGTTATCCAAGTAACCTCCGGCAGGAAAACCGCTGGAACAAACCGGCCTGCCGGTAAAGACAGGCGCCGCTACCAGACAGAAGACTAAATCGGAGGCACGAGGCCATCGATATCGATCGGGTGGGCGATTCTCAGTTGCGGCGACTTTGCCGATTCCAGGGGCGCTCCGGGTATCAACCAGGCCGAGGGCGCAGAGCTGGTGGCCGTGCACAGCCGGTATGTTCGCCTTGGTCGATGACTACTGAGCCGTAGAATCCGGGGTTCCCTGAACCGTCCTCGATAAGTTCGTTGTTGATCAGAATGTCTAGCAATGTATTCCTCACCAAGGGCTTTTGTTTGAACGCCAGTTATGCGGAGCGTATTTTGGCCCAACCGGTGTCGAAGGGAGTGCTGAAAACGCCGGTGGATTTCTTGTTTTTGAACATCCACTGGCCGTTCACGCGGACGTATTCCTCGTCGTCGATGCCAGCCCGCCACATGGCCCGGTCGCCGTCGCCCACCGTACAGGGCATGAACAGGTACCACCTTGCTTTGGCCGTGTCGCCGGTGACTTCGATCTGGGAATTTAGGCTGTAGTGGATGGCGAAGGTGAATATCTCGGACGCGCCCTGGAAGAAACCGCGGATCGCATCCCTGCCTTCGAACCGGCCCAGTGGCCCGCTTTCCCACACCGCGTCCTCCACGAATAGCGCGGCTATTCCGTCTGGGTTGTAGTTGTCGTCGCACAGTTCGGCGTATCTGGCCTTGAGGTTCCGGATGGCATCGGTGTCCTCCAGGGTCCTGACCCTGGTCTCCAACGCCTCCAGCCTACTGATGAGATCGGAATCTGTTTGAGCGGTCATAGTTCATCCCCTTCGCAGCGATATAGTCGATTCGTGATGTTGACTCGTGTTGTCGATTGTAGACGAATCTACGACGACGATATTGGCACAAATAACGGGCGCGTTTGGAGAATGCCCGGCTTTACGACGACGCAGTTTCCCGGACCGCCCAATTAGAGTGCCTGTTGAGCATCGCGGAGATACTGGGACAGACGATCCCGTTTCACAGAAAAGTTGTCAAAATGTTGGAGCAGTTGGTGGAAGTTTCTGACGGCTACGCTGCTCATTTCAGGCTTCCTAACGCTACCGGCCGAGAGCTTATTCACGCTGCATCGGCAGGCGGCAATGACGGGCCGGAAATAACTCATCCGGAGAGTATCGGGGAAGGGACCCTCGGATTTCAGGCCTTTCAGAGTGGGATACTCTCGGTTGTAGATGATTATCAAAAACACCCCAATTCCCACCCTCAGTTGGAAAATATGGGTGACCGATCCGTCGTAATTATGCCCATAACAGTGGGCGGGCAACCAGCTGCCCTAGTCACGGTTGGATCCACCGAACTTAGCCATTTCACTCCTGAAAGAGTACGCTTGCTGACGGCCATCGGTGAAGGGTTGGGCAATCTGCTAGAGAATGAGCGGCTGGCAGAAGAACTCCGGTCCAGCACCCAAGAGATGGTCATGATTGATGAGATGGCAAAGATTTTGACGTCCACTTTGGACATCGACCACATCTACAATCAGTTCGCTGCCGAAATGAAAAAGCTGGTCGATTTCGACCGAATTACTTTGATAGAAGTGTGGTTTCAAACCGGTACCTACGTCATCAGGAACACCTGGGGACTGCACGTTCCGTTTCTTGATATCGGGCGAAACCTACCGCTTGCAGGCTCTTTTATTGAAAATTCTCTCGAATCCGGAACATGGGCAGCTCCACTGGATACTGATCGTCTTCCTGAGGATCCTGGCTATTCATATCTGACCGACGCAGGCCTGCGGTCTCAGATGTTGGCGCCATTAACCTCAAACGATGCGGTCATTGGGGTCGTAGCCCTTTCGAGCACCCGGCAACACGCTTTCGGACACCGGGAACAGGCCATATTGGAGCGTTTGGCAAGCCAGATCACTCCCGCGGTCGAGAACGCCAGATTGTATCAGGAAGCACAGACCCGGAATCTGGAGATCGAGCGTCTCAACGAATCCACTACTCGTATCTTGGAGAGCAACCCTTCGGCGTTGGTTGTGATGAGAGGTGAAGAGAGAAAAGTGGTGATGGTCAACGATTCATTCTGTGTTGGTTTCAAACTGGTCAAAAAAGAGATCGAAGGCAAACCCCTGTTGCAGATTCTCAATTGGGTGGGCATCGAGGAATGGATCCGTGAGTCCCTAGCTTCCTCTTCGGGTGAAGGGCAGAAGGAAATGAGATACACGGACCAGGACGGAAATGACCGGTGGTTCTTGGTCTATGCGGTGCCATTACAGGTGGACGATGATACCGCCCATGAAGAAGAGGTCTTACTGGTACTCAATGACGTCACCGAGCAAAAACAACAGCAAGAGCGACTACAAGGACACTCCAGGCTGGCATCAGTGGGAGAACTTGCGGCCGGTGTCGCCCACGAGATAAACAACCCCTTAGCGGCCGTTCTCGGCCTTTCTGAGTTGATCCAGATGGAAAACGCTTCGCCCAGCGTGACCGAGGATGCCCGTAAGATTCAGGAAGCAGCCGAGCGGGCGGCGCGGATCGTCCAAAACCTGCTTTCCTTTGCCAGGAAACAAGAGTCGGCAAAGGGTTATCTACACGTAGCGTCTGTGGTCGACCGAGCGATCGAGCTAAAGTCACACGACTTTAGACTGAACAATATAAATTTGACAACCAAGCATTCCAATCGGGTCCCTTTGACCATGATCGATGAACTCCAGATGATTCAGGTCGTTCTGAATATTCTGAACAATGCCTCTCAGGCGATAATCGAAAATCAGGAATCAGGGGAGATCACAGCGACGACGAGTCTTAAAAACGGAAAGATACGCATCAGCATCACCGATAATGGTCCTGGCATAGCACCGGAGATCCTGCAATACATCTTTGACCCGTTCTTCACCACGAAACAGGTCGGGCAAGGCACGGGTTTGGGATTGAGCATCTGCTATGGGATCGTCCGTGAACATGGCGGAGAACTGTGGGCGGAGAGCAAACCTGGAAAGGGCGCTACCTTCCACATAGAGCTTCCGCTGGCCTCAGATATTACCTCTACTACTACCCCGGCCGGAAACGAAGAATCGAACGCCAGCGCCTCTTCCGGCAACAATTCGAGCATGCGGATATTAGTGGTGGACGATGAGCCGTTGTTCAGGGACGCGATATCACGTATGTTGTCTGCCGACGGTCATGATGTGGTTTTGGCGTCCAACGGTTACCAGGCCTGGGACCTGATCCAGAAAGACCGGTTCGAGCTGATCCTAGCGGACCTGCGAATGCCAGGATTAGACGGACAGAGACTCTACGATCTGGTGAAAGAAAAGTCACAAGATATAGCGGAGAAAATGGTCTTCGTCACAGGAGACACGGCCAGCCCTAGCGCCAGAAATTTCCTGAGGGCAACAGGGAACCCGGTCTTGAGCAAGCCGTTTACTATCGACGATATAAGAAGGTTGATCGACTCTCTGAGACAGTCAGGGAACTGATCTGCTGGCAGCCGTCATTTGCTGACGGCGGCCGACAGTCTGCTTACAGCGGGCCGCCCGAGAAGTTGGCGTACTGCTTGTGGAAGACCTGCACGCGGTGCCGGGGGACCTCTGCCACAAAGATCCGACCCTCGTCATCAACATCCACAGCAATGGGGCCCTGGAACGCTTTCTCGCGCCCTTCCAGGCCCTGGGCTTCTTCCCGGCCTCTAACATAGGTCGGGTCGATATCCACCCGTTCTTTGCCCCACTTGGAGAGAGTCGCCTCGCCGGTCAATTGGGTGATGTAGCCGCCCTCGGCATCAAACACCTGTAGGCGGTCGTTCTTATAATCGGCCACGTAGATCGTACCGTCTTTGTCTACCGCGACTCCCGTGGGCCGGTCGAACTCACCGTCTCCCTGGCCTGAAGAACCGAACTTCATCAGGAACTGACCGTCCGGAGTGAACTTCTGGATTCGGTCGTTCCGCCAGTCGGCCACGTAGACATCCCCGTTCTTATCGATGTCTATGCCCCAGGGGAAGCTGAATTGGCCGTCGTCGTCGCCTTGAGAACCCCAGGTTGAGAGGAACTTACCGTCCTTGGTGAATACCTGTATCCGGTGATTGCGGCTGTCGACCAGATAGAGATTGTCATCGCTGTCAAACGCCATCCCGGATGGCCGGTCGATCTCACCTTCAGCACTGCCCGGCTCGCCCCACTTGCCGATCCACTCTCCATCTTTGGCGAAGATGGAGATTCTATTCAGCCATTCGTCGGCAACGTAGGAGTTGCCCTGGGAATCGAGCGCGATGGACGTGGGCCAGAACAGAGCGCCGTCCGGTGCGGACCTCACAGCGTCTTCTGGGTGCACTTTGAAACCGAACTGGTCGATGTACTCCTCGTCCACCGTGCATACCGTTACTCGCTTGCAGGGGAAGAACACAGGGGTCTCCGTGCCTCGGTTGACCACATACATCAGGTCGCCAGGGCCACGGGCTATGGCAACAGGATTGAAGAATCCGTCGCCTCCCCGGGTTTCTTGGCGTCCGATGGTGTGACTATATCGAAAGGTTAAAGACGTTACCTGTGCGACCATTAGTTCCTCACAATGGTATCCCCCGCCACCGTCTATGCGGTAGGCAGCGGGACCCAAGACGAATCCGGCCCGGTATCAATGACCGAGATTCTCGTTTGAGCCGATGGGCCGGGACTACGACTTGATGAAGTCGAACTGTTCGTAGGTGTCTCGCAGAATCGGCTTGGAATCCAGGCCCATCCATTGTTCAAGCAGCGTAGCGTAGGTGCTCCGGAAGTCGTTGTTCCAGCGGAGGTCTCCCTCATCCAGCTTATCCGGCTCCAATGAGGGGTACTCACCGTAGAGGCCGCCTTCCACGGCATCGCCAATCACGAAGGCAACGCTGCCAGAACCGTGGTCGGTCCCGGAGCCGTTTTCCTGCACCCGCCGGCCGAACTCGGTGAACATCAAGATTACCACTTCACGCTCGGCGTTGTGCTCCTTCAGGTCCTGGTAGAAGTCGCCGACGCCGGCCGAAACGTCGCCCCAGAGCTTGGAGAGGGCAACCGGTTGGTTGGCGTGGGTGTCGAACGCGCCGGGGTTGAGCCCGGTGTAGAGAATACGGGATCCCAGACCGGCAGTGTGCACTTGGGCAACATTCTTAAGCCATTGGGAGAACTGGCTGCCGCCGTACTCGACAGAAGATGTGTACATACCGGGTGCAGTGCTGAGGATGTCGGCCCCTTTCAGAGCGTCCAGTCCAGTCTGCGATAGATAGTCATTGGTGGCGCCGGAGCCGATCATGGGAGAATACATCCGGGCGAAGATGTCCAACGCCTCGGTCCTCTGCACCTGGCTTTCGATCCCGGTGAGCATGCCCAACTGGTCCAATCCGCCAACGGAGGCAACCGAGACTCCGGAGGAAGCCAATGCCCTAGGCAGGCCGCGGCCGAAGTTCACTCCAGTGAGCACGTTCTCTTTGTTGGGGTCAAGATCTCCGATGGCACGGCCCAGCCACCCGTCCATTCCCATTTTATTGGGCTCGGCGGTGTGCCAGATGTCCATGGAGCGGAAGTGCGACCGGATGGGGTTGGGGTAGCCGATACCCTGGATAACGGCGACGTTACCCTGGTCATAAAGGTCTTTTATCGGGGCCATTGAGGGATGGAAACCGACCTTGTCGTCGATGGCCAGTACCTCTTCAGGCTCTACTCTCAAAACCTGGCGGTAGTCCTGATAATGGGGGTCGCTATAAGGGACTATCGTATTCAGCGCGTCGTAAGCGCCGGACATTTGTAGAATCACGAGAACAGGGTCTTTTCTATTGGAGGTCATTACCTACTCCTACCTACTAAAGGGGCTTGGCTATAAATGGACTTGGTTGATTACTTTAGTAACCCGTTAAACGACATTGCCGTAATCGGCTAGGCGTCAAATCGGTTAAGCGTATAAATATTCTTTCGTTGCCACGATCATCCGTAGAGTTTCGCCGACCTTGGTCGCGAATTCCTCGGAGTCAGCGTGAATCTCGCCGCCCCTGCTGTTGTGGTCCACCAGCATACGGCGGGTTTCTTCGGAGATTTGGTATTCGCCCAGCATGCGCAGGCAGCCATCCACCAGCCCTTCCGGGGAGTGGGCGGTGCCTTCGGTGGTGAGGCGGTCGATGATTCCCTTGATACCGGGAAAGCTGGAATCGGATACGGAGTCGGCTACGAAGTTGACGCGGTGCGCCAGTGTGCCGCCGTCGATCCATTCCCTCCCTGTATGCCAGCCTTCAACCGAAGGCGGGTTCAGGATCTCCTGGCCCATGTATTTCATCTCGTCAAAGATGAACTCCAGGCCGGGCTTGGGCTCGGTCCAGTCTCCGATCAAGCGGAGGGTACCGATTATTGTCTCGATGGGGCCTTTCACCTTGGCGAACCGTGCGTTCTTGAAAGCATCGGAGTTGAACAACAGTTTAAGCATGCTGCCGATGTTGTATCCGGACCGGAAGTATTCTTCTTCCAGCATCTTGATGGTCTCTATGTCCAGCGGAGGGGTGTCCATCCAAGATGCCACGTCGACATCGTCGGCCACGAAGAAGTTATAGAGGTGGCGGGAGATGAACCGGGCAGTGGCCGGCTGCTTCACGATGATGTCGATGACATCTTCGCCGTTGAAGTTTCCAGTCTCGCCCAAGAAGGTCTTCTCGCCGTCATCATGGTCGTCGGGATTGTAGACAAAGGACGCAGCATAGCGGCCATATGGTTGCTGCGGTATGGAGTTGGCGATGGTCCAGCCTGTAAAGGCCCGGGCGCACTCTTTGACGTCGTCCTCGGTGTAGTTGAACTTGCCGTCCATGCCCACACCCAGGGAGAACAACTCCAAGAGCTCTCGTCCGTAGTTCTCGTTGATGTTGCCCTTATGGCTCAGGCAGTTGTCCAGGAAGTAGACCATTGCCGGGTCTTTGGAAATCTCAACCAAAAGCTCCCGGAAGCTGCCCATGCCGCAACGCCGGAACATCTCCAGTTGGGTGTGTTCCGTGGGGTAGCTCTGCAGCTTGCTGTCGGCGATGCACAAGATCCCGTGCCAGAAGAGAATCATCTTCTCTTCCAATTGCCGTTTGGAGTTGATCATCCTAAAGGCGTGGTATTCGGGAACCCCTCTGATGAAGTGGTTCCACTCGATGAAGTAACGCTCCGCCAGGTCCAGGTCCATCCCATCGGGATTGTCCTGGGGGTTGAGCAATTCTTCTACTGTTTCTTCATATCCTTTCGCCGCGCGGGTTTCCAGTTCGTGGTATTGACAACCGAATCCAGCGCGCCGCATAAGGTGGCCCATTAAAGCGACATCGGTTTCTGGCATCCGTTCTACTCCTTGGTGTTTGCAAACCAATAGTTAGCGACTATGTTAGCACTTTGAAAATTGCTGATTCAAGCATCTTGTAGTCTCAGAAGCATGGGGAAATAACCGTAAATCGGATAATTCGCTTGCCAGACCGGTATATCTGGCCCTAAATCATGGGTTTTTCGAGTCCATTTGGGCTGAACTTGAGACTTGGCTATAATAGCAGGGTTAGGCGTAGGTCAGAGCACTTTCCCGGCCGGTCTAGCACTGTAGATAATCTGACGCCTGGGGCAGTATGCCCAAAGGAATCGACAAATGGCGGAATCTCTCCTCGAAGCTGCAAAAAAGCTATCACCTCTCATTAGGGCAAATCTGGACAGAATCGATTCAGAATGCCAACTACCCGCTGACTTGGCCAAGACTATGAACGACCAAGGTCTCTTGGGGTTGTACGTGCCCAAGGTACTTGGCGGCCCGGAACTAGACCCGGTCACCGCATTCCACATCGTCGAAGAGATATCCAGCGCCGACGGCTCAGCGGGTTGGTGCGCTTTCAACGGGACGGCCCTTACGTCGTCAGTATCCAGGCTCACGATGGAAGCGGCCAAAGAACTGTTTGGCGACCCGCCCGACGTCAGCGCCTCCGGTTCGGCTCGCTCGGGTGGCACCGCCAAGATCACCGAGGGCGGTTACATCGTGTCCGGCCGTTGGAACTACCTCAGCGGTATCGACCACGCCAAGTGCCTATTCTTAAACTGCGATCTGGTCGACGATAACGGGCCGGTGCTGAATGAAGAAGGCGGCCCCGTGAGCCGTGTGGCAGTTGTTCCTCGGGATTCGGGTACGGTCCATATAACCTGGTCAACCATGGGAATGAGAGGCACTGCCAGCAACGACGCTTCATTCTCAGAACTGTTCGTCCCGGAGAGCCACACGTACGCCCGCGCAGAACCGGGTTTCCACGATAACCCTCTCTACAACCCACAGACGGCGATCCTCTGCAGCTGGACTCTAGCCTCGGCCAATGCTCTGGGAATGGCCAGGGGTGCGATGGAGACCTTCAAGAAGCTGGCCACTGACCGCAGCACCAATTCGCCGACCCTCCTAAGAGACCGCGCCACGGTCCAAACTACCGTCGGCGAGTGTGAGGCTATCATCGGCGCCGGCAAGGCCTATGTGCTGAGCGCGGTCGGGGCCATGTGGGAATCCCTGGTCTCTGGTAAGCCAGACCTGCTAGACAAAGGGGTCCACGCCCGATTGGCCATCACCCACGGCATCCGCCAGTCCGTACTGGTGGTGGATAAGTTGTTCTACGCGGCGGGGACCGGGGCCATACACGAGTCCAACGGACTGGAACGGTTCTTCCGTGACCTCCACGTGAGCGGCCAGCATATATCCGGCCTGCACTCCAATTACGAATACGGCGGGCAGATGCTGCTAGGCGCCAAGATAACGGCGGCAACCTACGCCTAGCGCTTTGGAATCGTTACCTGACTGAATAGTTCGATAATTAGGATTGAAAATGCTATTTCTGGTGATCAGTAATCCCGTGCCGACACGTCCGTCGGAGGCCCGTGAGGCCCGCAAGAACTTCTGGCCTTGGGTGGAAGACAAACTAGCCCGTGGCATTGCCCGGCATTTCTACCCGCGCACCGGCCGTGGCGCAGTGGGGGTCTTCGATGTGGAGTCCCATGAGATGCTGCACCGGCTGCTCAACGAGTGGGCTGATGCCGTGCCGGCGGAATTTCAGATCTTCCCGCTGATGGAGCAGGAATCCATAGTGGCGTTCCTGAACGAAGAACCTCAAACGTAAGATTGCCTCTTTGACCGTCATGGGAGCATGTGCTGTAATTTCTGAGTCTTCCGTTCGAATGTGCTGGAAGACTACATTCATTGGAACAATTGGAGATCAATATGAAACTGCTTAGTTATGAATCAGACAAAGGACCCCGCTGTGGGGTCCTACAAGGCGAAGAGATAGTCGACGTCAGTGGTCTATTGGGGGCCACCAGCCACACCATCCACGACGTTAAGCAACTGCTGGAACGGGGCGATTCGCCCTTAGACCGGATTCGTGAGGCACTTTCTAGCAACACCTCTGCTGCCAGGTTGCCCCTGGCGGGGACGAAGCTGAATGCGCCGGTCATCCAGCCCCCGACCGTGCGCGATTTCATCGTCTACGAAGAACACGCCAGCAACCAGGGGACCCGGGAGCCCAACGAGGTTTGGTACCGGATGCCGGTCTTCTACTTTTCCAACCCTCTGTGCATCTACGGTACTGACGCCCAGATACCCCATCCTTCGGCATCGTCTCAGTTCGATTACGAACTAGAGATCGGCATCGTGATCGGCAAGGAAGGGAGAGATGTTGCGGCTGCCGACGCGCTGGACTACATCGCCGGCTTCACTCTGTTCAATGACTGGAGCGCCCGCGACCTGCAGGTGGACGAGATGGCGTTTGGCCTGGGCCCGGCCAAGGGTAAGGACACCGCATCGTCAATCGGACCCTGGCTGGTGACTACGGATGAGATGCTTCCCCACCTTAAGGACGGGCGTCTGGACCTGAAATGCGAAGTTCGAGTCAACGGCAACCAGTGGCTGAAAGACGGCGCCGCGAAAGATGCTTATTTCAGCTTCGCGGATATGGTCGAGCGTGCTTCCAAGGACAGCCGTATCGTGCCCGGCGACGTGATCGGCAGCGGGACAGTGGGTGGCGGTTCCATACGGGAGGCCATCCGGAAAGGCTATGAAGGCGCGCGTTTCCTCGAGCCTGGCGACGTTGTCGAGCATGAGGTAGAGGCCATTGGAATCCTGAGGGGAACCATCGGCCCCAAACCCGCGTTAGACCCCAGCTACCGGTTCCAGGTCAAGAACCCTTCCCCGATGCCGGAAGCGGGCATCTCCAAGGACTACAAATACCAGCGGTCGGCATAACCGGCGGCGCGAATTTATAAAACGATAAGTACGGATGGTGAGCGAATAGATGGTGGCATACAACCCGGAACACAAGTGTGAGATCAGCGTCAAAGAGTTGGAGTACCAGGACGGTTTGGCCGTCAGGGTCTACCAGCCGGTCGGAGAGGGACCTTTTCCCGCATTGGTAGACGTTCATGGAGGTGTCTGGACCAACGCCGACAGGACTCAGAACGAAGTGATGGACCGGGCTCTTTCAGAAAGCGGTATCGTGATTGCGGCCGTCGACTTTAGGCAGGCGCCTGATAACCCATATCCAGCGCAAGTTGCAGACGTAAATCTCGCGACTCGTTGGCTGAAATCCAGGGCGGCCGATTTCAATGCTGACCCCAACACAGTGGGCGGCATAGGTTCGTCCAGCGGCGGCCATACAGTGTCGTTGAGCGCCATGCGGCCCAATCACCCCGCCTACAGTTACATCGACCTGCCAGACTCCGACGCTGACGCCACTCTGAAATACCTACTTTTGTGCTGGCCTATAATCGCCCCGTACGAACGGTACCGGTACGTGCAAGACACGGGGAACGACAGGTTAGTCGGGCTTTCCGAAGGGTATTTTGGGACCACCGAAGCCATGAAAGAGGGCTCGCCGTTCCAGATGC
>CAVOAA010000085.1:0-12374 GCA_963693555.1 Dehalococcoidia bacterium | reverse complement strand
TCAGTCTTAACCCTGAGGTAGTTATCGGTCAGACCACTCCAGACCCCGCCGTTGTCTTTCCCTTTGGCCGGTTTCCAGAGCACAGGCCTGGTCTGGCCAAGAGCTCTCTGGCGAAACTCCCGCACCGCCGTGGCCGCCAACTCCAGCATCTCGCCGGTCCGTTCCTTCTTCTTGGTTTCATCCACCTGGCCGCCCAGATACGCCGCCGACGTCCCCGGTCTGATGGAATACGGGAACACATGCATATCGCTGAAACCCACGGAAGCCGCGAAACTATAACTCTCGGCGAATTCCTTTACGCCCTCTCCCGGAAACCCGACGATGACGTCCGTGGTGATCCCAGCGTCCGGAATCTTCTCCCGTACCAGGTCGACAGTCTCGGCGAACCGGCTGGTGTCGTAGCGTCGGCGCATGGCCTGCAGTAGCGTGTCGCTTCCACTTTGTAGCGGGATGTGGAAGTGGGGGCAAAGGCGCGGATCGTCCCACAGCTCTAATAACTCGGGAGTGATCTCCTGGGCCTGTAGTGAAGACACCCTGATGCGGTCGATGGAAGTTTCAGCTAAAACCTGTCTGAGCAATCCGACCAGGTCCACGTCAATCAGGTCGAACCCATAGGTGCCTAGTTGGGTGCCGGTCAACACGGCTTCCCGGCAGCCCGATTCAGCCCGTTCGTTGATCAGGGCGACGATTTCCTCAGGCGGAATGCTCCGTTCCCGTCCCCGGACTTTCGGAACGATGCAGTAAGCGCAGACCTGGTCGCACCCTTCCTGAATCTTGACCATAGCCCGGCTCCTACCCCTTAACTTCAGCGGCGCCAAAGGCGTGTTTTCTCCGGAGGCACTGACTGAGATACCGAGCTTGGTTGCTATGGTGGAGACTAGGGTTGGTTTGTCGCGGTTGTCCAATACCAAAGACACGGCTTCCATGGAAGACAGGTCGTCTTTCGCGCGCTGGGCGTAGCAGCCGGTGGCCACCACCAGAGCGTCGGGATTGGCGCGGCGGGCCCGGCGCAGGTACTGCCTGGCTTTGGAGTCGGAGTTGGCGGTCACGGTGCAGGAATTCAGCACCACCACGTCGGCCTGTGCTGCCGATCTGACGACGGTAAAACCGGCCTGCTGAAACTGTTGGGCCAGCACCTGGCTGTCGGCCTGGTTCAGCTTGCAGCCGTGGGTGTGGATGGTGACTTTGGGGCTGGCGACTGGTCTGGCTGGACTCATCCTGTCCCGGCTCATCCTGTCCTGGCTCATAATGAAGAGCCGCGGTCCATCTCTTCCAGCTCGTCCGGCTCGTCCATATCGCCCCGGAGCAGCGCACTCAGCAGGTCGCCGCCGGGGGCCAAGTCCCAAAGCCGTTCAACAGCTCCGGTGACATCTTCCAGGGCCTGCACCAGATGGTCGGCTCTGATGCGCGACTCGCGGACCTTCTCGGCAGTCTCACCGAACGACTTGAGCTTGTCGAAAGATTCCCGGATGCGCCGGTCCCGGTTCTCCTGGCCCAACTCGGCGGCGTATTCTTCGACAGCCTTCAGGCCGTCCAATTCATGGCCTCGGCCCAGCGCCACGCCCTTTACGGCCAGGGTTAGGCTGCCCCACAGCAGCTCTTCACAGCGGTCCCAGCGGCCGCCGCGAATCTCATCCATGGCATCCTGCAGCAACCGGAGGCTTTGGCCCCGGTAGCGCACCATGCGGTCTTCGTCTTTCTTGCTCAGTTCTGGCATAAGTCTGGCTAAGATTTTACCACCGCCGGAGTCTGAATACCCTGAGCCTGTCCGCTACGGTTGCCAAATCACTACTCCGATGGCAACATATGTGCCTGCCACCGCCCCGTCCCGTTCAGGAGAAGATAAGAATTGGTCACAGACTCATTTCGCTTTGTCGGCTATCCCGTCCGCGTCCACGCCGGGCCGGACGCCATCAGCAGCTTGGCCGACGAAGCCGACCGGCTCCGGACTACGCGACTGTTGGTCGTCTGTGGGCAGTCCGTGGCCGACAAGACCGATCTGGTGGAGCGCGTGAAAGGCGCATTGGGAGACCGGGTGGCCGGGGTGTTCTCCGGCGGCAAGACCGGATCGCCCGTGACCTCGGTTTTAGAGGGCGTCGCGGCAGCTAAAGAAGTGGACGCAGACGGGATCATAGCCGTTGGCGGCGGTAGCGCCGTGGTCACGGCCCGGGGTATCACCATCCTGATGGCCGAGAAAGGCACTGCCCAAGACTTATGCACCCAATACCCGGAGGGCAAACCGCCGGTTAGCCCCCGGCTGATGGCGCCCAAGATCCCCAACCTGGTAGTCCTCACCACGACGACGACGGCAGTAACCCGCGCCGGCACCGCCCTCATCGACTCTGAGTCGGGGCACCGGTTGGAGTTGTTCGACCCAAAGACCCGTCCTGCGGCGGTGATCTGGGACGAGCAGGCGTTACTCACTGCCCCTCCGTGGCTCTGTTTGAACGCAACGGCGTCATGCTTTACCGGAGTTGCATCGGCCTTGCAACACACGGGCTTGAATCCCCTGGCGGAAAGTGACCTGTTGGAAGCCTTGCGGCTGCTCCTGAATAACCTGCCGCTGGTCAACACCCGGCCCGATGACCCGGCGGTGCGAATAAACCTCTGCGCGGCGGCATTTCTCTACAACCGGGCCACCGACGCTGGAGCTGGCGGCAGCGCACTGGGAGTGGTGACGGCCCTGGCCCATTCGCTGGACACCCGATACCCTGAATGCGGCCACGGCGACGCCTATACCATCTTGACCGCTCCCGGTATGCGGTTCAACGCCGAGTCCAACGTAGCGGGACAGGCCAACTTCGCCCAGGCCATGGGAGTGCGCAAAGACGGCATGGACGACAGCCAAGCGGCGGCAGCAGCAGCCGACGCCATCGAAGCATTATTCAAAGGACTGGGGTTGCCGGTGCGCTTGAGCGCGGTTGGCGTCCCCGAAGACGGCATCGACCAGATCGCAGAAGACGCCATGACCGATTTTGGTCTACATCGGAACGTCCGCAAGATTCAGAACGTGGATGATCTGAAAGGTATACTGGCAACAGTTATATAACGGGATTTTCCGGTCGAAGACTACGCGCCGGTGTAAATTCAGGGGTCAGGCCAATGGCCGGCTCCGATACCCCCGGAACCAGATGCGACACGCTAGGGAGGAAGCATGAAGTACGACTACATCATCGTTGGCGCCGGCTCGGCCGGCAGTGTGGTGGCCACCAGGCTATCCGAAGACCCAGACAAGACCATCTTGCTCCTGGAGGCCGGGCCTGACTATCCCGACTTCGAGCACTTGCCGGAGGACCTCAAGAAGGGGTACAACGTCTGGCGGTCGGCCTACGGACCCCATAGCTGGGACTACCGCGCCACCGCGACCCCGCTGCAACCGGAACAGATCATCATCCCCAGAGGCAAAGCCACCGGCGGCTCCAGTTCCATCAACGGCCAGGTGGTCTTCCGGGGGCTGCCCGAGGACTACGACAATTGGGCTGAGTGGGGCAACGACGAATGGGCCTACACCAAGATCCTGCCCTACTTCCGCAAGATGGAGAACGACTGGGATTTCCCCGGCGACGACTTCCACGGAAACGAAGGGCCTCTGCCCGTGCGGCGCTTCAAACGCGAGGAATGGATACCCGTTGCCGAGGCGTTCTACCAGGCCTGTCTCGGCGTCGGTTTCCCAGAAGACCCGGACCAGAATAACCCCGACTCCACCGGCGTCGCAGCCCGTCCGCTGAACAACATCGACGGCGTCCGGATGAGCACGGCCCTGACCTATCTAAACCTGGCCCGGCACCGGCTCAACATCACCGTCCGCGGCGGCGTGGCCACTCGGCGGATACTGTTCAACGGCAACCGCGCCGTTGGCGTCGAATGCGAGAGCGGCGGCGAGGTATTCTCAGTGGAAGGGAGCGAGATAATCCTCTCCAGTGGAGCCATCGGCTCACCCCAAGTCCTGCTGCTGTCTGGCGTGGGTCCGGCCAAAGAGCTGGAGTCACTCGGCATCAACGTGGTCAAGGACCTGCCCGGCGTAGGCAAGAACCTGCGCGACCATCCGGCGGCGTACATGCTGTTCAAGGGTGAGGGCGAACCACCGGACGTCGACACACCCAGCCTACAGGTGGGCCTGCGGTTCAGCCTGCCTGGCTCGCCGACCAGAGGCGATTTCCAGATGACGCCCACGCTGATGAGCAGTGAGCACCGCCCGGCCAGCGTTACCTACGAGGGCGACACCTTTCACTTCGGGATCAGTGTCGGCTTGCAGAACGCCACCTCGGCCGGTGAGCTTACTCTCAACACGACAGACCACAAGGACCAGCCTTTCCTGAACTATGACCTGTTCTCGGCCGAATTCGACCGGGAGCGCATGCGTGGCGCTCTGCGCAAGGCAGCAGATGTTGCGGAGCATCCAGCATTCGCGGCGCACGTTGTAGAGCAGGTGAATCCCACCAAAGAAGAGCTGGCCGACGACGCTGTTCTTGACCGGTGGATCATGACCAACTGCTACACCCAGCACCACGTTTCCGGCACCTGCAAGATGGGGCCAATCTCCGACAATATGGCCGTTGTAGACCAGTACGGTCACGTTCACGGCCTGGAGGGGTTGCGGGTGGTGGACGCATCGGTCATGCCCGACGTGATCCGCGCCAACACCAACGCGACCACCATCATGATCGCCGAGCGCGTTTCCGACTGGATCAAAGAAGGCCGCTAAGCGGCGTTTCGGTCATTGTTCTGAGAGAATCCCAACACCGTAGGGGCGGGTTTCTAACCCGCCCTGGTGCTGGTAGGCCAAATCTTGAATCGAAGAACGGACTACCAGGGTGGAAAGCCGATGTGCCCAGGGAATACGGCTTACCCGAACAAGGGCAGGTCAGAGACCGGCCCCTACGAACCCGACGCTATCCGTGATTCCAGGTTTCGCTGGAACCCATGCAGCTTTGCGCTTGCCCGTAGGCGCGGGTTTCTAACCCGCCCTGGCCGCTGGTAGGCCAAAATAAAAAACGGAGACCACGCATCAGGGAGACGCCGTCCCGTATTCGGTGAGTGAATCGGCTCCCTGAATCAGGGCGGGTTGAAAATCCGCGCCTACGTCTTGTCTGGCGGGCTGTCACACACTACCCAACCAGCCCCGCACCCGCTAGAATCTTGATTGGCTTAGCTAGATTCACATAACTACCATGATTTAGGACGGTACCAACATGTCCACGCGCCCCAACGTACGAATAGAACGGGACTCCATGGGTGAGATGGAAGTCCCAGCCGACGCCCTCTACGGAGCGTCAACCATGCGGGCGGTGTTGAACTTCCCCATCAGCGGTATCGGGTTCCCCCGGTCGTTCATCCGCGCCCTGGGGCTGGTGAAGCAGTCTGCAGCTAAGACCAACCTGTCGCTGGGTCTTCTGGACGAAAAGGTCTGCAACGCCGTTGTAGCAGCCGCACAGGAGGTCATCGACGGCACGTTGGACGAGCATTTCGTTCTGGACATCTTCCAGACCGGCTCCGGAACATCCACCAACACCAACGCCAATGAGGTCATCGCCAACCGCGCCACCCAGATTCTGGGCGGAGACCTGGGTTCCAAGCTGGTCCACCCCAACGACCACGTGAACATGGGCCAGTCATCCAATGACGTTATCCCGACGTCGATCCATCTGGCAGCGCTCCTATCCATCAAAGAGGACCTGATCCCGTCCCTGGAATTTCTCGCCACCGAGCTGAACAAGAAGTCGGACGAGTTCTGGCCCGTGATCAAGACCGGACGCACCCATCTGCAGGACGCGACACCGGTCCGATTGGGTCAGGAGTTCAAGGGTTTCGCCGGGCAGGCCGAATACAGCGTGCAGCGGTTGCGCCGGGCCGAAGAAGCGCTGGCTGAGGTCGCACTGGGCGGAACAGCGGTCGGGACGGGTGTGAACACCCACGAAGAGTTCTCCTCACGGACTTGTAAGACCGTTTCTGAGGTCTCTGGCGTGCTGATCAAGGAAACTGCCAACCACTTCCAAGCGCAGGCCTCTCTGGACGGCCTGGTGGAAGCCAGCGGAGAACTGAAGACCATCGCCATCAGCCTGCACAAGATCGCCAACGACATCCGGTTCATCGCCTCTGGCCCCCGGGCGGGGCTTGGAGAGATACTGTTGCCCGAGGTCCAGCCAGGCAGCTCCATAATGCCGGGCAAGATAAACCCGGTCATCTCGGAGTCGGTGATCCAGGTGGTGGCGCAAGTCGTCGGCAATGACGCCTCGGTGACGTTGGCCGGCCAAGGCGGCTACTTCGAGTTGAATACCATGATGCCCGTGGCGGCCCACAATCTGCTGCAGTCGATCTCGCTCTTGGCAGCATCGGCCCATAACTTTGCCGACCAGTGCGTCAAGGGGATAACGGCGACCAGCGTTGGGCCGGACATGGTGGAGAAGGGATTGATGCTGGGAACGGCTTTGGCCCCGGCCATCGGGTACGACGCCGCGGCGGCCATCGCCAAAGAGGCGTCGGCCAAGGGCACGACTATCAGAGAGATGGCCAAAGAGAAGACCGAACTGACGGACGCCGAATTGGACGTCCTGCTGAAGCCGGAGAGCATGACCGAGCCCGGCATCGGAGCCGGCGGAGCCGGTGGCGGAGGGTAATATTTTCTAGGTCCCGGCAACCTCGTCTTCAAATAGCGGCAGGCCCTGTTCGGTGGCTCGCATCAGGCATTCCATGCAGCGTTGGTTCGCTGTGTGGCCTGCGGAAGACCAGAGGTTCTCGGCACTCAGGCCGCAGAGATAATCGGGCTCGATGTTTTCGATGCCCGTGCTCTCCAGGTAATGGACAGATCCGGTCTTGTTTTGATTTACCCACCACCAGCGGGTGATGCTGGCGTCCAGTTCGTCGAGGTAAGTCTTGAACTTGTCCTGCCACTCGTCGCCGGGCATGATCACCAGCCAGCGGCCGTGCTCTGAATCCGGGTCTCGTTCAGCCTTAAGCTCGCCGCTCCTGATATATTCCCGGACATCACGCTGGGTGATATTCAGCTTACGGGAAGCGTCTTGTATCGTTAACTTTTCCACTCGGGCTCCGTTTAAGTTCCCTGTTAAGCTCCCTGGTTATTATTCAAGGCCGGGTCTTCCAAAGTATCCGCTAGAGAACCGCCAGGGGGGACCATGGGGTAGACGTTCGTCGACGAGTCTACCACGAACTCGATCAGGAACGGGCCGTCATGGGCCTGAGCCTGTCGAAGCGCCGGTAGCACGTCTTCGTGGTTGGTGACCCTGACCGCGCCCACTCCGTAGGCCTCCGCCAGTTTTATGAAGTCGGGGCCATCGATCGGCACAGCCTTCAGGTGGCCATCGAAGTACATCTCCTGCCATTGTTTCACCATGCCCAGGTGGCCATTGTTGACCAGAGCAATCTTCACCGGCAGCTTTTCTTCCGTAAGGGTGACCAGCTCTTGTAGGGTCATCTGGAACCCGCCGTCGCCGGCAACGCACCAGACCGGAGTGCCGGGCTTGGCTACCTGGACACCCAGCGCCGCTGGCAGCTCGAAGCCCATGGCTCCAAGTCCGCCGGAGGACACAAAGGTGTTCTCGTGATTGAATGACAGGAATTGGGCGGCCCACATCTGGTGTTGGCCAACTCCAGTTACGACTGTGGTCTCCGGGTCTTCTTGGACCAGCGTATCAAGAGCGCTGATGACCTGTTGGGGCTGGAGTATATCGCTGGAGGGTATGCTCAGCGAGGGATGGTCCCGCTTCAAGTTTTCGATGTACTGCATCCAGTCCGGATGCGGCGTATTGGTTACCATGGGCACCAGTTTTTGGAGCAGCGCCTTGGCATCGCCGACCACCGGCACTTCAACCGGCACGTTGCGGCCGATCTGAGAGGAGTCGATATCCATGTGGATGATACGGGCGTGTGGGGCAAATGTGTCGACCTTGCCCGTGACCCGGTCGTCGAACCGCATGCCCACACCGACGATCAAGTCGGCCTGGTCTACGGATATGTTGGACCAGTACATCCCGTGCATCCCCAACATGCCCATGCTCAGGGGATGACCGCCGGGGAAACTGCCCAGGCCCAATAACGTGGTGATGACCGGGATGCCGGAGCGCTCGGCCAGCGACAGAAGTTCCTTGGTTGCTCCTGAGGTCATCACTCCGTGGCCGCTGATGATCAGCGGGCGCACTGCCTCGTTTATCAGACGGGCCGCGTCTTTCAGCCTCTCCAGCGCTTCTGCGGATACCTCTGGCACCGGGACTTCAGTCGTTTCAGGGAATACGGCATCGGTGAGTTCTAACTGCACGTCTCGGGGTACGTCGATGAGCACCGGGCCTGGGCGACCTTCCTGGGCGATGTAGAACGCCTCACGGACGGTTTCCGCCAGGTCGGCCGGGTTCATCACCATGAAGGTCTTTTTGGTGGTGGACGCGGCGATGGAGCAGATGTCGCATTCCTGGAAGGCCTCGCTGCCCAGCGATGTGCGGGCAACTTGGCCGGTGATGGCGACCATGGGCACGGAGTCAGCCTTGGCTCCCATGATGCCGGTAACCAGGTTGGTTGCGCCGGGTCCTGACGTTGCCACGCAGACGCCGACCTTGCCGGTGACCCTGGAATAGCCGTCCGCAGCGTGGGCCGCGGCCTGTTCGTGGCGCACCAAGACGTGGCGTAATTGTGGGTAGGACCAGAGTGCGTCGTAGAAGGGGAGGATCGCCCCGCCGGGGTAACCGAAGATGACTTCGACACCCTCTCGGAGCAGGCTTTCGCAGATGATCTCTGCGCCTTTCAGTTTTCCGCCGGGATTAGCGTTTAAACTCATAACCGCTCAACAGCCTCCATCAATGGTAGGACTTTCCCCTGCAGAGAAAGGAACCGGAAGAGCTGCTGCCGGGCAATAAAAAAGCCCCATCCCAACATAGGGACGGGACGAAATATTCCCGCGGTACCACCCTAATAATCCCGAAACGAATCGGGACCTCTCTAGCAGGACACCAACATGTCCCGTCTTTCTTAACGGGGGAACGAACCCCGGCTCGGTCTACTCACCCTCTTTCATCTTCAGAGGGGTTTCAACTAGCGGCTCCGGAGGGATTTTCAGTCAGTTTCGGCGCGCCTGCTTTCACCATACCAGGCTCGCTAGGCGCCTATCCCTGCCTACTCGTCTCCATCACAGCCTTTGATATAAAAGATTACCAAAGGGCATCTGCTGTGTCAATATTTCGTGCCCGCTTTCGGCGGATAGCCCGGCCCGTGGGTCAGATGGCGAGTTGGCGTTCTTTCCCGGCCTGAATTACGTGTTAATAGGCATATTGCCTATGATATATTGGCTCTCTGAAGGAGCAGCCTTTGTACCGAGACCCACAGCAGCTTCCGCCCGTGGGGCGGCGGCCCAAAAAGCCCGAGTCACGGGCGACGAAACACGTCGGCATACCAACGACCCTATCTCAGAGCCTGACCCGGGCACTGCAGAAAGGCTTGTCTACAGCGTTGTATGAGGGCATGACCGCCGCGTCTCCCACCAAATCAGCTCAGCCTGCGGTTGCCCAACCCCTCGCTTCGAGCCCCGTCCCGGCATCGCTATCCGGAAAGACCGTGCGCCATGTTGGCCTGCTTTCTGGCGAGTCGATCAGCCACACCTTTAGCCACGAAAACGGCTTGGTTCCAGAACCGCCGGAACAGGGCCGGATGTTGGTGGTGACCAACCTAAGGGTGATGACATTCGGTCAGAGCGAAGGCGTCAGAGAGACTGTCCTGATTCCGGTGGAAGAGGTCAAGGCTGTATCGGTGATCGCCGGCCAGCGCAGCAAGGGAACGCTGTTCCAAGGCGGTCTGATGGTCGTGGCCGCAGTCTTCTTCTATGTGTTGCTGGCCTACTGGCTGACCGGCCGGATCGACGGCCCAACCGTGCCCGTCATCCGAATGGACGTGGTGGCCTTTGTGGTCTTTCTTGCCATCCTGACCGGCGTTGCGATGATGGCCCAGATATATTTCGCCAAGCCCGACGGCGAGGTGACTTTCCAAGGGGACGGGGTAAAGGTTACCTTCCAATTTCGGGGTGACTCAGCCGAGGAAGAGATCTATGTCTTGGTGAACGCGGCCTTTGCCGCCCGCCAGACGGTCGTAGGGAACACTGACGTTAGTCTTACAGGCGAGGGAGCGGACTAGCTAACCAGCTCACCTGCTAACCAAGGGGAAGTCCCGGCTCCACATCGATGTCCATACCGGTCTCTTGGCCACGCTGGAACTGGAAGTAGCCACAAGCAGCGATCATTGCCCCGTTGTCGGTGCAGAGAACTGGTGGAGGAATGATCACCGGCAAGGGCGAACGCTTGATGATTTCCTCACGCAGCCGGGAATTGGCTGTTACACCGCCGCCGAGCACCAGCCCTTTGACCTTGTACTTCGCCGCCATCTCCACCAGCTTGGCTGAGACAACGTCCACCACCGATTCCTGGAACGCCGCCGCCAACTCGCGGACCAGCCGTTTCTCGTCGACCCCTGCTTCCGGCGAAGGGTAGATGCCGCGGTCCTGAGCCAGGTGTAGCAGCGCGGTCTTGATGCCGCTGAAACTGAAGTCCAAAGTGTCTTTCATCCAGGCTCTGGGCAGGGTTTCTTCGCCGGTGGCGCCCTCTGAGACCCGCTGTATCTCCGGCCCGCCGGGAAATCCCAACCCCAGGATTCTGGCGGCCTTATCAAAGGCTTCACCGGCGGCATCGTCTCTTGTGCGGCCCACCAGCTTGTATCTGCCGTGCCCTTCCATAAGGAGGAGGTCTGTGTGGCCCCCTGATGCCACCAAACAGGCCAATGGGAAGCCCGGGTCGTTCTCTAAGTCGGCCTGAGAGAGCCAGGAGGCGTAGATATGGCCTTCCAGGTGATTCACGCCAATCAGAGGGATTCCCAAAGAATAGGCGATGGCTTTGGCAGCATTCACGCCGGTTATCAATGAACCGGCCAGGCCAGGGCCATAAGTCACGGCTATCGCGTCCATGTCTTCAAGGCCCAGACCAGAGTCGGCTGCCGCCTGTTCCAGGATTGGAACGAGGTCTCGTATATGCTGCCTGGAGGCGACTTCTGGCACCACTCCGCCGTGGGGGGAATGCAGGTCTGCTTGGGACGAGATCACGTTGGACAACATGGTACGTCCGTCTTCGACCACGCCGGCCGCCGTCTCGTCACATGAGGTCTCTATGCCCAGTATCTTTATCGTCATTGCCTAAGCGTATTTCCTGTATCCACCTTGGTAATCGCCCGTATTCCCGACATGAGAATCTTCCTTCGCGATGCGTGGCGTGCCTGACAGTCTCGGACCAACTTTACACTAATTTACGCCCGATGCTATCATCCTGAACAGGTTCGATATTGCCAAGAGGCAACTTTTCGTGGCCTATGGAGGTGGCTTCCGCTTATGGATGCCGGTGATTTATGGCGAATAGGACTATTGGTTCTCTGCCTTGGCCTATCAGGATTCTTCTCCGCGTCTGAGACCGCGTTCATTGCCCTCCCCCGGGCTCGTCTCATGCACTTGGTGCGCAGTGGCCGCCCCGGCGCTGGGCGAGTTTCCCACATAATTCAACGCCCTGAGCGATTTTTGGCCACGGTGCTGCTGGGTAACAACCTGGTCAACACCGCTGCCGCGGCCCTGGCCACGGTACTGGCCCTGAACCTCATCACCAACAAGTCGCTATCCGTTCTGGCTGCCACGGCCGGCGTGACCACGTTTCTCCTGCTGTTTGGCGAGACGGTACCAAAGAACATCGCCTGGCGGCGCTCTGAGCGTGTGGCATTTGCGGTTTCCCGCCCCATAAGGGTGGTGGAATTGACCCTTTACCCGATAGTCACCCTGCTCCAACTTTTCAGTACCATGGCCAACCGGGCACTTGGTATATCTTCTGTCACGCCCCCGATCGGCGAGGACGAGATACGCACCATGATCGCTGCTGGAGCTCAGACGGGTACCATGGAAGCCGGCGAAGCTGCTCTGCTGGAAAAGGTGTTCCGCTTTGGCGACCGTCAGATGCGGGAGATCATGACCCCGCGGCCGGAGATCGTCTGGATCGAACAGGGCGATAGCTTGAAAGACTTTTTGGAAGTCTACTCGGAGCACACGCACACCCGGTTCCCGGTGTATGACGGGTCGATTGAGAACGTGCTTGGTGTGCTCTCCGTGAAGGACGTACTTGCCCGCCTGGAAGACCAATCTGAAGACGGCAGCAGCGTCACCAGCCATCTTAGACCGGCGTTCTTTGTACCGGAGACCAAGAGTGTCAGCGATACGTTCACCGTTATGCAGCAAGGTGGGCACGGCATGGTATTCACCGTGGACGAATTCGGAGGCATCGCCGGGCTTGCCACTCTGAAGCAGATGATGGCGGTTATAGTAGGACAGATGGGAGATGAAGGCTCGGCCC
>CAVOAA010000084.1:0-12379 GCA_963693555.1 Dehalococcoidia bacterium | reverse complement strand
AGAACTTCCCGTCAAGGACGGCTGGGCCGACGTAGTGATATCCAACGGAGCCATCAACTTGGCTCCGGACAAAAATGAGATATTCAGGGAGATGAACCGGGTCCTGAAACCCGGAGGTCGCCTGCAAGTAGCCGATATCTTGGTAGATAAGCCGATCCCGGACAGCGCCAAGAGAAACATCGATCTTTGGACCGGTTGAATCGCCGGCGCTCTGCTGGAAGCAGAGCTTGCGGAAAAGCTTTCAAAAGCTGGGTTTGAGGATTTTGAGATCGTCTGGCGCGGCGATATCTATCGCGATGCGCCGCAACAGACGGCCGGGTTCGATTTTGGAATCATGGGAATCAGCTACCGGGCTACAAAAACGGCAACGATCTAGCAGTGGAGCCGTGTCAGGCTTGAAGCGTGCCTGGCGGATAGTGCTCCAGCCACCAACGGGCAATCTCGTCGCGCCTGGCGAACCACACCCCCGGGAAATCCTTCGTGTACTTCAAGAACTTCTCCACCGCCCGTGAACGCGCCGGACGTCCGGCGATGCGGCAGTGCAGCCCCACCGACATCATCTTGGGCCGTTCCGCGCCCTCCTCATAGAGGCAGTCAAAGGTTTCCTGCAGGTATTCATAGAAGTCGTTGATGCTGACCAGCCCACCGCGCCAGAACCGGGCGTCGTTGGTCTCCATGCTGTAGGGGATGACCAGCCAGGGTTTGCCCCGGGCCTCGGTGTAATAGGGCAGGTCGTCGTTCAGGCCCGCGCTGTCGTAGATGAACCCGCCCTCATCGACCACCAGATCTCTGGTATTTAGGCTGGGACCGTAGCGGGTGAACCAACCAACCGGACGCTCGCCAGTGGTGCGTTCCAGCGAGGCCACAGTCTTGGCGATGGCTTCCCTCTCGGAGTCGATGTCCTTGAGGTGATATTCTTCCCAACGGTAACCGTGACCGCAGACCTCGTGTCCCTGTGCGGTAATCTCCTTGGCAACCTCGGGGTTGCGTTCCAGGGCCAGAGCGCAAGAGAAGAAAGTAGAGCTGACTCCGTGGCGTTTGAACATGTCCAGCAACCGCCAGACGCCCACCCGGCTACCGTACTCGAAGAACGATTCGTTATTCAGGTCCCGGTCCTGGGGCGGGACGGGAGAGGGGACTTCTCCGTTGGTCTCGTGATGATCGTCGCCGTCTAGGGTTGAATACTCTGCCCCTTCTTCGTAGTTCACCACCAGTGAGACGGCGATGCGGGCGCCGCCGGGCCACTCTATCTTTGGGACGTTCTTCCCGTAACCGATCAGATCACGCTGCATGGAAACCCTCCTCCCTATCTAGCCTGCGCGCCCAATTATATATCCGGTGCTCGGCTATTCCCCTATGCTAGAATCGGACGCACTTCAGAGTCTCCCGTTAAATCCCCTTTAGAGGTCAGAAATGACTGGTCCGATCACGCCCGACCTGGTATACCATCTCAAAACTACTGCAGACCCGGCCCTCTCGCCAGATGGAACGGTGTTGGCCTACACGCTGGGTTGGGTTGACTCTGAAAGTCTGGCAGGCCGCTCCCGGATAGTGGTTAAAGACTTGGGAAGCGGGTCGCTGTGTGAGTTAACCCAAGGCGAAAAGGACTCGGCGCCTAAATTCTCTCCGGATGGTAGCCGGTTGGCGTATCTGCATTCAGCCGAAGGCAACCCCGCTCAGGTCTGGGTAATGGCTGCAGATGGGTCCGACGCCAGGCAGGTTACCGAGCTGGCCAAAGGTGTGTCTGACTACGATTGGTCGCCTGATGGCGGGAGATTGGTCCTCTGCGCTGATGTGGACCCAGCTGGCGGGGACTCCGTCGGGGACGTTGGCGAGCCTGATGGGCTGCCCCATGTGACTGTCGTCCAGCGGGTGCGTTACCGCTACGACACCCTGGGTTGGCGCGGCGATTCCCATTTTCACTTGTTTGTGGTTGATCTGGAAAGCTCAGAATGCCGCCAGTTGACCGACGGAGACTGGGACGACACCGCTCCGGTCTGGTCTCCCGGCGGAACTCAGGTCGCTTTCATGTCCGGACGGCGTGACGACCGGGATTTCCTGGCCCTGAGCGAGGCGTACACGGTGCTGGCGTCCGGAGGAGACCCCAAGCTGGTGTCCGATGGTTTATTCAGCGTAGGGGCTGTCACGTGGTCTCCGGACGGGCAACGATTGGCTGTGGTCGGCTCAGACGCCCCGGAAGGCATGGTGTTATGGCAGGGGTGGCTGTATGTGTTGGAAGACGGTAAAACACCGCGCAGGCTGACCGACGATGCCATCAGGCCCTACTTGGGATTTCCGCCGGTGACTCGACCGGCGATGCTGCGCTGGGCTGACAACGGCAAAATCATCTTCCTGGGAGAGCAAGAAGGCGAATCGTTCTTGTTCCAGACTCCGTCTGACGGTGGGCTGAGCGAAGTCATTTGGGGCGGCTCGTGCTTATCCAACGGCCTGGCTGTCGACCGGAACGCTGAAACCGCGGTCGTGGCTGTGTCGTCGACCGGGTCACCCGTCGATCTACACCAGATCGATCTGGTGGTCGGCGGTAGCAATCAGGTTACTAGCGAAAACGATCTCTACATGAAAGACCACCCGCCGGCGGTCATCGAGAAGTTCTGGATCGAAAGGGCCGGCCTTGAAGTTGAATGCCGGTTGTACTTTCCCACCGAGTTTGACGAGACGCTGACGTATCCTTTGGTTTTGGATATCCATGGCGGTCCCAACGGGGCGTTTTACGATTCTTTCGTGCCTGCCCAACAGGTGCTGGCCACTGCGGGATACCTGGTTTTGGCCGTAAACCCCCGAGGTTCAAGCACCTACGGCGCGGGTTTCATGATGGCCGTGCTGGGCGATTGGGGGGGCGAGGACTACGAGGACCTGATGGCTTCGGTTGACCAAGTATGCCAGCGGCCTTACGTAGACTCGGGAAGACTGGGTGTACACGGCTACAGTTATGGCGGGTATATGACGAGCTGGGCGGTGGGTCATACCAACCGGTTCAAGGCGGCTGTGGCGGGGGCGCCCTGCATCAACCTAATGAGTATGTACGGCACTTCGGACATTGGGATCAGTTTTGGCGAATCACAGTGGGGCGGTTCGATAGCTGATGCGGCAGATAGGATGCTGGAGCGTTCGCCGTTAACCTATGCCGCCGAGGTTAATACGCCGGTGCTGCTGTTGCATGGCGATGCAGACGCCCGCTGTCCGATCGGTCAGAGTGAAGAGTATTTCACTGCGCTGAGACGCCTGGACAAAGTGGTGGAGTTCGTCCGGTTCCCTGGCTGCTCACACTCGTTTCCCAGGATGGCTCATGCCAAGCTAAGGGAAGAGTACCTAACCCGCACGCTGGGCTGGTTCAATAAGTACCTGTGATGCTTGATGGGAGAAACGGAGCCGCCGTGGAATTAGCGCTTGGCGGACGAGATGTCTGGCTCCGACTGGCCCGTTTCAATCCCACCCTCGTCTTGTTGACCGATTCCAGGAAGGCCAGCATCAGCGCATCGGCCTTGTCGGGAGATGGCAGCCCCCGCTGACGCATACCGTCTTTGCTTTCCATCAAGACCCTGCCTTGGCTATCGAAGCTGTAACGCAGGGCTGCCAGTTCGCCCATCAACTGGTGGTCGTTGGGGATGTCGATCTCGCCTGAGGCGAATAGCTCTTTCAGCCGCCAGTAGCCCTCGGCGCGTACGTTGCTGAACAGCCGCTCCTGCTGGGCGCGGCGGGCCACGTTGATGCCCTGGACAGGGTGACCCTGCTCTTTGAGTCGGTCGACCACCCCGGCCCCGACGCCGATCTCGTCCACGCAGACCCGTTCCGGAGATGTCTCCCGGATGGCGGCAGCCACCCAACCGGTCAGTTGCATGGTGTCCATGTCGCGGAATGTGCGTATCTCCACCACGCGGTTGCCCACTCTGCGGAGGATGACGCTCCGGTCAGAGCCGAACCGTGCAACGTCCACGGCCAAGACCACTTCGCCAGATATCTCGGCATCGCCAGCCGCTTCGGCTTGATTACCGGCGGCCCAGCGTTGCGCTGCCGCTTCGATATCCCTGAGGCTGATCAAGGTGTCTTCCGCCTGGTCTGGGAACTCACCCAGCACGCGTGCCCGGTAGATGGGGTTGTCCTCTCCCCAGGTCTCTTTGCGTTCCTCCACCCATCTGGCGGAGGTCAGGCCGGGGACCACTGTCTTTCCGGCCTGTACGTTTGGGCTGTCCATGGCGGAGATGGTGATGGTGTGGTAGAGCTGCCGCTCCTCGTAGAAGGCCCGGCGGAAGGCTCCGGTGACCGTAGTTGGGTTGCCGATGAGCAGCAACAGCGGGTCGGCGGCGGTCATCACAGCTTCGATGGCCTCATAAATCTCGTCGCTGACGCCTTCTGCTTCGTCGACCACGATGAGCATGTTGGGACTGTGGAACCCCTGGAACTGGTCGGCGTTCTCCGCGGACAGTCCCATGGCGTAGTGGTCGTCGGATATCTCCCAGCGCGTGTCCAACATCTTGCCGCCCAGCAGTTCTGCGTTGGGCCGGTAGAGACGGTGGACCTGCCGCCAGAGGATGTGACGCACCTGGCGGAAGGTGGGTGCAGTGCTCAGGGCGATGGCGGAGTCTTTGTGGGAGTGGATGAACCAGAGCAGGGCCACGGCGGCGCAGAAGCCTTTGCCCAGTCCGTTGCCGGATTTCACGGCCACCCGGCGGTGTTCCACCAGGGAGGTGAGCACCTCTTGTTGTTTGGGCCAGAGTTCCACTCCCAAGACATCTTTGGCGAACTCTAGTGGAGTCGGGACGATGCCCGGCTGTTCTTGCATCCGGCCTAGCTCTGGGCCGGATAACCAGACTGGACGGCGGTCGTCCGCGGCGTTGTCAGCTTATCCGCCCTTGGTTGGGGGTTGGTGGCCGGGCTGAAGATGTATCCGCATTCCTGACAGCGGAACACATCGTTATCGTCCTGTTGTTTCTTTTCCAACGGGATCAGTCGGGGAGACTGGCAACGTCTGCAATGCAAAGGGTGTTACCTCCATCTATTTGGTATGCCAAGCCGGTCTGGGCCTTGGGCCTTGAGACCGGCATCGGCATAAAAAAAGAACGGACCCTCGATCAAGGGTCCGTCCCTGTTGGTAACACGCTAGGGTTCTGCAATCCAAGGTGTCAACGGGCAGTCCGTCATTCCGGACGGCCAGTTAGAGAATGAATCGCTCCAGCGGCGGTTTAGCTGGGGTTAGCTGGGATTGTGCTTCTTCAGGACTTCAGCAACCCGAGGGTCGATGTTGCCCAGGTCTACACCACCGTCGGCCCGTGCGATGCCGAGGTGAGCGTCCCGCTGAATCTCTTCCCATTCCGGCTCCAGCTCGTAGTTGTCCCGAAGCTCATTAAACATGGCATCGAGGGATTTTTTGTCAAACATATTCTTGCTTTGTCCTCCGTTTTTTCTGTAAAGCCAGGCCTTTCACTTTGGCAAGGCTCGGCGTTCAAGCTTAGCAGGGCCGTTATCGGTCGTTTCCCACAAGCTGCGGCGAGGCCTAGTCTACATTTTTTCCGTAATCGTGGCAAGTCTGAACCGTGCGCACTTCAGGCATGGAGCAGAGCGGCTTACCGCGCGTTATTACGGGACCCGTTCTTGACTCGTTTCGTCTTGGTTCGCGCCGTCTTGATCAGGTGATTCGTCGGCGCTGCGGCGTTTGGACTGCATCAGGTAGACGATGGTTACGAAGATGGGCATGGCCAGGATTATCAGTCCCATCACCACGACCACAGTCCACGGCCCAGTTCCAAAGATCTGGTCCAGCCTTTCTTTGATCCAGTGGATCAACTCCGGATCGGCGGAGTCGCCCTGGTGGGCCAGGATGAAAGTGAACAGCGAGGCCATGGCTGCTTACTAGTCCCCGGCTGCGAGAGTGGGGACCGCGGTCTGGTACCGCGAGGAATATTTTCGTTCTTTGATACTGAAGGCTGAAATCGCAGCTGGGAGCAAGAGGGCCCCGACAATGGCAAATGGCAAGGTATAGCTGCCCGAAAGATCGAAAAGGAGACCTGCCAGCAGCACACTGCCGAACCCACCGAATTGATGGAACATGAAGGTGATGCCGGAGATGGTGCCCAGGGCCTTGGTACCGTAAACATCGGCGGTTAGCGATGACGTTAGTACCGGCGTTGCGACCCAAGAGAATCCTGCGATGGTGGCAAATATCCACAGCCCCAAAACAGAATCCACTGTGAGGAGCACGAGATAACCGATGCCCCTAACAGAGTAGGCGATGGCCAACCAGTTCTTGGTGCCGCCGATCTTGTCGGACAGGAGTCCGGCGCCCAGCCCACCAAAGATGTTCAAGAACATCATGTAGCCAAAGATCGTGGCTGCAGTTGCCCCGGAGATGCCCCTGTCTTCCATCGCAAAGGGAATGAAGTGGACCGACATCACAAAGGTTGTGGTACCGCAGACGAAATAAGACCCCGCCATCTGCCAGATGGGAGCAGTTTTAAAAGAGTCTTTCCACGTTTCGACTTCCAGCGGCCCGGCAGCCCCATAACGGCCAGTGCTGGTAGCACCATCGATGGGCGTAGGGTCTCCGTCCGGATTTAGACCCCGGTCTTCAGGGCGTTCCCGGAGGAAGACGAGCGCCATTGGCAAAGAGCACAAAACTATGATTCCCAGCGCCAGCCAAGTCACGCGCCAGCTGGTGGCCTGGAGCATGAACATGGAGAAAGGGACCATGATCATTCCGCCTACGGAAAGGGCGGCGGAGTTGATGCTGATGGCGGTGGCCCGGCGGCGTTTGAACCATCTGGCCATCAATGCGGCAGTGTTGGAGGGCGCCGGCCCACTCTGGGCCATCGACACGACAACCCCGAACATAAATGCCAGGAACAATATATGGAATGTCAGGGCCAACATAGCTGTTGCGGTGCCGAGCACCACGATGGAGATCAGCATCATCTTGCGGCCGCCGGTGCGGTCGAAGATCTGGCCGAAGAAAGGCTGGCTTAACCCATTGACCAAGACGCCAAGAGCGGCAGCCAATGAAATGGTGAAACGGCTCCAGCCAAACTCTTCGCTCATGGGGACAACGAAGACGCCGAAGCTATTTCGGGCGCCGATGGCCACAAACCCAATGAATAAGGTGGCGGCGCAAACGTACCAGCCGTAGTAGATGGGTTTCTTAGTCTTCTGGGTGTCTTGCATCGATAACCAGATTTATCCCAGCCTGGCGTTTCAGATAGCCAGGAATATATACGCGCTAGTTTCGCCAATCATAACACCACCAGAGTGCCCCGGAGCATCTGTCGTTGCCGAATCTGATACTTGCTGGTTAGAAATGTTGCGAATCAGCGTGAGAGCCAGGCGGTGAAATCGTCGCCTGGTCCCGTGCCAGCGCTCACGGTCAGCCTTCCATCAGCCAAAACGTCCGCCGGCTTGAGGCGTCCCCAGACCAGCAAAGCCAGGACGTCGGCGTCACAAGACAATGTTGCAGTGGGGTCTCCCTGGGGTTCTTCAACCTGGTTGCCTACGCTGGAAATCACGACATCTCGCTGAAAATCGGCAGCGCCGGTGGTCAGGAAACGGTAGCGGGCCGGGGATTGGGAGGACTTGAAGTCGGCCAGACCAAGACTGCCAAGCCAGACTGGCAGCCGTTCGAGCACCACGGCCACTGATTCAGGCGCCAGTGCGGCCTTGGGGTCGGAGGGGAAGCGGATGTCCCAAGAATGGATCACCACTTCGCTGATGCGGGTGGTCACATAGGCCGACGCCGGCTGCAAGGCTCTGAAACTCCAGCATTCCTTGGTCCAGTCGTCATCTTCCATGGCGGAGAAGATGCTGCTCAGGCGGTCCACGCTGGAGTCGAAGGCGTCGGGGAGATCGTCATCGGCGGCTTCTTTGTATTCTTTAGCCATCCGGGCGGTCAAACCAGGGAGTTCTGTCAGCGGCATCGAACCGATCTCGGGCAAGCCCTGGGGCGGCGAGGTTGTACCCCTGCGGCCCTGCGAGATAGCGTCGGCGAAGAACTCAGCTGCCCAGCCAAGGTGTCCGATCACGTCGCCAACCGTCCAGCCTTCGCAGGGGCTGTCCAAGCCCCATTCTTTTGCGCTGGTGCCGTTCACATACTCTTTGAGGCGACCGGTCTCGGCCGCGATCAGTTGTAGCCCCTCAGCAGTCGAGACCATGTTTCTCCTAGATGCCCGGTTGTGTTGGCGTTGGGTTATTTACTCTTCAGTGCATTTGCGTCTCGCCCGGCGCTATTGCCGGAGAGCCTGCCGAAGACCATGCCGGCCGACAGTCCGGAGCCGCCAGGGTAGTTGTGATAGAACAACCCGCCGACCATCTCACCGGCAGCGTACAACCCTGTAATAGGCTCAGAGCTGTTGGTTACGACCTGGCCGCGGTTGTTGACCCTGATGCCGCCGAAGGTGAAGCTGATGCCGCAGGTCACGGCATATCCGGTGTAGGGCGGTGTGTCGATGAGCTCGGCCCAGTTGCTCTTGGGCGGGGTGATGCCCACCGTGTTCCGGCCGTCTTTAACGGTTGGGTTGAAAGGAACGTCCGTCTGCACGGCCGCGTTGTATTCCTCGATGGTCTTAACGAAACCAGCGGGGTCGATGTCCAACCGCTCGGCCAACTCCTCAAGAGTATCGGCCCTGGCCATCGTCACTTGGTCGATGTGGTATTCGTCGCGTAGCAGGTGTTTTACCTTCTCGTCAAAGATGTGGAATCCCAGGCCCTGGGGCTGGGTCAGGTAGGCCCGGCCAAACTTGACGTAGGTGTAGTTTCGGAAGTCCTCGCCCTCGTCCAAGAAGCGTTCTCCATCGATGTTTACGATCAGGCCGAAGGGATAGGAGTGCTTCTGGTACAACTCGGTGATGGTGCGGTCGCCAAAGGCCGGGGCGTTCATGTCCCAGGCCACGGCGTGGCAGCTGCTGTAGTGGCCAAAGGACTGGGCGCCGACGTCTAGGGCCATCTTGATCCCGTCGCCGGTGTTGTAGGGGATCCCTCTGACCTTGACGTTCTCCCAGCCGGGGCCGAGGTAGCGACTACGCATCTCAGCGTTGGCTTCGAAACCACCGGCGGCCAGCACGACTGCGCTGGCGGAGATGTCTTCAAAACCGTCGGGTCCTAGGACGGTGATGCCGGCCACGTGGCCCTTCTGGTTCTGGATCAGTTTGGTGGCTTGAGTGGCGTACCGGACGTCGATGCCCATCTCGGCACAGACGTCGAACTGCTGGTCGGAGAGTCCCTTTCCGGCGCCGACAGCTTCGACTAACAGACCGCCCCAGAATCGGTACTTGTCGCCGTCTTTGAATGCTTGCCGCCCGTAGGCCAGCACGAACCGGACGCCTTTGGACTGCAGCCACTGCATGGTCGGGAGCGACTGGCTGACCAGTATTTGGGCCAGCTCGGGATCGGCCAGACCCTCAGTGACCCGCATCATGTCATCGTAAAACTGGTTCTCGGTATAGGTGCCCACTTCCACCTGGTTTACTTCGGTCTCCGACATATCGGGGATGACCGTCCGGATATCGTCCAGACCTTCGAAGGCGAAGCGGATGATGCCGCCGGTGAAATAGGTGTTGCCGCCCCGGAAGTATTCGGGAGCCTTCTCCACGACCAGTACTGATTCGGTGTTCTCTTTGGCGGCGATGGCAGCGGAAAGTGCCGCGTTGCCTGCGCCGACTACTACGACGTCATAATGACTTGCCACGGTGTGTACCTCCAGGGAAACTGACGGATGTGTTTAAGCCCAAAAGATTAAGCTTTTTAGCGTGACCTATAATAGTCTGTCAGACATAAAGCCACAAGATATTTACGGAGATTGGGCATGAACCGGTGCGACTGGGCAGCCAACGAATTGATGATCGTCTATCACGACGAAGAGTGGGGTGTGCCGCTCCATGATGAGCGCCTGCTGTTTGAGTTTTTGATCCTGGAAGGGGCGCAGGCCGGCCTGAGCTGGAACACCATCTTGAACAAGCGCGATAATTACCGCTCGGCATTCGACAACTTTGATGTCGAGACCGTAGCCAATTACGGCGACGCCAAGGTGCAAAGTTTGTTGGCCGACCCCGGCATCGTCCGGAACCGCCTGAAGATAGCGTCGACCATCGGCAATGCCAAGGCCTTTCTGAAGGTGGCGGAAGAATCGGGCAGCTTTGACAGCTATATCTGGGGGTTCGTGGGCGGCAGCCCCAGGGACAACGGTCGGGCGTCGATGGCTGATGTCCCCGCCACGACGGACGAGTCGGACGCCATGAGCAAAGACCTGAAAGCCAAGGGGTTCAAATTCGTGGGCTCGACCATCTGCTACGCTTACATGCAGGCCACCGGGATGGTCAACGACCACACGACTGCCTGTTTCAGGCACGACGAGGTCTAGCACCTTGCCGGTTGCTGCCGTGGGGCACCCGGTTTAAGATACACGCGGCCCTAAGGCCGATCATTTATCAACCGCTAATAAATCAACGAAATAAACCAAGGGGGACCCGCCAGCATGAAAGCTGCGAGACTAGTCGGACCGAAACTGTTTGAATTTTTGGATGCTGAGATGCCCGTGGCCAACGACGGCCAGGTATTGATCAAATTGGAGCGTGTTTCTGTCTGTGGCAGCGACTGCCGCCACGGCTTCAACATCCATCCGGAAGAAGAATATCCCATGGACGTCGGGCGGCCCTGCCACGAGCTGGCCGGGACAATCATTGAGAGCCGGACCGATGAATACCATGAGGGCCAGCGAGTGATCGCTATTCCTGAAAGAGGAAAGGGCGGTCTGGTCGAATTCATGACCTCAGACCCCAGCCGCATGATACTGCTCCCCGACGAAGGCCCCCTGGACGAATGGGTCATGTGCCAGCCCTCCGGCACGGTGCTGTACTCCTGCCAGCAGATGCCCAATATCCTGGGCAAGAACGTGGCGATCATGGGGCAAGGTAGCATCGGTCTCAGCTTCGCGATGATCACCTCCAGGCTAGGCGCGTCCAGCGTGACAGTGGTCGACCCCCTGGATTACAGGCTTGAAAAATCGAAGATATTTGGCTCCACCCACCGCATCAACCCGGACAAGGAGAATGTTGAAGAAGCCATCGCCGAGATCACGGGCGGAGAGGGTCCCGATGTGATAGTTGAAGCTGCCGGATACCCCGATACGTTCAACTCCTGTTTCAAGTTGGTCCGTCAGTTCGGCACTATCATCGTATTTGGTGTCCAAGCCGACGACTTTGTGTCAGTTGAGCACAATTACATAATGGACAAGCAGCCGCGGATGATCGGCACCACCGGCGCCCGCAGCGGCGACCCCACCAGCCAGATTAAGCACATGGTGGCCCTCAGGCAGCGAGGGTGGTGTGAACCCGCAAATCTGATCACTCACCGCATGGGCTTTACAGATGTACAGAAGGCCTATGACATGTATGATTCACAGGACGATGAAGTTATCAAAGTGGTGATGGATATCACCGGATAACTGGCTAGAGGCGCCTCCAAGACTCGGGAAGTGTGCCCCGGGTGGGATGCCTGGATAGTGTGATGAAGGGGTGTTGTGATGATGAAGCCGGCATTCGAGATACGGATGGTAAAAGAGAACCTGGACCTGTCCATGGCACTGATGCAGGCGGTCCAGGAAGAAAAAGTAACGGCCAAACAGTTATTCAGGGACGGTCCCGAGGACATGTTCGTTGCGTTCGCAGTGGACAATGACGGCCCGGACCAAGCGGAATTATCGCGGCGTGCGGCCAATCAGGCCCGCGCCGCGTTTGCTTTGGCGGTGATCCAGACCCAGCGGAGTTTGGACCGGGTCTTCACCGGCAGCCCGCTTGAGGAAGAGAACCCGGACCTTCAAGCGGCCCGTTGCGTGATGTTCTTGTTGAACAACACCGTCTTCGCCAACCTGTTCGCTCCGGTCTGGGACTGCCCGCCCGAATACCGGAAGCGATTCGAGGTCCGGCCGATCAATCTTCTGATGGACGCCGGAGCGCTCCACGGCAAAGGTCTCAGTTGGGACCACGTGGGCGGCCTGGCCCAGTTCCTCGACCTGTTGGTCTATTTCGCCAATTGGGTTGAAGACCTAACCGAGATCACCCCGGCAGCCGACGCCCCGCTCTACACAGCGCCGCAATCTCTCTCTGGCATCAATCACGAACCCGAGGCAGAAATTGAACCGGAGATAATCACCGCAAATCCGGGAGCAGCAGCAAAGATCGATGGCCCAGTGGCCAATTTCGTTGCCGAAGAATGCGTGGTGGGCGACAACAACCTGGTTCTGGCCAAAGACCTTTATTCCGGATTCCAGAGTTGGTGCCGGGACGCGGGCCAGGAAGACGTTTCCCAACGCAGCTTTGGCATGCAGCTAACTGCGATGGGATACCAGCGCCGCCGCAGAGGCCGCGGCAAACACTGGTGGGAC
>CAVOAA010000083.1:0-12460 GCA_963693555.1 Dehalococcoidia bacterium | reverse complement strand
GTCCGGTGAGGCCGTTGTATTCGGCGTCTGACTTCTTGCTGCCCATTTTGAAATACCCCTTAAACTGTGTGGGTAAAATAACCGAAACTGATTACAGTGGGTAACCGATTATTCACCACTAACCCACATATGTACAGGCCGCATTTGGAGAGCTAATATCAGAAGTTGTGGAAATTGAATGACGCCGGTGGTAAATAAAGGCGTACCCTTCCAGCAAGAAGAAAGACCCACTAAGTGGGAACTGGAGGGATACGCCTTGAGGAAATCATACCAAAGTAATGGGATCCAGGGAGAGAGGGCCGAGGACCAAGACGTTCTGGAGTCCTACGTCCGTGAAGGAGCCCAGAAGATGCTGGCCGCGGTGCTGGAGGAAGAAGTGAACGCCTTCTTGGGCCGACACCGCTACCAGCGAGGCCAAGCCTTCCGGGGCTACCGTAATGGCTACCACGCGGCACGGGAGCTGACCGTGGGTCTGGGACCGGTGGCGGTGCGGGTGCCTCGGGTGGCTCAAGTACCCGGGGAGGTAGCGCCCCAGGGGTTCCACTCTCAGGTGGTGCAGCGTTACCAGCGGGCGTCCCAGACCACCCAGCGTCTATTTGCCCGTCTCTACCTGGAAGGGCTGGCCACGGGGGACTTTGAACCGGTGTTCCGGGAACTGGTGGGAGGGACCACGGCACTCTCAGCCAACACGGTGGTGCGGCTGAAGGAGCACTGGGGCCAGGAGTACCGGGACTGGCGGGAGCGTTCTCTGGGAACCAATCGATTTGCTTACATCTGGGCCGATGGTGTTTACCTGGCAGCGGGAACCGAGAAAGAGAAGACGGCGCTGCTTTGTATCCTGGGTGCTCGGGAAGATGGCGAGAAGGAACTGCTGGCGATGGTGCCGGGCTACCGGGAGAGCACGGAGAGTTGGGCCGAGGTACTCCGGGACCTGCGGGACCGCGGATTGAGTCCGCCTTTACTGGCGATGGGTGACGGCGCTTTGGGATTATGGGCAGCCTTGGACCAGGTCTTTCCCAACACCCAACACCAGCGTTGCTGGAACCACCGGGCGCTGAACGTACGAAGCAAGCTACCCAAACGGCTTCAGGCTGAGGTTAGGGGACGCCTTCGGGAGATGACGGAGTCGGAGACGCAAGCCCTATGCGAGGAGCGGCGAGACGCTTATGTGGCCGATTTGCGTTCTGAGGGCCAGGGAGCGGCGGCGGAAACAGTGCTCAGGGACTGGGAAGACTTCGTCACCTTCTACCACTATCCCAAGGAGCACTGGGTGCACCTGCGGACCAGCAACCCCATTGAGTCCATCTTCAGCGGTGTCAGGCTGCGGACCAACGCGGCCAGGCGTATCCGCTCTAGGGAGAATGCCCTTTACCTGGTGTTCAAGATGGTGGAGCGGCTCAGCGGAAACTGGCGAGTGTTGAACGGCGGAGAGAACCTGATGGCCCTGGTCTTGGCCGGCTGCGGTTTCCAAGATGGCATCCTAAAGCGTGGCCAGGCCTACGAGATGGCGGCTGCCGCGGACTGATCGGCCGTCAGCCTGGAAGGGAATTTCCACAGGTTTTGACAAGAGCTCCGGCAGCCGGAGTAAACGCTGTAAGGCCTTGGCCCGATTATCATTTGCAGACGACATCTGGTGTACCTGTAGAACATGCTCTCCTCCAGACTTTGGATCGATACGGCTTAATCCCGAATCGGGTTACCTTCTTGTTCTGCATCGCAGCCCTGGGTATGCCCATCTCGCGTTTCGCCCTCCTCTGGGAGGCAGCGTTCGCCAGACGGGGATTCGGCGGGTGGCGCAAGTAGCAATTGCCAGAGGCGGTCCCACCGAGCATTCCTCGCAACCACCTTGATCGTTATGCGCTCCGGACCTGGATATATTGGCTCCATACATGTATTATAGAAATATGGTTTAGCGGTGAATTATGGAGTTTACTAATATCTATGTTGTAGAACTGCACTATTCCAGTTATTATGACTTCAGGAAAAGCCGTATAAGGCTTGTCAAGAGGGGTAATAGATGCAAAAACGCGGGAAGGTTACGCTGGTCGAACGCCGCGGCTGGTTAACACAATACGAAGAGGGAGTCTCGATAGACCGCATCGCTAAGAAATCGGGACGGACTCAGCGAACCGTCACGGAACAACTGAAGCAAGCTCGTAGCGACCTTCAACACGACCAAGTGCAGCTTGACCTCATCCAAAAAGGCTACCGCGACCACTACAGGGACTTGCTGCATATAGCCGAACGCTTGGCGGAAAGTGCCGATTCGCCGCACCGAGGAGTGGTCTTGAGCATCGAGAACCCTGACGACCCTCGTGAGCGGCTGTTATACCAAGCTCTCCGCAGTCACACTCCCGGCTCCAGCATCTGGACCGCGGTCAAGAGATGGGAAGAAGACACCACTGGAATAGCGGAAGAGATCGATCGGCTCGAGGCCCAAGCAACCAAACTGGTCTCCAAAGATACCGCCGATTTCCCTGAGATATCGATCGAGGGGTTCGCCGGCAGTCTTCGGGATGCGGTTTCAATGGCCGCCCAGGGCTTGGATCCTGAAGCGACGGAGTACTGGCCCGACCGATCCGGTGGTTCGACTCAGCTGCGCTTCGGGAGCTACATCTTGTCTGCGTCTGCGCCGGACGTGGATAGGATGGCCGAGATCGAGAAAATGCACAGGTCATTTTTGAAGACGCTGTTGGCACCCGAATCGGCTAATCGACTAAGATCCTTGTGGAGAAGTTGGGCCGAAGCGAAAGGCATGATCCGAGAAGAGGTTGCGATTCTGAAGTTGCGCAAAGTGCTTCCTGGGCGGTGTGATCTCTGCCCTGCGGGAGATACTTCGGCAAGACGCCCCTCACAAAGGAGACGTAATGAGTAAGACTGGCATCGCGGCCATCTGGTGCCGGGTATCCACCCACGACCAAAGGGAATTGTCTCTCGATGCCCAAGAAGAGGCGGTGCGGCATGTGCTGGACCAGGGTGGTTTCGAGGCCCCATCTCGCTATCTACTGAAAGTAGATTGGACCAGTCTCGACCTCACTGCTTGTCCTCAGTTCCAGTTGCTACGTAAATGGATCCTATCTGGGGAAGTAGACGCCCTAGGCGTGCTGGACCGGGACCGGCTTCAGGCCCAGGGACTACAGCGCCTGGTGTTCCTCGCTGAGTGCCGGGAGCAAGGCGTACAGGTGATCACCGTCCAAGGGGTGCCTATGTTGGATGGCGCCGAGGGCCAGTTGGTAGAGATGGCGTTGGCCCTAGGCAAGGAACGCTCGGTTGGCCGGGCCCAACAAGGGGCAAGGGAAGGGCTTCGGGCCCGCGCTACCCAAAAGGGCCTGCCACCCAACTACCATAGCCCTTACGGCATGAAGTGGGAGGCCGACCGGCTGGTACCCAATGACGACTATCCGGTGGCTTGTGATATCTGGCGGATGGGGCTGGAAGGGAAGACCCTTTGGAGCATCGCTAAGACGCTGACACAGAGGGGAGTGCCCACCCCCAAAGGACGCCGGGTTTGGAGCAGCACGACCATTGGAGGCATTCTGTCGAACCGTGCTTATGCCGGGGTGGTGGAGGCCCTTAAGACGATGGCAGTAGCCCCCAAGACGCGGCGGGTGGGCACCTACGGAAATAGCAGTACCAGACCAAGACCCAAAGATGAACGGGTGCGTTTGGAGGGCCTGGTGACTCGGCCAGCTGTATCCGAAGAGGATTTCGAGTGGGTGCAGGAAAGACGCCTCCACAACCAGAGGTACGCTGCCAAGAACACCCGCCTACGGAATTACCTACTTAAGGGCCGGATTCGGTGCGCGCTTTGCGGCCGAGTGTATACCGGGGTCACCCGAAACGGCCGGTCCCTTTACTACTGCCGTGGCCGAGTCAAGCAGGACTGGGGCGCTGACCGGTGCCCGGCTGCTTCATTCCGAGCCGAGGAGCTGGAGATAGCCGTATATGATACCGTTGCCGAGGTACTCCAAACCCCTGAGGTCTACTTGGGAGAGTTCGATCGCCAACGGAACTTAACTGATCAGACAATCAGCAGCTTGAAGGAAGAATTCGCCGGTCTAGAGGTCAAGTATCGAGAGGAGCAGGCTGCCGAAAGCGAGGTCCTCAGGTTGGCTTCCCGGTTCCGGATCTCGCAAGACGTATTCAAGCAGGAAATCGATCTGATTCGGATTCGGCGGATTTGGATTGAAGATGAGAAGGAACGGCTCGAAGCACGCCTGAATGACATACAGGCCGTGGGGCCAAACGTCGAGGCTCTGGCCCTGCTTAGGGACCGCCTCAGTGATAACCTATCCCGCAGTGATTCCGAGGACCGTCGCTTGATATTGGACGCCGTGGGCGCCACGGTCATCGCCTCGGGCGGTGTAGGTTGGGAACTGGAATTGGAATTGCCCCAGCAACTGCCTCCCAAAGTATCGGACGAGCAGATTGTAAACACAGGACCAAGGTTAGGATGGGGGGCAGCGGCTACCAACGCACCAAGATCATCTATACCAAGCCTAAACCCACGGAGAGTCCCCAGATGAAAGCGGTTAGATTGAACGAGTTCGGCGACGTGGACAAGCTTCTGATTGAAGATGTCGATGAACCCACCCTGCGGCCCCACCACGTCATGATCAAGGTGGATTCGGCCGGTGTGAACTACGCCGACGTCCTGCGCCGGGGCGGCAATTACCCCGGTCCCAGTCTCCCGTCTTCGATGGGGTTGGAGGCCGCCGGAACCATCACGGCTGTCGGCTCGGAGGTCAGCGGCTTCTCGGTAGGCCAGAAGGTCATGGGCATGGGGCCGGGCAGCCAGTCTGAATTCGTCGGTATCAACAGCAATCTGGTGTTCCCGTACCCCGACTCCCTGGACTCCGTGGAAGCGGGGGGTATGCCCATCGTGTTCCTGACCTCCTATCACATCCTGAAGAGCAGGGGCCATATGCAGGCCGGCGACACGGTGCTGGTGCAGGCCGGGGCCTCCGGAGTGGGGACCGTCTTGATACAACTGGCCAAGGCCTGGGGCGCCAAGGTCATCGCCACCGCTTCGACCCAGGCCAAGCTGGACCTGTGCAAGTCTCTCGGCGCCGATGTGACCATCAACTATACCGAGGCCGACTTCGAAGCAGTGGTCAAAGAAGAGTCCGGCGGCGAGGGGGTCCAACTGATCGCCGAATGTGTCGGCGGTGAGGTATTAGAGAAGAGCGTCCGCTGTCTGGCGCCCTACGGGCGTCTGATCAGCTATGGCAACGCATCGCAGACCACGGCCAATATGGTGTCGTCGGACATCACATCCAACAACCGGACGGTTATTGGCTTCAGCATGGGTCGTTCCCCGGCGGGTTCCCTGGACCACAAAGGGGCCATGGCCGAGATGTTCCCGATGATTGCGGCCGGCGAGGCCAAGCTCATCGTCGATCAGGTTCTGCCGTTGGCTGAAGTAGGCAAAGCTCACCAGCACCTGGCCAGCCGCGGCGCCCACGGCAAGGTGATCCTCACTCCGTAGTTCTTGGTTGTCACACTGAGTGAAGCGAAGGATCTGCCACGGTTATGCCTGGTAGATTCTTGGCAGATGCTTGGTAGATGCTTGGCAGGCTTACGTCACTCCTCAGAATGACATTGGCGGTGGCCGAACTCCTCTATAAAAACTTCCCGCAAAAACTTCCCGCAAATCCTCCCCGCTTGTAAGGAAATGGCTGATCGCTGACAGCGATCAGCTCGCCTCCACTATCACGTCTACGGCTTGGGCCATGTTGTTGCCCATGCCTTGGATGTTCCAAGCGGGCTCCACTTCTTGTCGGTTGCCTTGGGTGTCTGTGGCCCGGACCATCAGGGTGTACTGGCCGGGTGTGGCGCTCCATTCCGAAGTCCACTTCTGCCAGGCGAACTGGGGCGGTTGAGGGCCCAGTTGAGCATCGGACCAGGTTACGCCGCCATCTGAGCTGAACTCGACCCGCGAGATACTCTGGCGGCCGGCCCAGGCGCGGCCAGTTAGAGTTACCGTACCGGGTCCCATAAGCCGTGTCCGAGTCAGGAAGTCGGGTATGCCGGGTGGGACCATCAACGACCGCACGCGAATGACGTCCACCGGGTCGCCGGGGTCTTCCGGTGTTTGGGCGTAGCGGTACGTAGCATGCATCTGGTATCCGTTGAAGGGCTCGGCGATGGCCTCGATGCTCTCTAGCCATTTAACGCTGGTCATCCCGTACCATCCGGGCACGATCAGGCGCAGCGGGTAGCCGTGCTGGGGCTCCAGGGGCCGTCCGTTCATCTCGTAGACCAGCATCACCTCGTCTCTGGTGGCCTCTTCGATGGTCAGGCTGCGCTGGTAGTACTGTACCTCGTCTCCCTGCACTCCCTGGTCGGACCCGGTGAAGAGGATCTCAACGGCGTCATCGTGCACCCCGGCGGCTTCCAAAACGCCCTTCAGCGGCGTGCCGGTCCACTCGGAGGTGCCGATGGCCTCAAGGAGCCAGGGCTGGGAGACCGAACGGGGCGAGAACAAGGCACGTCCGTTGCCGGCGCACTCCATGGTGACAACCTCGGTCCGCTTCGGCAGGCCCTTGATCTCATCCAACGAGAGGCTGACGGGCTTACTTACCAAGCCGCCAATGCTTAAGTTCCAGACGCTCATGTCCACATCTGGGATATCGAAGTGGGTCAGTAGGTAGTGCATCCCGGTGGGTGTTACGTCGTAGCGCAGGCCCTCCAGGGGCATACCGCGGTTGCGGAACGCCAACTGGAGTTCTTCCCGCTCGTAACGGTGGTCGGAAGTCATTCCGGTGCCGTCGCCTACGGTACGGAACCTTTTCGCGGCGTCTTGCTGGGTCATCTGCTACCTCCGGAGGATTGGGGTTTGGCGTAGCTTACAGCTTTCAGCGGTCAGTCGTCAGCTTTAGTGGGGCAGGGTAAAGATGCCTCTCAAAAAACCCAACGTGCCCGTAATAGAACTCCTGCCGAATGTCACCTTGAGTGAAGCGGTGAGTCTCTTGGCCACCCGGCTATGCTACCGATCAGCAACGAGATTCCACGGCTCACGCCTCGGAATGACAGGGTTTGTTCGTGCTTGAGAATGTGGTTGACCCGAAGCGGTGGTTCGACAGGCTTGGGTCAACCACATTCGCGCCGGGAAACCTAGTCCTCTTTAGCCCAGATCGCCTCGAGCACCACTCCCGGAGACATCGGCGTTTCCGACATGCGGATGCCGATCGCCTGGTTGATGGCGTTGGCGATGGCCGGGACCGGAGGGATGATCGAAACCTCACCCACGCCCCTGACACCGGTTGGATGGTCGGGGTTGGGTACCTCCACGATCTGGGTGTCGATCATGGGCAGGTCCTTGGCGATGGGCATGCGGTAATCCAGCAGACTGGAGTTAAGCATCGCGCCCTTGTCGTCAGTGAAGTATTCCTCGTTTAAAGCCCAGCCGATACCCTGCACCGCACCGCCCTGCATCTGGCCTTCAACGTACTGCGGATGAATGGCGGTCCCAGGGTCTTGGAGCGCCGTATACCTGATTATGTCGGTCTTGCCGGTCTCCGGGTCGACTTCCACGTCCACGATGTGCACGGCGAACCCGGGGCTCTCGCCGCCCCAAGCACCGCCGGCCCGGCCGATCAGCGGTCCTCCGGTGGTGTTCTGGCGGGCTGCGATCTCTTTCAGCGTAAGTCGTTGCTCGGGGTTCGCGCGGCGGGTAAATATGCCGTCGGCGATGTCCACTTCTTCCACCGGGACGTCCCAGACGAGCGCGGCCCTGGCAGCCAACTGCCGCTGCAGGTCCCGGGCGGCTTCAAACGACGCCCAACCGGTCTTGTAAACGGCGCTGCTGCCGGCGCTGATGGCCGTATAGCCGATGCTGTCGGTGTCGCCCACCGATGGGTGTACGTCTTCGGCGGCGATGCCCAAGACCTCGGCCACGTGCATCGCGGCGGCGGTGCGGCTACCGGCCAGGTCGGCTGACCCTTCAACCAAGCCAACGCTGCCGTCTTGTTGCAGGCTGACCACGGCGCTGGCCGGGCCAGTGATGTTGTTACAGACGGCGGTGGCGATCCCCCGGCCTCGGTTCGGCCCACCAAGGGGTGCGCTGTAGTGAGGATGGGCCTTGGCTGCCTGCAGTGTTTCCACGTAGCCCACGGTCTTGTAGGGAATACCGGTGACACGCCGGGTGCCCTTTTTGGCGGCGTTAAGTAGCCGGAACTCGATGGGGTCCATAGAGAGTTTGGCGGCCAGTTCGTCGATCAGGGTCTCTCCGGCGAACCCGGCAGGCGGACCCAACGGCGCGCGGTACGGTGCGACCTTGGGTTTATTCACGACCACGTCGTAGCCCTCGGAGCGGACGTTGGCGATGTCATAAGGCGCGAAGATAGTCATGGCTGCCAGGTTGACCAGTGCCCCGGGAAACGCGCCCGACTCATAGACGAAGTGGGCGTCAGCGGCGGTGATACGGCCGTCCTTGGTGGCACCGATCTTGGCCTGGATGTAGCCTCCGGCGGTGGCGCCAGTGCCCTCGAATACCTCGGCGCGGGTCATGGTGATCTTTACCGGACGGCCGGTCTTTTTCGACAGTAGAGCCGCCACCGGTTCCACGTAGACCACCAGCTTGCCGCCGAACCCGCCGCCCACTTCCATGGGCACCACTTTGACTTGGGATATCGGTATTCCCAGCACCAGGGCGGTGAAGTCGCGGATGGCGAAGTGGCCCTGGGAACTGCCCCAGACGGTCACTCGACCGTCGCGGTCCCAGCGAGCGGTGGCGCTGTGTGGTTCGATGTAACCTTGGTGCACCGGCTTGGTGCGGAACTGCCGCTCCACGACCACGTCGGCGTCTTTGAAACCCTGGTCCGGGTCTCCCAACTCGAAGACGAAGTGGCTCGCGATGTTGGTGGGAGCGCTGTCGTCGTCATCGTCCCGCAAACCGCCGGGCCGGAAGAACTCTCCCTCAGAGCGGAGCAACCGGTCGTGGAGTATCGGCGAGCCGGGTTCCATGCCCTCTTTGCCGTCCAAAACGGGCGTGAGGACCTCATAGTCCACGTCGATAAGCGAGAGCGCTCGCTCGGCGGTATGCAGGCTATCGGCGGCCACAGCAGCCACCGCATGGCCTTTATACAGGGCCTTGCCGCTGGCCAAGACGTTGTTGCTAAGGAACCGGGGGTTCAGGGGCGACCCTTCCGCCACATCCGCCGGCCGCCCGCCCAACACCGGCAGGTCGTCAGCGGTCACCACCGCTTTAACGCCGGGCAATGCCAGGGCCTTGGTGGCGTCGATGGAATTGATTCTGGCGTGGGAATGGGGACTTCGAAGGATCTTGCCGTGGAGCAAACCGGGCATGTTGATGTCGGCCCCGTAGCGTGCTTGGCCGGTGACCTTGTCGGTGGCGTCATGCCGGATGGGCGTGGTGCCGATGACCCTGAATCCGCTGCTGTTGGCCGGTGATTTGGCCGTCATGGCGAGGCTCCTTGGTTCACAAGAATAGGACGGTTATTCGTAGCGCAGCGCCTCGGCTGGGTAGATGCGGGAAGCCTGACGCGCCGGCATGAAAGTGGTCGCCAGTGAGAAAACGTAGGCTATGGCTATTATGATGCCTATCTGGACCCAGGGGATCGCGAACCGCACGGTCTCCACGTCCTGCTGGATATCTTTCACTATGTTCCAGGATATTATCGTGCCCAGCGCCACCCCGATGGCCGTGCCCATCAACACGATGAATGAAGACTCGGTGAGGAAACTGAGCTGCACCATTCTCCTACGATAGCCGATGGCCCGCAGCACGCCGATCTGCTGTCGACGCTCCACAACCGCCCGCAGGCTGACCACGCCCAGGGACGCGATGCCCACCAGCAGTCCCAGACCCATGAAGCTGGTGAAGAGATAGTTGAATGCCCGGTTGGCCGAGGCGATGTCGTCCACCAGATCGGCCAGGACGTCGCTCTCCATACCGTTCTCTCGGAAGGCCGATTCTAGGTTCTTTGAGAGCAGGTCGACATCGACACCGTCGGCGGCTTTGAACCGGTAGGTGGTCGTCGGAATCTTGAATGGTATCGCTTCATCGAGTTCTGTCCTGGAAGCGATCATGCCGATGCCCAATTGCCCGAACGCGTCGGTGAGCCGGTCCATCACCCCGATGACCGTTAGTTGGATCAACTGGCCGGTGCGGGGCTCTCTGACTTCGATGTCGATTGGCTCCATCGTATCGTCTTCGTAGAAGAGACCTTCCAGCTCGAACGGTATCTCATCGTCGCTAAAGCCCTCCCTGGATGGCACCACAAGGGAATCAACCACCACCAGGTTGGAGTCTTCCCGGACAGCCTTCCAGACATCTTCTTGGGTCTCGTAGCCGGTTGCGATGAGCTTGAGGGTAGCCCCTGTTTCTTGTAAGAACTGGTCGTCGGCAGCCCGTATGGCATAGAACTCCCAGCGCTGTTCCTTGGCGCCAACCTGCCTCGTTTCAACGGGGAAGGTGGTGTATCCGCCAATGGTAGTTATGTCGTTGTTATCGAGGCCTGGCCTTTGATCGATGGCTAATCGGATGTCGTCGATCGGCGTATTACTGTTGACCGTGGCTTGGATATCCCAGCCGCCCGCCACACGGTCTGAGTCGCCCACGGCAGCGCTGAAGGCCTCGGTGAGGATGGACATGACGATTAATGTGAATATGACCAGAGCAAACATGGCCAGAGTCAGGCCAGTCCGGAATTTGGCGGCCATCGGATAGGCCACTGCGGTCACCAGCACGGGCCGCAGTTTGCCGAATGGGCTGGTCACCCAGGTCAGCAATTTCAAAAGCAGGTCGGCGTTGTACATGACCGTCCAGACGGCCGCCGCAACCATGGCGATTCCGGAGATGAAGAACATCTCGATGCCGCCTTCGATCTCGCCAAAGACGTCTCTGAGCGCGCTGAACGGAATCACCCAGAAAGCCAGGTTAACCACTCCCATAAATGTGTAGGCGATGCGGTCGCCAATATCGGCCCGGAGCCCGGTGCGGTGGGAAAGCGTCTTGATGGACAGCCCGATGCCGATGATGACCAGGGTCATACCGATCCGCAGCGGCGCCGCCTCGTCGGACGAGGTGCCCAGCCAGGTTAACAACACACCCACGACCGCGGTCAACCACCCGTGGCTCATGGGCACCCAGAGCGCCTGGAGCACCGCTCCAAAGAACCCCACGGGAGAAGTGATCAAGGCCCAGACGGCCTTTAGCAACAGGCCAAGACCTCGCGGGATATCCAACTTGGCAAAGGCCAGTATGCCGCTCCAGGCCAACGTGGCCGGGCGGGACAGCGCGCGTAGCGGAGCCAACAATCGCGTGCGGTACGGCGTCACTGATTGTTGCACCGGCGGCGGGAGACCCCGGACGGCCGCCACTATGTTCAGCCGGCTGACACGGTAGGCGGATATGCCGACCGTTGCCAGGGTGATCACCATGCCCAGGCAATAGGCAACCACGGCGCTTCTAAGCTCGAAATGGGCGAACATGGTGAAGTTCTCCGGCGCTCCGGAGCCACCCGACTGAAAAATGCGGTTGACCATGAAAACGATGATGGAACTGGCCCCCAACCCCAACAAAACGCCCACGGCGCCAGAGACCACTGAATAGGCCGTGCCTTCAAAGATGAACATCTGGATCAGGTGACGCCGCTTTGCGCCCACGGCCCGGGCCATGCCCATCTCCGAACGCCGGGCGGCAGCCAGCATGACGAAGATCAGGAATATCAGCAGCACACCCACCATGATGGAGAACAACCCCATGATGATGAATATGCTGGTCACGCCGGAACCGGCCTGGTTTGCCTGGTCCAGGACCTGCTTCTTAATATCCAAAACCCGGAACTCGGCCAGCCCGGCGAACAGCGTGCTGGTCTGGCGTTCCAAGTCCGCCAGCCCGGCGTTGTTCACGGCGTTCAAGACCTCGTCTTGAACGTCCTCATCTGCCAGCGCCCCAAGTAAGACGTCAGTCACCGCGCCGGCGCCAAGCTGCTGGATCAACAGGCCCAAATTCTCGGCCAGCTCGGTGGTTAGCGTTGGCCGCAGTAACTCCAACTCATCTATGACTTCAACGCGGTTGAGCAGGGTCTGAATCTTTGCCGCAACAGCCCGGTCGGCGAACAATATCCTGAGGGCGTCGGTGACTTCATCGCTCACCTCGGCGCCCTCGAAGACACCGCCCCGGTTGGAGACGGCTATGGAGTTGATCAACCCTTCTCGGCCGAACATCTCCTGCGCCCGGTCCATCCTGATCAGCAACGTTGATCCTTGCCCGGCCAGCCCGCCGCTGTCGACGACGCCCTGGACCCGGAAATTAATGCTGGAACCGGCCACAAAGGTCACCAGTTCGTCCCCGACGACGGCGTCCAATTCCCTGGCTGCTTCTTCATTAATCAGCGCGTCACCAGGCCCCAACGTATCCAGCCGGACCTCTTGGCCGTTGGTCAGATGGAAACGCCCAAAGCCGGCCAGGGAGTCCGGGTCCACTCCCGTG
>CAVOAA010000082.1:0-12469 GCA_963693555.1 Dehalococcoidia bacterium | reverse complement strand
CGGCCGAAAGACGCTTGGATGTCTGCGACGTTCCTGGAGAAGCTGGAGTTTTCCCGGTCCATGCGGTTGACCACAAATATCCGCGGGATGTGGGAAGACTCGCACATGTTCCAGGATCGCTCGGTGCCCACATCAACGCCGGTTGGGGCGGATACGACGATGACGGCTCCCTCAACGACGCGTAATGCGCTTACAACCTCGCCTAAAAAGTCGTCATATCCAGGGGTATCTAGGAAGTTGATCTTGGCGTCGGCGTCAATGACTGACACGAAGGAGGTCTGGATACTACCGCCGCGCTTTACTTCTTCGGGCTCAAAATCGGAGACGGTATTGCCGTCAGATATCGTGCCCAGGCGGGTAGTGGCTTTGGTGGTGAACAAAGCCGCCTCGGCAAGTGAGGTCTTGCCGGCTCCGGAGTGACCGAGGAGGGCCACGTTTCTCAGGTCTTTTGCATCCATGATTGGCATCGCTCCCTTTCATATTCGTGTTGGGGAATGGGCCAACTGGCCTCGACGAGCCCGTGGACGACGTAGCAATTGGGGTTTGCTGTACCTGGTTGTTAAAGCCTGTGGAGCGCCTGGGGGAATAACCGCGCACCACAGTATGTGGCCTCATTCTATGGCTTTTATGTCAGCCGCGCAATATCGGTGTTGAGCCTGGCCGAGCACCAATTTTTGAGAGGTAGATTGACAGTTTGGTGACCAAAGATATAATGGCTGGACACTTAGACGGAGTCGCCATCTAAGCTGGCTATTACGACGGTTAGTAAGGGCCGCCGCTTGGGAACTAAATGGTTCGCCGCTGAGGCAACAAACGAAGCTATAAGGCAGGTCTTCATGCCCAAGAAAGAGATCGTCTCCACGGACAAGGTTACCGCCGGCACGGCGCCCCTGTCTCAGGCCACCAAACTTGGTAATCTGGTCTTTGTGGCTGGCAACACCGGCCGTCACCCCACCAACGGGGAGGTTGGCAACGGCATTAAAGAGCAGACCAGGTACGCGCTGGAGCGAATCTCGCTGATCCTTGAGGCGGCTGGTTCGTCGATAGACGATGTGCTGACCAACACCTGCTACGTTTCCAACCGTGATGACCTGCCCGGCTTCAATGAGGTCTACGCCGAGTTCTTCACGCATGACCGTCCGTCCAGGACCACAGTGGTCGTCAACTTCGGCGACGCCAACAACCTGGTCGAGGTCACCAGCACCGCCTACATCTCGGGCTGAGATACGGGAGGACCTCCATGGCAGCTAGGGCATACATACTGATTGAAACACAGGTGGGCAAAGCCCCTGACGTGGCTGCAGCTCTCCGGTCGATGGCGGGTGTGCCGTCGGTGGACGTTATCACCGGCTCCTTCGACATCATCGCCCTGGTGGAAGCGGCAGATATGGTTTCGATGGCTGACCTGGTTACGGGTCTGGTCCAGTCGATCCCCGGAGTCAGCCGCACCATCACCTGCGTGGCCGCCTAGCTATTCGGCCTGTCTGGCTGTCTGGCTAGCCGACTTTCTTATAAATCGTGTGCGACCGGTTGGTGGCATGGGGCCGGATCTGCGTGGGCCAGTCTCCCTTCTCCGACTCGGCCTTCCAGCCATCAGAGGCGGGGACATCCGGCGAGTCGATGTCGTACAGAGCTGCGTACCGCGCCATACCTTCATTGTTGGTTGACTCGACCTTGTAGCGTACGCAGCTGTTGACGCCCGTCGCCTTTACGATGTTGGGTACGTGCTGCGTGTCATAGACCCGGTTGAAGTCGTCTTCCAGTTCTGCCGGGATATCCATCATCACCAAGTAAGCGTAATCACCCATGGGGTCTCTCCTCTAATAGCGTCAAGTTTAGTTGGCCTGTGGCCTGTGGCCGGTTGACGATAGCTCGTCTCGGCTTTAAAATCCGAAGCTCAGCGACCGGTAGTGTGCCGCTCCTTCAGCGGTTCCTTCGCTTCGGCGGACCGGCCGCTCTTTTTTATGCCTTCGGCGAATCGCCTCTCGGCGCTTTAGCCTTTCGGCCCCTTAGTAAGTAAGAGCCGACTTCGTGCCATCTGGCAGGTCGACATCGAGGGCGTTCAGGGCATGGGCCAGCGTGTGATAGTACCCCGTCACTGCCAGGATATCGACCACGCCGGCGTCTCCTACCATGGCCCGCACGGCTTCGAACGTCGCATCTGATATCCGGTGCTGCCGTAACAATTCGATCATGAACTGCACTATCGCTGCGTCGTTGGCGTCCAGGCCGTTAGGTGCCCGGTACTCGCGGATGGCGGCGATGACTTCGTCGGACAGACCAGCCTCCTTGGCGGCCGGTTGGTTGACCGTCCATACGTAATGTCCGCAGGCTTCCCTTGCCGCTGTGAGCACGGCCAGGGCCTTGATTCTGGGGTCCATCGGCGTGTTGTAGCGGGCGTAGGTGCCCAGGCCGATCATGGCCGCCGAGGCCTGCGGGTTGTTCAACAAGGCGGCGTAGTTACGGGCGACCCCGCCGCGGCTAGTCTCGATGTCGTCCCAGATCGCCTGACCTGCGGCGTCCATGCTCTCTCTTGTAGCGTAAGGCACTCTTGTCATGTTGCCCCTCCTGGTTCGATTTTCTTCATAGATTAGGTGGCCTAAATAAAAACAGGCCAGGCTCCCGAAAGGGCCTGGCCTGTTTTTGATATTGCTAGGTTAGTCGGCTGCCTGCAGGCCCGCCGGCTCTCCGTCCTTGGCCCACAGTGCCTCCAGTACGTTGCCGGGAGACATGGGAAGGTGGTCCATGCGGACTCCAGTGGCCCTGGCGATGGCGTTGGCGATGGCTGCCATCGGGGGAACGATCGGCACTTCGCCGACGCCCCTGACACCGTAGGGATGACCGGGATTTGCGACCTCCACGATGATCGTATTGATCATCGGCAGGTCCAGGCTGGTGGGCATCCGGTAATCCAGGAACGAAGAGTTCTCCATCCGGCCGTCGTCGTTGTAGAAGTATTCTTCGTTCAGAGCCCAGCCGATACCCTGTACCACGCCGCCCTGCATCTGGCCTTCCACATAGCTGGGGTGGATGGCTTTGCCGGCGTCCTGCACGATGGTGTAGTTCAAGATGGTGACCTTGCCGGTCTCCGGGTCAACCTCAACGTCCACCACGTGGGTGCCGAAAGCGCCGCCGGCGCCCGATGGATCGACGGTGGACTGACTGGAGATGCCGCCGCCTGATCCGGCCAGCTGACCGGCCAGTTCTTTGAAAGTCAGTTTCAGCTCCGGGTCGGTCTTGTGTTGATAGACGCCCTCGGACAGTTCGATGTCCTCGGCGGAAACGTCCCAGATCGAAGCAGCCCGCGCTATCATCTGTTTCTTGATGTCTTGAGCAGTCTCGTAGGCCGCCCAACCGGTGGCGAAGGTGGTCCTGCTACCGCCGGTCATGGCCGTATAACCGATCGAGTTGGTGTCGCCCACGCTGGGGTGGACGTCCTCTGCGGGAATTCCCAGGACTTCGGCTGCCTGCATGGCGATCGACGCCCTTGAGCCGCCAATATCCGTTGAACCCTCGACCAGGCTGACGGTGCCGTCGGCGTTGACCGAGATTGCGCAACTGGACTGGAAGCCGATGTTGAACCAGAAGCCAGATGCCACGCCGCGTCCCCGGTAGGGCCCTTTGAGTTCGGATTTGTACTGGGCCGAGTCCTTCGCTGCTTCGAGACACTCCACGTTCCCGACGACCGGGTAGATGGGTCCGTCGATGCGGCGGGTGCCTTCTTTGGCCGCGTTCATCAAGCGGAACTCGATGGGGTCCAGGTTAAGTTTCTGCGCCAGTGCGTCCATGACCTGCTCACCGGCGAATGCCGCATTGGGGGCAGCCGGCGCCCGGTAAGGAGCAACCTTGGGCTTGTTGACCAGAACGTCATAGCCGTCGGCGTGCATGTTTTCGATGTCATAGGGGGCGAAGATACATTGTGTGCCGGCGCCCACCAGGGAACCGGGGAACCCACCGGCTTCATAAGCCAGGTAGGCCTGGGCGGCAACGACCTTTCCTGCCTGAGTGGCCCCCATTTTGACTTTCATGTAGGTGCCGGATGTGGGGCCGGTGCACTCAAAGGTCTCGGCCCTGGTCATGGTCATCTTGACCGCTCGGCCGGTCTTTTTCGAGAGCAGAGCAGCCAACGGCTCCAGGTAGACTGGAATCTTGCCGCCGAACCCGCCTCCGATCTCCATCGGCACAACCTTGATCGCGGACACCGGTACGTCCAATAGCGGAGCAAGGGCGTCCCTTGCCGTGAAGGCGCCCTGGGTGCTCGTCCAGATCGTGATCTCACCGCTTTCATTCCAGACGGCCGAGGCAGTCTGAGGCTCTAAGTAGCCCTGGTGCACCATCTCGTTGGTGAACTCTTGCTCGACGATCACATCTGCTTCGGCGAAGCCTTTCTCGATGTCGCCCTGGGAGAACTGGACGTGGGTGGCGATGTTGCTCTTTTTGTCCGTGCGTTCGCCCAAGTCAGTGGTGGTCAGGTCTTCCTGAATCAGGGGCGCATCGTCGGCCATCGCCTTCAGGACATCCATCACGGGCGGCAATACTTCGTACTCCACCTTGATGAGTTCCATAGCCGATTCTGCGACGTGCTGGTTCACGGCCGCCACGGCGGCGATGGCATGACCCTTATAAACGACTTTGCTCCGGGCCAGTAGATTGTCGCTGGCCATCTGAGTGCCGCGAGAGGCTCCGTCTTTATTGGCTCCGGGCATGTCAGCGCCGGTGATCACCGCTTCTACCCCGGTGATGGCCAGGGCTTTGCTCGTATCGATGGACTTGATACGGGCATGGGCATGGGGGCTGCGTAGTACCTTTCCGAACAGCATGCCTGCGGCCTGGTAATCCGCGCCGTATTTGGCTCGGCCGGTTACCTTGTCGGTGCCGTCATGGCGGATAGGGCGGGTCCCCACCACTTTATATTCGGTGTTGGACAGGACGATGTTTTCTGCCATCGAGTCTACCTCACACGTAATCTAGTGCCTGGCTGGAGTGGGGCAAATTGTACCACAGCAGACCGATTCTGTGAGAGAATGGCCGTCGAATACAACCCGGCCTTCAGGTAGCAAAACCCGTTGTACCGAAGCCGGGAAAACCCGCGAAAAGCCTGAAAGACCCCGGAAAACCCCGCGAATACCCAGGAACACATGGAGTAGAGAAGACATGGAACCATTGAAAGATATTAAAGTCCTGGCGGTTACTGTGTACCTTGCCGGGCCGTTCTGCTCCATGAACCTGGCCCGCATGGGCGCCGAAGTCATCAAGGTGGAGATTCCCGGCATAGGCGACCCGGTCAGGGGAAACGGCCCCTTTGCCGGACCCAAGGGCACCAACGTGCGGCCTCAGACCGACGACGATATCTCCACCCGGTTTCTCAAGCGCACCCAGGGCGTCAAGAGCGTCACCATTGACCTCAAGACCGCCAAGGGCAAGCAGATGTTCCTGGACATGGCTAAGCAGTGCGATGTGGTGGTGGAAAACCTGGCTCCAGGCTCCCTGCGCCGAATCGGCCTCGGTTACGATGAAGTCGCCAAGGTGAACCCTGGCATCGTCTACTGTTCCATCTCCGGCTACGGCCAGACCGGCCCCTACGCCGACAAGCCCGCCCACGACCCCCAGATACAGGGCATGAGCGGTCTGATGGACATCAACGGAGAGGAAGACCGCCCGCCGGTCAAGGTGGGCTTCTATATAGGTGACCTGGTTACGCCCATGTTCGCCTGCTACTCGATCTTGGCCGCCCTACGCGAGAAAGACCGCACCGGCAAGGGCCAGTACCTGGACGTGTCCATGATGGACACGCTGGTGTCGATGATGTTCATGGAGAACCTGGAAGAGGCCATCGCCGACGGCCTGCCGCTGCGTACCGGCAACATCAGCCGCAGCGGGCCAACCGGACTGTACGAGACGAAAAACGGCGACCTATCTCTCACCGTCACCAGCGACGACCAATGGGGAAGGTTGTCCCGGGCGATGGACGCCCCTGAGTTGTTGGAAGACCCTCGGTTCAGCGACTACGTGGCGCGGACGGTCAATGTGGAAGACGCCCGGAAAGCGATCCAGCTCCTGATCGGAGAATATACCCTGGAAGACGCGCTGAAACGCTTGGAAGATTTCGACGTCCCCTGCGCTCCTGTGCGCACCGCCAAACAGGTCATGGAAGACCAACATTTCTGGGACCGCGGCAGCCTGCTCCCCATGCTAAACGCGACCATGGACAAGCCGGTGGAAGGAATCGCCTCCGGGTTCCCGGTGAAATTCTCCGGCGGCGAACTGCCAAGTATCCCCGGCGCCCCCACCCTGGGCATGCACAACAAAGAGATATTCACCAAATACCTAGGTCTATCAGACCAAGACCTAAACGCTTTGAAAGAAGAGAAAGTAATTTAAAAGCTGACAGCCGCACGCTGAGAGCTGATAGCTAACGAGGAGCCCACCATGGCAGCGGCCAGACCACTCCGAACGTCCATGTACGTCCCCGGCAACAAGGAAGACTGGATGCGGAAGGCGCCCCAATACGGCGCCGACGCGCTGATTTTGGACCTGGAAGACTCAGTGCCCGTCCCCAACAAGGCGGAGGCCCGCGGTCTGGTCCGCAAGATGCTGGAGGAACTGGGCGGCGTGAAGCCGACGCTGACGGTCAGAGTAAACCGCCTGGAGACCGGCCTTACCGGCGGCGATCTGGAGGCGATAACCTGCCCTCAACTCTACTGCGTCCTGGTCCCCAAGGTCGAAAGCCCGGCCGACGTTGTGGAGGTCGACAACCTGCTGTCCCACTTCGAGCGCAAAGCCGGCATGGAAGTAGGCACCATCTTCATCGACCCCGGCATGGAGACTGCGACCAGCATCCGCCTGGCCTACGAGATCGCCTCGGCGTCGCCCCGGGTCGCCCACATGGGCGGCAGCGGCGGTAAGGGCGGCGACACGGCCCGGTCGATAGGCTTCGAGTGGACCCCCGAAGGCCTGGAGACTTTGTTTTTGAAGTCGAAAGTGTTGATCGACGCCCGATCCGCCGGCGTGCCCTACCCAATGAGCGGCGGCTGGATGGACATCCACAACCTGGACGGCCTCAGGGCCTTGGCCACCCAGTTGAAGCACCTGGGCTATACCGGGATGCACCTGATACACCCCTCCCACGTCCCGGTGGTCAACGAGGTGTTCTCGCCGTCCCCGGAAGATGTGAAGCACTGGCAAGGATTGGTTGCCGCCATGGAAGAGATGCGGGCCACTGGCGGCGCTGCAGTTACGTTTGACGGCGACATGGTAGACATCGCCCACGAGGCCACCGCCCGGACCATGCTGGCCAGAGCCAAGGAATTGGAGGTGGAAGGGGCCTAGTCCGCCCCGGCTGATGACAGAACAGATCGAACGATTAATACCTTTGGATGGGGCCGTAAATTTCAGAGACCAAGGCGGGTATCCCACAACAGAAGGGCGGTCGGTGAAATGGCGGCGTCTATTCCGCATGGACTCCCCGAGCACGCTGACCGAGTCGGACGTTCACACCATCACCGGAACGCTGGGAATCACATCGGTCGTTGACCTCCGCAGCAGCAACGGTGTGCTGGACGATGGCCGGGGCCTACTGGCACTGTCCGGTATCGCCTACCACAATTACCCGTTCCTGGAACGTCGCGGCATCGACCCGCCGACCTCCGGAGAGGGATCAGGGGCCAGGCTTTCGGCGATCTATCAGTGGATGCTCCACAATTCGGGCACCCTGATCGCCCAGGCCTTCACCACGCTCGCCCAGGATGTGAACCAACCGGCCATGTTCCATTGCAGCGCCGGCAAGGACCGGACCGGCATCTTAGGCGCGACAATACTTGATGTTCTAGGCGTTGGCCGTGATGACATCGTGGCCGATTTCTTGCTGACCAACGACGTTATCGACGGCATATTGGCCCGCATCAAGAAGATGCCGGGATTCGAAAGCTCGACCCGGGAAGGGATACTGGCCCCGCAGCCGGCCATCGAGAAGTTCTTGGACGTTAGCCAAAGCGACTACGGCGGCTCAGAATCATACCTTCTACACCATGGTGTCCAACAGAGCACCATCGACAACTTCCGGGAGTCTATGCTGGAGTAAGAACATGACCGAACTCGAACAGGAAGTAGACCAGCTTTTCGTCGATTATTTCCGTGATTTCAGCAACCTGGACCTGAAATCCATCGTCGCTTATTTCCACCTGCCGTGTGTGTTCATCGTGCCGCAGGACGTACTCGTGTTCTCCACCTGTGTTGAGGTCGAAGCCTTGGGCCCCCCGGTTCGCTGAAATGGCGGCTGCCGATTTTGACCATACCGAGCGGCACGAAGCCAGTATTAAGGTGCTGAACGACAATACGGCAATGGCCAGCGGATTGGCTGTCCGGTTCACTAAAGACGGGCAGCAGTTGGAGCGTCGAGGCGCGTCCTTCGCATGCCGGAAGACCGAGTTCGGTTGGAAGATCGTCACCGTAATACATCATTCCCCCGACAACGTTATCAAGATGCACTGATCTCTTCGGTCTCGATAACTAGACCTGCAATTCGACCTAGAGGAATACACAATGACTATGTTCGTACTGGTCCACGGCGCGTCCCACGGCTCATGGTGTTGGGACAAGGTCGTCCCGTTGCTGAACGCCCAAGGCCACGAAGCCTTTGCGGTCGACCTGCCTGGCAACACCTACGGCGAGTTCGACATGCCACCTGGCCAGGTAACACTGAAGTCCTACACCGATGAGGTCTGCGAAGTTCTGGACGAATCGGACGAGCCGGTCGTGCTGGTGGGCCACAGCCTGGGCGGCCTAACCATCACCCAGGCCGCCGAGTACCGCCCCGACAAGATCAAATCGTTGGTCTATCTGACAGCGTTACTCTTTGAAGACGGCCGGGCCATGATGCCGGTGGCCTCACGAGAGACCGAAGTAGTGCGGGCAGGGTTGCAGAGGGATGCTTGGTCCGTTTCCGACGACCTCGGCTCCGTAATATTCCACGCCGATGCGGTCCGCGCAAGGTTCTTTAACGACTGCACGGACGACGACTTTGCCTGGGCCCAGACCATGCTGGTGCCCCAGCCGACCGGGCCGTTGATGGACCCGATGCAGACCACCGCCAAGAACTATGGCCGGGTGCCCAGGGTCTACATCGAATGCGAGTTGGACGGGGCTCTCCCGATCGAGTTCCAGCGCGAGATGCAGGCCAACATGCCCTGCCGCCGGACATTCACTCTGAACACCGGGCACTCGCCGTTCCTGTCCGCCCCGGAAAAACTGGTGGAATACCTGGTATCGGTCTAGCCCGCGTAGCCAAACCCACGTAGCAAAAATCGGCCGTGATGGCTATCATGGCAACACCCAAACTAAATCGAATCAAACGGTAGATACGGAGGCAGAAATGGCTAACAAAAAAGGAACCGGCCTGATGTTGGTTGCGGCCGACATCCCAGCCGATAAAGAAGAAGACTTCAATAAGTGGTACCAGGAAGAACATCTGCAAGAGTTGATGAGCGTTCCCGGCATTCTGAACGCCGCTCGCTACGAGGCGACCAAGAGCGGCCCCAAGCACCTGGCCGTGTATGAACTGGAGAGCGTAGACGTGGTGAAAACCGACGCCTTCAAGAACCGCCCACGCACCGAGTGGGGATCAAAGGTCTCTCCCAGCCTCATCGGCACCAACTTCTTCAACCTGGTGCTGGACATGATCCACCCCACCGCCCTCACGGACGATATCGCCAACAGCGACATGGCCAACGCGCTGCAAATCGGCCGAATGGACGTTGCCCCCGCCGACCAAGACGAATGGAACAAATGGTACAGTGGCGTTTACGTCCCCAATTACGAAAAGTGCCCTGGCGTGATCCGCGGACGCCGCTGGACGGCCGTGCGGGGAGAGCCCCTATTCGCCACGGTATACGAGTTCGAGGATGAGAACGTTTCGGAGACCGAAGAGTGGTTGAAACAGCGGGAGATTCATCCCGACAACCCCCGCATGCGGGACATCATGACCCATGCGACCAGCTCGCCTGGTATCTGGAAGAAGACTTTTCAGCTTTAGGCCGGCCTGAAGCTTCGGCTCAGATAGCTGATGTAGATTCTGCGTTCGTCACCGTATTAAACCCCGGTGCGGACGCAGAATAACTCCCCTCATGGATAACACCCACGAACACCCCGGCGACCCCTCAAGCCAGAACCACGTCCATCGCTCGGCCAGCAGGCGCAGCCTCACCATCTCTCTGGTCCTGATCATGCTCTACATGGTCGTCGAGGTTGTCGGCGGCCTCGTCTCCGGCAGCCTGGCTCTTCTGGCCGACGCCGGCCACATGCTGACCGACGCTGCCGCCATCGGCCTGGCCTTGCTGGCGATCTGGGTCTCCGGCCGGCCGGCATCCATCGGGCAGACCTTCGGCTTCCACCGCACCGAGATACTGGCAGCCATGCTAAACGCCCTGAGCCTATGGTTCATGGCTGCCCTGATTTTCTTCGAGGCGTCCCGCCGGTTCGACGACTCGCCAGATATCGACGGCCTTCTGATGTTGGTCGTGGGCGTGGTTGGACTGTTTGTGAACTTGGCCGCTGCCTGGGTCCTGCACCGGTCGTCCGGCGAGAGCCTTAATGTGGAAGGCGCGTTCCTCCACGTGGTTGCCGACCTGCTTGGCTCAGTGGCGGTGGTGGCTGCGGGAGTTCTGGTGATGTCCTTCGGATGGGACATAGCCGACCCGATATTCGGCATCGTGATCGGTGTGCTGATCCTGGCCAGCTCCTTCCGGTTGCTATGGAAGGTCGTTCATGTTCTCATGGAAGGGACTCCGGCCCACCTGGACCTGCATCAATTATGCCAACGTCTTGAGGAATTAGACGGCGTGACCGGCGTACACGACATCCACGCCTGGTCGATTACCACTGGGTACGACGCATTGAGCGCCCACGTCACCGCCGATGCCGCCGTGATGGAGGACCCGAACCCGGTGTTGCAGCGCCTACGGGCCATCGCATCCAGTGAGTTTAGCATCGCGCATGTGACCATCCAATTGGAAGACTCGATGGACGGCTGCGTTGAGGACCACCATATCGAACACCCGGCCGTAGACGCATCCGGCCGCAGGTACAACGAATCCTGAGAGACCCCTTTCTGCGTATAAGGGATGGCTCTACCAAACAAGGGTTGGCTTTACCCAACCAGGGTTGGCTCCACGTAAGATAAATGAAAATGACCAGCATCAGATTCAGAAACACCGCCCTGGCAATCATTGCGTTCGGCCTGCTCTTATTCGCGCCGTTCTCTTCCGTTTTCGCACAAACAGAAGAACCGATCGGAGGAGATAGAGGCGTTAATATCATCGCCGGTCCTCACGCCGTGAGGGTCGTGATAATCAACTCCAATCTGGCCGCCGGGTTCCTGCAGATGGCCCTGTTCATCACCGACGCCAACACCGGAGAAACGGTGTCCGACGCACGAGTGATACTCAAGGCCAACAACGATGATCAAGACTACGAGGGTTGGGGCACGGCCCACAATTCACCGCGAGACCCACGGCGGTACGATGCCCGGATGAACCTTGGCTCAACAGGCGATTGGACCATCGACGTTGATGTAACCAGTTCCATTGGCCATGGTGGCGCCAACGCACTGACGATAGAGGTGCCGTCCCTCAATCGCTACACCGACGGCAGCTTGGTGTTCTTCGGGATTTTCGCCGCCATGATGGTGGGGGTTATCTGGCTGATTTGGAGCGTTAAACGGCAGAACCGGCGCCGGTCCGAACTGGCTGACTTGGGCGAACAAGGCGAAGCCCAGGGCTAACCCATGATTAAAACCGGCCGAACAATACTGCTGGCCCTAGCGGTGGTTGCACTGCTGCAACTGGTGTGGGACACGCCCGCCGCCCACGCCCACAACGGCATCGAGAACGGACAGAACCCGTTCACTGCCTGGAACTGGAACCCACTGGCGACGCTGCTGTTGTTGATGGTCGCCTACCTGTACCTGAACGGACTCGCCAATTGGACGCGCCCCAGCCATCCCATCAGCCGCTGGCAGAAGGCGGCGTTCTTCACCGGGCTGTTCACGATCTTCATCGCCCTGCAATCGCCCCTGGATAACTTGTCCGAACACATGCTGTCTTTCCACCAGCTGCAGCACTTCCTGCTGCGGATGTTGGGCCCGCTGTTGGTACTGCTGGGAGCGCCGCTTACGCCCATGCTCAGAGGGCTGCCTCTGTGGGTGCTGCAAGGGTTCGTCCGACCTACGGTTAGGCACCCCCTGGCCCGTGCAGCCTACGATAAGATGACCAACCCCGTGATCACCGTGGCGATCTTCATGGGCGTTCTATACCTGTGGCAGATACCCGGTGGGTTCAACCTGGCGCTGCGGAATGAGTTCGTCCACGCCATCATGCACATGACAATGATGTCGTCCGGGTTCCTCTTCTACTGGGCGGTGATCGACCCGGCGCCGCGCCGTTCCAGGGTCCATTACGGTGTCCGGGTGCTCTAC
>CAVOAA010000081.1:0-12484 GCA_963693555.1 Dehalococcoidia bacterium | reverse complement strand
TAACGAGTTCATTTCCGCAGTCTCCATCTCGGAGACTGCGGTTTCACCTAGCCCACCAACCCCATGTCCCCAGCCTCCAACCCGGCAGACGTCTGCTCTACGCCTTGTTGCCCAAATCCTTGTTGCCCAACCCTCCAACTTTCCTTAGCTATATATGAGGTAGCCACATGCCTAGAATATTGATCCTCGGGCTAGTGGCCGGCTTGATCGCCGGGCTACTGGTCGGCGGTTTCCACAACATATTTACCGTGCCTGTCATCGAGCGGGCCATCGACTTTGAGGAGGCCCAGGCTGCGCTCGCCGAACCCAATTCTCCCGATGAAGCACCACTGATCTCATTAGGCACGCAGCGATGGGGGATGGCAGTGGGTGGTGGTATCTACGGAGCGGTGTTGGGCATCGTATTCGCGGCCGGATTTACGCTCATGCGGAAGGCAGTTCCGGATTGGAAGCCCTTAGCGTTGGCCGTAGTGGTTGCTACATTGGGGTTCTGGGCATTATCCCTATTCCCATTCATACGCTACCCATTAAACCCGCCCGGTGTCGGTGATGAGGGAACTCTGACCGACCGGCAAGGCTTTCAGATAATGTTCATGTTCTTTTCCGTCGTTGGGGTTGGCGTCTTGATGTATGGGGTCAAAGCCATCAGAGAAGGCGCGGCGGACGCCAGTATCAAGCTCAAGATGTATGGCGGAGCGATGTTGGCGTACGGGGCCTATAACGTCATCATGTTCTTCGCCTTTCCGGCCAACCCGGACGAAGTCGCGGTCCCGATCGACCTGCTGGAGCTTTTCCGAGCATTGACCATGACCGGACAGTTCCTGACCTGGGCGCTGATGGCGGCTGGGGTCGTTGCTGGGCTGTATTGGTACCAACATCGCGACGAGAAGACGGGCAACCGCTTTGATCCGGTCACCGGACAACCCGTCCGCACATGACCCAGCAAAGTAGGCCATCCCAATCCGGCAACTCAGAATCCAGGTTCCCCTTCACGGCCATCGTCGGACAAACGGCCATGAAACGGGCGCTGCTATTGAACGCTGTCAATCCCAAGATCGGCGGCGTTCTGGTACGCGGCAAAAAGGGCACCGCCAAGTCCACGGCGGTCCGTTCGCTGGCGGCTCTGCTCCCAGAGGTCACAGTGGTCCAAGGCTGCCCCTACAATTGCAGCCCTGAAGAACGGCAGGGGCTATGCGCCCGCTGCGAACCCCAGGCCGTTGACACGCAGATCGTGGTCAGACAGATACCGATCGTAGACCTGCCTGTGGGCGCCACTGAGGACCGGCTGGTGGGCTCGCTAGACATCGAAGAAGCGATCAAGACCGGCAACCGGGTGTTCGAACCTGGACTCATCGCCGCCACACATCGTGGCATCCTGTACATCGACGAGGTCAACCTCCTCAACGACCACCTGGTGGACATACTGCTCGACGCCGCCGCCATGGGCCGAAACTACGTGGAGCGTGAGGGTATCTCCATAACCCACCGCTCTGAGTTCATCCTGGTTGGGACTATGAACCCGGAAGAAGGAGACCTCCGTCCCCAGCTTCTGGATCGCTTCGGCTTGGCTGTAGAAGTGGACGGCCGGTTCACCCCCGAAGAGCGCCAAGAAGTGGTCAAGCGCCGCATCGCCTACGAGGCCGACCCCCAAGGTTTCATGGCCAAATGGCAGGGTCCGGAGCAGGAAGAACGGGAGAGGGTCCTACGGAGCCAAGCGCTGCTGCCTCAAGTGATTGTAAGCGACGACATCCTAGCCCTGATCACATCTATCTGCGCCGAGTACGACGTTGACGGCATGCGCGGCGACATCGTGATGTACAAGACCGCCGCCACCATCGCCGCCTACGAAGAACGGACCGAGGTCAACGCCGAGGATGTGCGGGAGGCCGCCCAACTGGCCCTGCTGCACCGGCAACGACGGCAACCCTTCCAGCAACCCAACCTGGCCACCGAGCAACTGGACTCCATGGTCGACGACTTCCAGAGCCAAGACCATCAGCGAGAATCCCAGGACTCATCTCAAAACGATCAAGGAGAGGGCGATTCCGAGCCCTCGGATTTATCACCTCCCGAGTTAGAACAGCCCGAGTTAGAACAACCCGAGCTAGAACAGCCAGAATCAGAACAAGACGAAGCTGAGAGCGAGCCCGATAGCTCCGGGCCTGGCTCATTGGGTCAAGAACAGCAGTTTGAGGTGGGCGACCCATTTGCCATCCGGCCTCTAAACCTGAAGCCTCCCGACCAACGCTCCCGTCGCGCCTCCGGCCGCCGCAACGTCACCATCACCGACTCTTCAGCCGGCCGCTACGTGCGCTCCCGGCTACCCGAAGGCAAGGCATCCGGCCTGGCCCTGGACGCGACTCTCCGGGCCGCCGCGCCCCATCAGGTGGGCCGTCGCGAGACCTCCGAGTCTCAGAACGCCATACTGGTCGAAGCGCAGGACATACGCGATAAGGTCAGAGAGAACAAGTCCGGCAGCCTGGTGCTCTTCGTGGTTGATGCCAGCGGGTCCATGGGCGCCCAACGACGCATGGTGGCGGTCAAAGGGGCAGTGATGTCCCTCTTGCTAGACGCCTACCAACGACGGGACCGTGTGGGTCTGATCTCGTTCCGGGGCACCAGCGCCTCGTTGTTACTCCCGCCCACCAACAGCGTCGACCTGGCCCAGGTGCACCTGCAGCAGATGCCCACCGGTGGCCGGACCCCGCTGAGCGCCGGTCTGTTCAAGGCCCTGGAAGTCATCGAAACCGAACGGATCAAAGACCGGGACGTGATGCCCTTATTGGTCCTGCTGTCCGACGGCCGTGGCAATGTGGCGATCGGGCCTGACTCGCCTTTGGACGAGGCTTACGCCGCGGCGGGAATCATCGGGGAAGACAAGATCCCTTCCGTGGTCGTGGACACCGAATCGGGCTTTATCAGGCTGGGCATGGTCCAGCCGGTCGCCGAGGCCATGGGCGCCCAATACCTCAAGCTGGAAGACCTGCGAGCCGACAGTCTGCTTGAAGCTGTGCGCCAGTGGATGCCGGCAATTGGTACACCGGCAGTTAGCACAGCCGTTAACACAACGGAGGCGTTCACAAGCGACCAATCTCCCTAGATCGACCTTCGACCACCGAAAACAAAGCTATCCCGTAACTAACCCAACTGGCCCTTAGATACAAAAAGCCCCGGACTTACCGGGGCTTTTCTTTTGCGTAACTCCAGGCTGAAAACGGTCTTGGTTTCGCGGACTCTCCTTGCTTCACCGTTCCAGCCCGGCAGATCTCATCTCGCCGGTGGTCTTTTTTGGTCAGGCCATTTGCGTGAGATTCATGCCTAGTTCCAAGCGGAATCGAGGTACGTGGTCAGTTTTGCCGGTGGCCGACGACCTTGTTGGTACAGCGCGCCCGGTCCAATTGGGCCAGGCCAAATGGCCCCTCAAGCACTTGGGGAAAAGGGCGCTAACGGGGATTCTAGTTAATGACGTTGGTTAATTTTTACCAGTACTTCCAATTGTTCGACAAAAAAATACTAAATGCAATTTTCTTTTCAACTCATGAATCAAATTATTAGAATACGGAACAACGAAAAGGGTATAACCGGTCTGGAGACCGCGATCGTCTTGATCGCTTTCGTGGTGGTCTCATCAGTATTTGCCTTCTCCGCGTTGTCCACCGGTATGTTTTCCAGTGACAAGGCGAGAGAGACCGTCACCGCGGGCCTGGCCCAAACCCGCGCTTCGATGCAGCTCAAGGGTTCGATGATTGGGACGGCGACCTCAGCCACCGCCACGGGCACGATGATAAACCTCTCATTCCACGTGGCCCAAACGGCCGGTGGCGCGGATGTTGACCTGACTCCGGGCAGAACTACGGTTCGCTACACCGACGAAAACCAGCACAAATTATTCGCTTCGACTGCCGGGATGACGGTCACCCCAGTCGGTAGCTCAGATTCCGATAATCTGCTGGAAAACAACGAAGTGTATCTGATCGAGTTAATTAACCTCAATACCGGATTCCACGATACCAACGACGACACTCTGAAATCAGCTTTGGGGATCAAGACAACCTTCACACTGGAGTTGATTCCTTTGAAGGGTTCGATACTATACCTGGAGCGCACCACGCCCGTTTCTATGGACGTCATCAACTTCTTGAACTAACGCCTGGGGCTCCTACCCTGTATGGGGCGAGCTTCGCTCACGCGGCGTGAATCAGGTGCCCGGCCCGTTTACATCCCCCACTGGACTTGATAACCTCGAATGTGGCTCTATATCGGGCCACATTCCTTTTTCTGCACCTCAGGAGGTACCCACTTGGTCCGCTATATGCCCTACGCCGACATGGACAAGATGACGTCATTGTCCAAGCGCCGGGGTTTCATGTTTCAAAGCTCCGAGATCTACGGAGGCCTGGGCTCCACCTGGGACTACGGCCCGCTGGGGGTCGAACTCAAACGCAACGTGAAAGAAGCCTGGTGGCGTTCGGTGATTGCCGAACGCGACGACATGGTGGGCTTGGACGCCGCCATCCTGATGCACCCTCAGGTGTGGGTGGCCAGCGGACACGTCGAGAATTTCTCCGACCCATTGGTTGAGTGCAAAGAGTGCAACTCCCGGTTCCGCCAGGACCACTTGTTGGAGGCCACGGGCGTGGACCCTGAGTCCCCCGAAGCTGCTGCCGCCCTGAAAGAACTGCGCTGCCCCAACTGCAACGGAGAACTGGGTGAGCCCCGGCGCTTCAACCTGATGTTCAAGACCTTCATGGGCCCGGTGGAAGACACCGCCAATGAGGTCTTCCTGCGCCCGGAGACTGCCCAAGGCATCTTCGTGAACTTCAAGAATGTGCTGGACTCTACCAGGAAAAAACTGCCCTTCGGCATCGGCCAGGTAGGCAAATCGTTCCGAAACGAGATCACACCCGGAAACTTCACCTTCCGCACCCGGGAGTTCGAGCAGATGGAGGCGGAGTTCTTCGTGAAGCCTGGCTCCGACGACGAATGGCTGGATAAATGGGTCAAGGCACGCTTTCAGTGGTACGTGGACCTGGGCATACGGCCCGAAAACCTGAGACTGCGCGAGCACGGCAGCGACGAGTTAGCCCACTACGCCAAGGCCTGCTACGACATCGAGTACCGGTTCCCCTGGGGCTGGGCCGAGCTTGAAGGCATCGCCAACCGCGGCGACTATGACCTGCGCCAACACCAGGAGAATAGCGGCCAGGACCTGACCTACTTCGACGAGGCAGAAGAAGGGGACGACCGGCGTTATCTGCCCTACGTGATCGAGCCTTCCGGCGGCGTCGACCGGGCCACCCTGGCCTTCTGGCTGGACGCCTACGACGAGGAACCGGACGGCGACAATGTGCGCGTGGTCTCCCACATACACCGCGACCTTGCGCCGGTCACAGTGGCCGCCCTGCCCCTGAGCAGGAGTGACAAACTGCTGCCCACCGCCCGGAGAGTGTATGACATCCTCCGCAAGCATTTCAGGACACAGTACGACGACTCACAAGCCATCGGCCGCCGCTACCGCCGTCAAGACGAGATAGGCACGCCCTACTGCGTGACGATCGACTTCGATACCATCGACGACAATCAGGTGACCATCCGCGATCGGGACACCATGCACCAGGCTCGCGTCCCAGTCTCGGAGCTGGTGGACATCCTCAAGGACAAGATAGAACACGCCTGGTAGCCGGCACCGGCGCAGCCGGATTTCGTCCGGCCGAGCCGGGTCTGTCGTCACGCCAGTAGAATTGATGGTAAGGCCTGCCGATACCGCCGCTTGTGGTGAGCTATGTCGAGCAGCCACGAAATAGAGGCAGACGCACGCGGATTCGTTGTAGTATGTCCCCAACGAATGTAACGGTGCGTGTTTTGAATAGCGACCAGCCTCGGGAATCAGATTTCATCGGCCGCCGATCGGAGTTGGCCGTATTAACCGCAGCTCTGGAAAACGCCTCGGCAGGCCGAGGGCAGATCGTGATGCTGTCCGGAGAGCCAGGCATTGGCAAGACTCGCCTGGCACAAGAGTTGACCTCCATTGCCGCCGATCACGGGGCCATAGTGCTCCGGGGCTGGTGCCGCCAACAACAGGGAGCGCCTCCATATTGGCCTTGGCTACAAGGCATTCGTGCCTATATCGAGTCAACCGGAACCGACCAAATCCGGGAAGACCTGGGAACGGGCGCTTCGGAGATCAGCGAGATACTCCCCGAACTTTCCTCCAACCTGGACGGGTTGGAAAAGCCGTCGGCCCTGAACCAGGACCAAGCCCGGTTTCGTCTTTTCTTTTCCTTCGCCACTTTCTTGAAGAACATCAGCCGCCGGCAGCCACTTGTGATTGTCCTAGACGACCTGCACTGGGCCGATGAATCTTCGTTATTGCTTCTCGAATTCCTAGGGCAGGAAATCTCTGCCAGCGCATTGATGGTAGTTGGCACGTTTCGCGATGTCGAAGTGACGGCGAGCCATCCATTAACCCAGACACTGGGGAGCCTCGTCCGCGAGCCTAGCTTTCAACTAGTCCGGCTTGAAGGATTTACCAGCCAAGAGGTCGGTGATTTCGTAGAGTCGAGGGCGGGGGTCACCGTGGCAAACGCTACCGTCGAATCGTTGCACCAACGGACCGGTGGTAATCCGCTATTCATCGGCGAGGTTGTCAGCGCGGTAAGCCACGAAGAGATCATGGGTAGCCAAGACTGGGTGGCCGGCATGCCCGAAGCTCTCCGTGGAGCCATATCCAGGCGCATCAATCTTCTCTCAAGTGCCTCCAGTCAGATTTTGCGGAATGCATCGGTCATCGGCCTGGACTTTGACCTGACATTGCTTAAAGCCGTGACTACCGAGTACACAGAGCAAGAGTTTTTCAGCGGATTGGACGAAGTGCTCGGTATGCGAATCGTGGAGTCGCTATCTGATGAGCACGCCGGCTACCGATTCGGACACGCACTGGTCCAACAGGCGGTATACGAAGAGATTCCTCCCATGCAGCGAGCTCAGGTCCATTCAGTGGTCGCCCAGGCGTTGGAGGACTTGCATCAGCACAACCTGGTTGGGCACGCCGGAGAATTGGCCCATCATTTTTCCCAGGCCGAGGCATTGCTGGGCACCGAGAAGATCGTTCGGTATTCCCTGTTGGCCGGGGAATCGGCCTTGGAGACCTATGGCTACGAAGACGCGATCGCCCATTTCAGGAGAGGTCTGGCCGCAAGGCACATACCGTCGTCGGGAACGGAAGCCGCGCCTGATGACGAGGCTGCAGCTCTCTTGTTTGGATTGGCCCGATCTCAAGGCGCGATTGGAGTGGGTCCACAGATTGAAGAAGCTTTCTTGGCCATTAGCCGTGCTTTTCAGTATTACGAACTAAACGGGAACGTTGACCGGGCTGTGGCTGCAGCGGAGTTTCCTCTTACCCCTCCTACTGGCCGCGTGCGAGGGGTTGAAGGCCTTTTGGCCCGGGCTATCTCTTTGGTGCCGCCTGACTCCCATGAGGCAGGTCGGCTCCTCTCCCGCTACGGTGGGATTCTGGGTCTCGCAAATGCCGATTATGAAGGTGCACAAAAAGCCTTGGGAGATGCGACCGCAATCGCCAGGCGCGAGCATGATGTTCAATTGGAAGTCCAGACTCTGGCCTATTCCGCCGATGTCAGCGGGAACCACCTACGATGGCAAGAGAGTGCGGAAAATGGACTGCGGGCCATAAGCCTGGCCACTGGAAACGAAAATAGCTACTCCGAGGTGCTGCCTCGCTGGTGGACCATGGTTAGTCTGCTGCACCTGGGCAATCTGGAAGGGGCGCGAGCCCATGCACCGGTCTTGCGCGAAATGACGGACAGACGCGGCACCCCTCGGTTCTTATCCTGGTTAAGTGCCGTACCTATAGCATTTTTGTCCTGTGTTGAAGGCGATTGGGAAGCAGGCAGAGAATATACCGACCGAGGGTTCGCGCTGTCTCCCTCAACTCCACAATTGATAGGTATGCGGACTCTGTTGGAGTTTGAAACAGGGAAGTTCGACCAGGGAGAAATCTACCTGGATCGCCTGATTGAGGCTCAACCTCTTACCTCGAGCAACAATTTCACGACTGGCCGGACCGCCATGGCAATAGCTGCGGTAGCCCGTATCACCGGCGATGCCAAGCACTTGGAGTTTACCGAGACAACGGCAGAGTCGGTCTTTTTGGCGCATTCCGTGACCCCAACGTCGATCATGTACGCCAGGGCTGCCCTAGCAATGGTGGCGGTTAACCGAGGAGATTCATCCGCAGCTAAAGAGCATTATTCATTACTCCTAGATCAACGTGGCACGATGCTTTGGACAGTAACGACTGTTGACCGTCTGCTGGGCCTGCTCTCCGGGACCATGAGGGACTACGACCAGGCATCGGAACATTTCGAGGCGGCGAGGGCATTTTGCCTTGCGGCAGGGTACAGGCCGGAGCTTGCCTGGACATCCTGCGATCACGCCGAAACCCTTTTGGAGCGCAACAATGCAGGCGAGCACGCCAAAGCGATGTCGTTGCTGGACGAATCTTTGGCACTCTCCAGTGAATTAGGCATGCAGCCGCTGGCGGAACGGGTACGCACACTTCAAGAGCGTGTTGAAACCAAGCCTGGTCGAGGTCCGGCTTACCCCGATGGTTTAACCCAACGTGAGGTGGAGGTGCTGCAGTTGATCAGTGGCGGCAAGACCGATAGGGCGATCGGTGAAGAATTGTTCATCAGTGTCAACACGGTGGGCAATCATGTTAGAAGTATCCTCAATAAGACCAACGCCGCAAACCGGACCGAGGCTGCGAGCTACGCCAATCAGAGGGGATTAGTGGCGCCTACTTCAGACGTAGACGGCTAACGGTTGAATTCCTCAGCAGTTTCCAAGTTGAGAAAGAAATAGATATGCCTCCTAACCTCGTCGCTGCCACAGTCCGCCAAGGGTTATATACCCGTATCGTTGGGCGGCGGCTGCTGTACTACCCCGAGCTATCATCAACCATGGACGAGGCTGCGAAGTTGGGTGAGGGCGATGCCGAAGAAGGTGCGGTAGTCGTGGCAGAGGTCCAGAGCGCAGGCCGGGGCCGCCAGGGCCGCAGTTGGGTATCCCAGCCGGGCAACCTACTGGTTTCGATCTTATTCCGTCCCACTCTGGAAGCACTGCCGTTCATCAGCATCATCGGCGGGATCGCCGCGGCCAGGGCGGTCAGAAAGATCACGGGACTGGACGTCAAGATCAAATGGCCCAACGACCTGATGATCGAGGGGCGCAAAGTAGCGGGGATACTGGCCGAGAGCGCCATCGCCGGGGATTCTGTATGGTATGCTGTGCTCGGCGTAGGCATGAACGTGAGCCTGGATACTGATCAGACAGAGGAGATATCATCCTTTGCTGTCAGCGTCAACGCAGCAGCCGGCCGGGAAGTTCCCAGGGAAGACCTGCTCCGCCAATTCCTCATGGACCTGGACGCCCTTTATCTGGACCTAGGCCAGGGCGATTCTCCCATCGACGAATGGCAGGGGCTGCTTTCAACCACCGGCCAACGGCTGGTGGCTACCTGGGGAGGCGACACATACACCGGCGTGGCAGAGGGTACCGATGAGTTGGGCAACCTCTTATTACGCCAAGACGACGGGACGGTGCTCACGCTCACCGCAGGCGACGTCTCGCTCACTGACCATTAGTCTTCGGACTGATTACTAATGGGTATCCTAAATTCTTTGCAGCTCAAGAGAGAATAAATGCTGGAATCACTTAGCTTGGATGGAAAGTCGGTTGTCATCACCGGCGGGGGCACCGGCCTGGGCCGGGCAATGGTCCGGGATATGGCCCGTGCTGGCGCAAACATGGTCATCGCCGGAAGACGCACCGCTCCCATCGAAGAAGCAGCCGCCGAGGCTATCAGCCTGGGCGTGGACGCTACTTTCGTGGCCACAGACGTCACCGACTCTTCCCAGGTAGCCAACCTGATGAAAACTTGCCTGGACCGGTTCGGCAAGATCGACGTCCTATTGAACAATGCCGGCGCTGTCTCGGACAACGTGCGCAAGCCAATCTGGGAGCACACCGATGAAGAATGGGACCGCATCATGCGGGTCAACCTCACCGGGGCGTTCTACTGCGCCCGGGAAGTGTCCCAGACCATGGTGGCCCAAGAACACGGCAAGATCATTAATGTGGCCTCCGGGTTCGGGCTGCGCGGCGGACGTGAGATATACATGTACTGCTGCAGCAAGGGCGGTATGATCCAGCTCAGCCGGGTGTTGTCGTTCAATCTGGCCCGCTTCGGGATCACAGCCAACACCATCGTGCCCGGCTTCGTACCAACCGGGGCCACCGACACCATGGCTGCCAGTCTGCCCAGGGGCGGAGAATTCCTGCCCACCGGCAAGCTGGGCAAGCCTGAAGACTTCGGCCCGTTGGCCGTCTTTCTCGCCTCACCGGCCTCCGATTACATGACCGGCGAGATGTTCATCGCCGACGGCGGCGGTCTGGCGGCGGGCATCTATCCCACCGGCCACGCCCCGGTCATACCCCTAGAAGACTAAATAACCACGTAACTACTCCAGGGCAAAAATAGCCCTGGTCTCAGGAGAACATCCATGCCGGTCCTACCCGAATACGACCTAACTGGCAAGACGGCTATTCTGGCTACCTCTGGCGGCACCGTAGCCCCATTCTTGGGCCAGGCCTTGGCCGAGGCCGGCGCCAGTGTGTTTGCCATAGCCCGGACCCAAGCTCTGCTGGACGCAGTACTTAAGTCACTGCCTCAGGGTTCCAGCGGCGCGGTGATGGACGCTGGTGTGGCTGACAGCGCCAAGAAGGCCATGGACGAATTCGACCGCACCCATGACAAGGTCGACATCCTAGTCAATGACCCGCGTAGCATGTTCGCCAAACCCCTGGAGGACATCGGCGTCGACGAATGGGACGCTGTACAGACCCGCAACGCCAAAGCGCCATTCCTGCTATCCCAGCAGGTGTTGCCGCGCATGGCCAAGGCCAAGTACGGCCGGGTGGTCAACATGATCTCGGAGATGGCCGAACGCGGCATGATCAACGGCTCAGCTTTCGCGGCCAGCCAGGCTGCTGTATTGGCGTTGACCCGGTCATTGGCAGTGGAATGGAGTCGGTTCAACATCAGGATCAACGCCATCGGCACTGGTCTGATCGACACCGAAGGCCAATCCCTGGAAAAGCAGCAGGAAGAACTATTGGTCCGGTACACGCCCCTGCGCCGTAAGGGCAATCCGGGCGACATCGGCCCGCTATTGGTTTACCTCTGCTCCGAGTTCTGTGACTATTCAACCGGTCAGCCGGTCTATATCGATGGCGGCCTTAACGCCCATCCGTAAGCTTCGCATACTGGCGGCCTATTTGGATCGGACCTGGTCCAGTAGCCTGGCGCAAGAGTAAAGGGTCTTGGTGTGGGGCATTGGAAGACCCAACTTCTCCCCGAGTTCTATCACCACGCCGACCACGCTCTCCAATTCCATCGGCCTGCCAGCCTCCAAGTCCTGGAGCATAGATGTCTTGTGGGCGCCCACTTTCCGGGCCCCCTCCATCCGCTGGTCGATGGTCAACGGAAGGCGCACGCCCAAACCTTCGGCAACCGCATCTGCCTCGGCCATGACGGTCCGCACGATCTCACTGGTCTCGGGATGGCTCACCATCTCTTCAAGTGTCGCGCCAGTCAGAGCGCTCATCGGGTTGAAGACCACGTTGCCCAGCAGCTTGACCCACATGTCGTGGCGGATATGACCTCGCACTGGAGCCCTGAGACCCGCGCCGATCAAGGCTGACGCCAGGCGTTTGCAGCGCTCGCTGCTGGTCCCATCCAACTCTCCGATGGAGAACCGGTTACCTTCTATATGTTCGATGACGCCGGGTTGAACGATCACGGTTGAGGGGTAGACGACGCAGCCGATTATCCGAGAGGGGTCGATGGCATTGGCGATCACGCCGCCCGGGTCAACGCTCTCGATGGCCATGCCGTCAAAGGGGCCGCCATGGCTCTGGAAGTACCACCAGGGGATGCCGTTTTGCGCTGAGACGACGGCTGTTTCTGGCCCAAGCAAAGGGCCTATGCTAGGTGCGATCGCAGTTAAGCTGTGGGCTTTGACAGTCAGGAATACATAGTCCACCGGGCCAATCGACTCATAGTCGTCGGTGGCGGTTGGGTGGGCCTCAAAGTCTCCCTCAGGACTCCGGACCCGTACCCCGTTGGCCTGCATCTCCTTCAGGTGTGGTCCTCTGGCGATCAGATAGACATCCACTCCTGAAAGGGCCAATTTCGCGCCGAGAAAAGCGCCTATTGCCCCTGCTCCAACGATGGCGATCTTCAAGAATCTGACTCCGTTATGAGACTGTGATCGCGGGATTGCTGCCTGGCGATAATGATACCCGGGTTAGGCGAAGGCTGCTGCGACGACCCGGCGTTGGACCTTGCCGGTAGCCGAGCGGGGAATCTCCGTCACGATGTGGATCACCTTGGGGCATTTGAAAG
>CAVOAA010000080.1:0-12595 GCA_963693555.1 Dehalococcoidia bacterium | reverse complement strand
AGGGGTACCCATATCTTGAACTTCTCCTCCTTTAGGGTAAGGCAGGAATAGGAATAGGGGATTTGCCTTGCGAAGGAGAACAAAAATCCCTTCCCCCTCGCAAGGGGGAAGGTTAGGATAGGGGCGTCCGTTGCTGCGCAGATCTAACTAGCGTGACAACACATACTTGTGGTTATCGCGGGATCCAATAAACTGGAATCCCAGATGAAACAGTCCAAGATGCAAACGGCCAGAGCCAGAGATTTAAGAAGGGATTCCACCGATGCCGAGAAGACGCTGTGGTCTCATCTCCGTGAAAAACAACTGGGCGGGAAACGTTTCCGGCGCCAACGTCCAATCGGAAAATACATCGTTGATTTCGTTTGCCTTGAAAGCCAGCTGATTGTTGAGTTGGATGGCGGCCAACACCAAGAATCAACTGGCTACGATACGGCACGGACAACAGCGTTAAATGAACTTGGATTTACGGTTATCAGGTTTTGGAACAACGAGGTATTGGGTGAAATGGATGGTGTGAAGGAAGCGATTTTCCGGACATTGGGTAGGTAATGCGATAGCAGAGGCCCCCACCCTAACCCTCCCCCGTGCGCGGGGGAGGGGATTTTATTCAGCTGCCAGCTTTACTCCGCAGTCCTCCCGCCGTCGATCACCAGCTCAGACCCAGTAACGAACGACGCTTCGTCGGAGGCTAGGTAGAGCGCTCCGTAGGCTACGTCTTCGGGCCGTCCCAAGCGGCCGATGGGTGTCCGGTCCATGCGGTCTTGACGGGCGGCGTCGTCGGCCAGGAATCCCTCGGTCATGGGTGTCTCAATGGTTCCCGGGTGGACTGAGTTTGCCCTGATGCCGTCGGCGGCGTACTGAATGGCGGTCGACTTGGTCAGTAACCGCACGGCTCCCTTAGACGCGTTGTAGGCCGAGGTCACCTTGCTTCCCGTTAGTCCGGCCACCGAAGAGATATTGACGATGGACCCGCCGCCGGCGTCGCGCATGGCCGGGATGGCGTGCTTGGTGCCCAAGAACACCCCCTTGGCGTTGATGTCCATCACCTGGTCCCACTCGTCTGCCGTGGTCTCTTCCACGTTGTGGGCCCGGTAGATGCCCGCGTTGTTAACCAGGATGTCCAGCTTGCCGTAGCGGGATACGGCCTCGTCGACCGCCTTCCGCCAGGCGTCTTCATCGCTCACATCCAAGACCACGAACGCACACTCGCCGCCGGCCTCGTTGATCTCGGCCTCAACCTTGCGGCCTTCGTCTTCCAGCATGTCGCCGATGATGACCTTGGCGCCCTCTTTGGCGAAGAGTTTGGCTTCAACAGCGCCCATGCCGCGGGCCCCGCCACTGATCAGCGCCACCTTGTTTTCAAGTCGCATTTGTTAGCTCCCAGTCCCGTGTTTGGTTATTGGATTAATTGGTTATTGGGCGGTCCAGCCGCCGTCGATGACCAGTTCGGCCCCGGTTACGAAAGATGATTCGTCTGATGCCAGATAGAGCGCGCCGTAGGCCACGTCTTCCGGCTGACCCAGCCTGGCCAGGGGAGTCGGGTCCACCCGCTGCGCCTTGAACTTCGAATCGGCGATGGCGTCGGCTGTCATATCGGTCTGGATCACTCCGGGGTGGATGGAGTTGGACCGGATGCCGTCGGCGGCGTACTGGATGGCGGTGGACTTGGTGAAGAGCCGCACAGCCCCCTTGGACGCGGTGTAGGCCGACGAATAAGCCGCCCCTACCAGACCCGCCACTGATGACAGGTTGATGATGGAGCCGCCGCCCGCTTCGCGCATGGCCGGAATAGCGGCCTTGGCGCCCAGGAACACCCCTTTGGCATTGATGTCCATCACCTGGTCCCATTCGTCGGTGGTGGTGTCTTCGATCCCGTGGCTGCGGAAGATGCCCGCGTTGTTCACCAGAACGTCGAGCTTGCCGAAGCGGGCAACGGCGGCGGCCACCGCCTGCTTCCACTGTTCTTCGTCGGTCACATTTAACGGAACGAATAAGCACTCGCCGCCTATCTCATTGATCTCGGCTTCAACCTGTTTGCCCTCGGCTTCCAGCAGGTCGCCGATGACTATCTTGGCGCCCTCCTTGGCAAAGAGCCTGGCTTCAACGGCGCCCATACCCTTGGCGCCGCCGCTGATCAGCACAACCTTATTCTCTAGACGCATCGCGTTCCCTCCGGTTTCGTGTTTAGCGGATTATAAAGGGAAGGCAGACTCAAGGCTAGATAACAAAAAGACCCGCTCCTCCGCAGAAGGACGGGTCTTTTTTAATTTGCACGAATTTAGCGATAGAAAATTTAGTTTGACGGGTACGGCATGAACGCGCCACCCATCTTGCTTAGCTGGTAGATTCGGAGTAACTCTGCCAACCTGGCCAATTCGTTAGGTGTCATATTTGGCATCTTCGCGGTTCTTCGTTATTCCAATCTACCTGGCTGTCTTCCATCCGTCCGTGACCGGAATGTCGTATTCCCCATGAGGTCGGTCATATCGTCAGATGCGCCAGTCGCGATTGACCGGACTTTTGACCGCCGATAGAATGGTGAGAACGCCCTATGGAACCACTTTCAGACACGCTACTCTCCAGCAAGCCCCCTCTTTTCAGAGTCAGACCGAGGCATCTTGCTGTCCTGGCGGCCCTGCTCGGGATAGTCCTGCTGGTGGCCTGCGGCGGATCAGCAAAGACCGCCCGCGACTTTGAAGTTGTTCAGTTCGACGGGGAGACGTTCCGATTGTCCGAGGAAACTGTTGACCATGCCGTCGTCGTGAACTTCTGGTACCCCAGTTGCCCTCCCTGCCGCGAAGAGATGCCCGCCATCGAGGCTGCGTGGCAGGAACTTAAGGACGAGCCGGTGCGGATTCTGGCCCTATATGTGCCCCAGGGTTTCGACACCGAACAGAGCGCCAGGGATTTTGTCGAAGAATTTGGCCTGACTTTTGATTTCGCCACCGACCGTTTGGCCCGCATCGCCGAGGCCTATGAGTTGGAATTTTTCCCCAAGACGTATTTCATCAACATGGAAGGTGAGATAGTGGCCACCCACATCAGTATCCTGAAGAAAGACGATATCGTGCAGCAGGTCAGGGCGCTGCTCGCAAACTCTGGTTCATAGGCGGCCCTTAGTCCAATGAACGTATTAGACTGGATATTGCTGGCGATACGCTGGGGGCACGCCCTGTCCGCCGTGGCCTGGGTGGGCGGCGGCATCTTCTACTTGATGGTGCTGCGTCCCGCTATCCGCCGGACCCAGGGCCTACCAGCGGACACCGACCGGGCGATCGGCGTAGAATTCCGGGGCTTGGTCAGCACCGCCATCGCCATTTTGCTGCTCACGGGCGTCATTCTGTCAGTCTCCAGGCTGACCGAAGATACCGTCACCAGTCCCTACGTGGCAGTCTTGGTGATCAAGATCGTGCTGGCACTATTCATGTTCTACGTGGTCCGGTTCATGCGCCAAGATAGCTATCCCGAAGACCCAGAATTGGGGAACTCACGCTGGCAGCGGCTGTCGGGCCGGCTCACCGGGACCACGGCCCTTTTGGTGACCGGCGTCGTGGTGATAGGATTATCGGACGTGTTAGACGGCCTACTGGAAAGCGCCCTGGTTTCATGACCCGCGACGCCAAATTGGAGAACCGATGAAGAAAGACCTGATGGAAATACTGGCCTGCCCCGTGTGCAAGGGCGATCTGGAACTGCGCTCCGAGGCGGAAGAGGGCGACGAGGTAGTGACCGGCAGCCTGGAATGTGCCGCCTGCAACGAGTCCTATCCCATCGAGGATTCGATCCCCAATCTACTGCCGCCGGACCTGCGCCGGGAATTGGCCTAGCCAACCCGACATAACCTGGAATAGTAAAAGGCCCCCGTCCTTCCGCGGAAGGACGGGGGCCTTTTTGCTTGCTAGAAGATTTTGGGCTAACCCTCGCCGGTCAACACCCGGACGACCATTGGGGCCAATTCTTCGGCCCTGGTCCGGAGCGCTTCCCGGGTCATGTTTTCGATTGGATGAGGAGTGAAGATGGTCGGGTAGTCTTCCGCGCCCCACATCTTGGCCATGCCCTTAGCTGTTGGCACGAACCGGTCGGTACAGATGGTGGCGGAGGGAATACCGGCGTTCTCCACGTGGATCCCGTCGTGCACACTGCACGCACTGCAGGAGCCTCAATCACCTATCGCGATGATCACCGAGTCTACCTGCTCGGTCAGCTCCTTCAGGGCCTTGGGGTCGGCGGGCCGTGAAGCGCTGGGCTTCCGGTGCCATTTGACCTCGGTTATCTCGTAGCGCGTCCGGAGCACCTCTGCCAGCTCTTCAAGCAGGACGTCGGCGTTGCGCTTGCTGTCGTCGATTATCCCCAGCCGGGTGCCGGCCAGGCTGGCCAGGCGGGGCGCCCCGTCAAAGGGGGCCACGATGGGCTGGGTGACCGGGTTCACCAGTACATGTTCACTCTGGGCCATTTGGTTCCCTCTCTAAGCGGTATCTACAGGCCGCTGATTGAATTGTGGCGGTGTGGCCACGAAAAATCAACGGCTGACACTGCAATCTTATTTGCTTGAATACTCGAAGGGGCAGAACTCGGCATATTTACCGGCGAAATCCACCAACAGACCCTCAGCGTCGGCTTTGAATACGCTCGTGGTGCAGAGTTCTTGAATCTGGGAGGTGAACCCGGTTGGTTTGTTCAGAGTAGCTAATTCGTCCTCGCCGGTCACCGGGTTCTTCATCGGCGCCAGGTGCATGTCCAGCGTACCCGGAATGGTGGCGTGGCTATTGATACCGTCGATCTTTACCTGAAACGGCACGTACCTGAACCCCATGAACTGGGTAGTCAGGTCGATGAAGATACTGAACGGGGCTTCATTCCGGACCATGGACTCGATGGCCTGCCGCTGCTCTTCGTTGGCCCTTTCGTCCACGAGGTAAACGCTGGTCCCGTTGCCCAGATGAATGGCTTCGGGGAAGCTCGAAACCTCCGAGATGACGAGACCGGCCAGGTCAACACCGTTGTAGTGGTCGTCATTCACCTGCCAGAGATAGACGCCTTCGCAGGAACCATAGCTGGGCGCTTGCTCGAAGTTGCAAGGGCAACCCCAGTCGCAATTGCAGGCACCCAAAAGGTGCCCTTTCAGATAGTAGTTCTTGTTCTGAGTCATGGGTCTAGTCCCGGTTACCTAATTAGTTTCGTCACAGCTGTGGACCCGACCTTGGGCCCCCAACTGGGAATCACCGAAGACATGTTGGACTCTTCGCCACCGGCGAAGATCAGCAAGATATCGTCGGGCTCTGGAATCAAAGGAATCATGGTCTCGCTGTCACCCGGCTCCGGATCGCCGCTCAGCACCATCGCCGCTTTCAAGTCGGCCACGGAACGCTGGGTCCGGGCGAAGATGAAATCCTTGATCTGGGCCTTGGTCCAGTCCTTCCAGAGGTTGGAGTTGCCGGCGATCGTCACTACGATCTGACCCTGACGGACGCCGATGCCGGTGTCGCCAACCGAGCCCGACGTCGACATGTTGCTGCCGAGGCTGGATGCAACGTCGGCGAGGGCAATCATGATCGGCTCGGGGTGGCCTACGGCCCTGACCTGCCGGGGCGACTCACCCGCGAAGACCGTCACGGTGCTCTGGTCGGCGGAGAAACCCCGCTCAACGTGCAACGGCGTCCAGTGGGTCTCGGTGTCGGCTTCGGCGATGCAGTAGGTGTATTTGCCTGGATGGCCGATGACGCTGCGGTCGAAGACGCCAGGGATGGCGGCACAGGCGTTCATCAGTATCAAACGCACGGCCCGGCCGATGGTGGCGTTGGCCCGGTTGCCGGGGCCGAACAGGTTGTTCCGCGAGTTGATGCTCAACTCTTTGCATATCGGGCCGTTGATGATGGTGAGGATGGCAGCACCGCCCATGCTGGAAGACGGGCCGACCAGGTTGAAGACCGGCTCCAACATGGCTTCTGTGGCGGCCAGCACCACCGGCATGTACTCGGGCAGGCACCCGGCCATCACTGCGTTGGCGGCAACCTTGCCGACGGTTATCTCGCGGCGTCGCTCGGGCAGTTCGCCCACGACCTCGTCGGAAGGACGGCCGGAACGCTCGATGAACTCTCCGACCCTTTGCTCCGTGGGTGGCACCACCGGCAGACCGTCGGTCCAACCCAACTCGTAGCAGCGTTCGATGGCCTCTAAGGCCGAGTCCCATTGGACAGTGGTGGTATCGCCCGATTCAGGCAAAGTAAGTTTCCTCCAGTTGATTTTCGCCGCCGATAACAACGCCCCGCCCAGTTGTCATTCTGAGCGAAGCGAAGAATCTCTTTGCTGAGGTCCATGACGCTTGGATTGTCCAGCATGTAGGTGAGAAGGGTCACTTGTTTCCGAGTAACTTTTCTCCCCCGAGAGGTAGCCCTCATCCTAACCTTCTCCCTCGCAAGGGAGAAGGGACGCTTTGTTGATTACTAACTGCTGAAAGCTGACAGCTACTTGGCTAACGTGTACTTAGAAAGTGACCGCATTTCCCGCGGCGGCGTCAGGTGTTGGCCGCGGATGGTGTAGGAAACCTCAGCCACGTAGATGGAACCCTGGGAGTCGACGGCGATGCCGTGGGGCGCGATGAACTGTCCGGGGCCCTCACCTTCGTTGATGTCGCCGAACTGGCTGACCAGGTTGCCCTTCAGGTCGAAGATCGAAACGCGGTGTCCCAGGCCGGGGGCGTCGTCCACGCCGCCCATGCCGTTTAGTTCACCAACGTAGATGTGCTCGCCCCAGAGGACCATGGAGTCGGGACGGTGGATGTTGCTCCACATGGTCTGGAATTTGCCGTCGGTGTCGAAGATCTGGATGCGGTGGGCTTCCCGGTCAACAACGTAGACATTGGCGTTGCTGTCGATGGCGATGTTGTGGGGGCGAATGAACTGGCCGGCGTCGATGCCGGGGCTGCCCCAGGAGAACTTGTATTCGCCTGCGCCGGTGTAGACGTGGATACGGGAGTTGCCGTAACCGTCTGAGACGTAGATGTCGCCGTTTCCTGGGTGAATGGCAGCGGAGGTGGGCCGGTTGAAGGGCTCACCGCTCCAGCGAGGCTTGGGGTTGTTGCGCTCGCCGATCTCCATCAATTTCTCGCCGGCGGCGCTGAACTTCTGAATCGTGTGGATGCCGTCGTCGGAGCAGAGCAGGGAATCGTCGTGGGCGATGTACAGACCGTGGGTGCGGTCGTCGCTGAAATGGCCTTTGCCGAATGACCGGAGGTAGTTGCCGTCGCGGTCTAAGACGATGATTGGGTCCTCGCCGCGAGTCAGGACAAACACATTGTCTTGGGAATCGATGGCAACGCCCGGACATTCCTTGAAGCTCATGCCGCTGGGCAGTTTGGCCCAGTCCTTAACAAAGTTATAGCGGAAATCGCCGATACCGTAGACCTCAGGCATGGTGTGCACCTTCTGGGATTAGTTTTTTAGCTGCGGTTTCTGCGCTGGCGAACGTGGCAAAACAAGCCTATGGCAGCGTTCGGAGGCAGGCATAGCTATCCTAAGTGTGGCTGATTCAGGTGTCAATGTCCGAAGGGTATCCCGGGCTGGCCTGCGCCTCAGCCCTCATGCCGCATGAGAAGGTCAGGCGGCGTTGGGGTCAACTTGAAAGAGGCCGATGGGGTTGCCTTCCGTGTCGTTGCAGACGGCTGCGTACCCAACTTCGGGGATGGCCATCTTGGCTCGAACGAGAGTCCCGCCGTTGGCCTCTATCTTGGTGATGTAATCGTCCACCGAGGCGACATCAATGAAATTCATGCCGGTTGCGCCGGGTTGCGGGCGGCCCATGATCGCGCCGTCGATGCCAGGCTCGCTGTCGGACCCGGTGATGGCCAGCCAATAGTCTTCCGGCCCATCCCACTTGTGTATCTGCCAACCGAAGACCTCGGAGTAGAACTTGGTGGCCCGGCCGACCTCATCGGCATATATCTCAAAATGTACAACGCGTGGCATGATGGTCCTCCTGCGGGTGGTGTTGCGCCGAGTAACCGCACTCTTAGAATCCCAATCTGCGTCGCCCGCCCAAGACGTGTCATTCTGAGGAGCGACGAAGGCCGACGAAGAATCTACCTAGCCCCGCCTTGGCAGACCCTTCGTTTCACTCAGGGTGACATGGCTGATGCACGGCCATCTAAGCGCTGACGGTTGCTGACGGTTAATGGCTGTCAGCTACTTGAGCACCTGTCCGCCTTCGCCCTTCAGATAGTCAGCGGTGCGCAGGGCCAGCGCTTGGATGGTCGGCGTGGGGTTCACGCAGGCACTGGTGGTGAAGATGCTGCCGTCGATGATGAACAGGTTGGAGACGTCATGAGTCCGGCCCCAACGGTCGACCACTGATTTTTCAGGGTCTTCTCCCATCCGAGCCGTGCCCAGCAGGTGCCAGCCGGCGTTGCGGCGCAACGGTTGGGCATGCGTTTTCTTGGCGCCGGCGGCCTCGAGGACTTCGGTCGCACGGGCCACTGCGTGTTCCATCATCTTGCTGGTGTTTTCGCTGACCGTGTAATGGAGTTTCGGTGCGGGTATTCCGTCGCTATCGGTCAACTCCGGGTCCAACGTGACCCTGTTGTGCTCTTCCGGCAAGTCCTCAGTCATAATTGTGATACTGATCGTATGGCCGAAGCGCTCTTTGAACTCATCATGGTGACCTTCGCCCCAAGCCACCTTCTGCCCAAAGAGACTGCCGATGGCGGCAGAGAGAGGGGCGTCGTTGTAGGCCAACACTTGTAGGTCATAGCCACGGATGAAATCGTGCTCCGGATTGGTCTCGTAGAACTCCTGACTGAGCATAGTGCTGCCCCTGGGCCCACCTTCCTCGCTGCCTAGGTCTTCTTCAAAGATGCCCAACACCGCACCAACCGGGTGGTGCATCAGGCATTTGCCAACCAGGCCGCTGCTGTTGGCCAGACCGTTGGGGAATAGGGCGGAGGTCGAGTTCAGCAGCAGACGGGCGGTGCCGATGCCGTTACAGGCCAGAACCACTGCCTTGGCCTTCTGCTCTTTGAGTTCGCCGTCCTGGTAGTAAAGGACTCCAGTGGCGTTTCCTGACTCATCTACTGTGATTTCACGCACCCTGGCGTAGGTCTCCAACCTTGCGCCCGATTTGAGCGCGAGGGGCCAGTACGTTAGATCGGTGCTCGCTAAAGAGCGAAGAAAGTTGCCCATATCCGGGTCCTGGTCATGATGTCTAACCGAGGATATGGCGGTATCTGATGCCCACCAATGCCAGCCCAGCTTGTCGAAAGCCTTGGCCAGCAGCTGGCCGCTCTTTCTGATGGACAGCGGAGGACAGGGCCGTTCCGGCTTTTCGGGATATGCGGGGTCACCGCGCAGACCAGACACACCCATCATCCGGTCATTCTCGTCGTAATAGGGCTCCAGTTCTTCGTAGGAGACGGGCCAGTCGTCGGCAACGCCCTCGAGAGTTTTGACTCGGAAGTCGGACGGATGGAAGCGGGGGAAATGTGCGCCCCAATGAATGAGGCTGCCGCCCACGGCGTTGTACATCAACGGCGCGATGGGCGTGTTATCTTCATTGATCGGATAGTCTTCAGGGAGGCCCCTGAATCCCGGGTCGGGGTGGAAATCCGTCTGCCAGTGGATGTGCGCATCCGGCTCGGACGTGGGGAATGCGTCGGTCGGTACCCAGCCGCCCTGTTCCAAACAGACCACGTTGATCCCGGCCTGGGCCAGGCTCCAGGTAAACGCCGCGCCCGACGCGCCGGCTCCGATCACAACTACGTCTGCCATCTCGTCGTTCTTGGCCAAGACTTCCTCCCTCAAATGTGTAGGGGTCCCGATTCTGTCGGGACCCCTAATAGCTGAATGCTGATTTCTGTTAGCTGAAAGGTTTCTACTTTCGCTCGAACATTGCGGCAACACCTTGGCCGCCGCCAACGCACATGGTCTCCAGGCCGAACTGAGCGTCTCTGGCCTCCATCTCATTGAGCAGGGTGGTCAGGATACGGGCGCCGGTGGCCGCGATGGGGTGGCCCAAGGAGATGCCCGAGCCGTTGACGTTCAGGTTGTCGTGGTTGGGCAATTTCCATTCGCGGAGGACCGCTAACACCTGGGCGGCGAAGGCCTCATTCAGTTCAATGACGTCCATGTCTGCCAGTGACATGCCGGTCTTTTCCATCAGCTTGTTGACGGCGGGAACCGGGCCGATGCCCATGGTCGCGGGGTGGCATCCGGTCACAACCCAGCCCTTGAGGAAGCCCATGGGCTCCAGGCCGAGCTCTTCAAGCTTGTCTTCGGCCACCACCAGGCAGACCGATGCGGCATCGTTCTGGCTGCTGGCGTTACCGGCAGAGACCGTGCCGTCTTTCATCACTGGCCGGAGACGGCCCAAGACTTCCATGGAGCTGTCGCCCCGAGGACCCTCGTCCTTGTTGAAGATCACCGGGTCGCCCCGGCGTTGGGGGATCTCGATGGGAACGATCTGGGAGTCGAACTTGCCCGATTCCTGGGCGGCGACGGCGCGCTGGTGGCTGCGCAGGGAGTATTCGTCTTGTTCCTCCCTGGATATCTCATACTGCTTCGCCAGGTTCTCGGCCGTTTCCACCATGCCAGAGATCACGCCGAAGCGGTCCTCGGGGGAGATGGTCTCCCGGGCGCGGGCCAGGCGGTCGTGAAGCGTGATGGAACCGAACCGGGCGCCCCACCGTGATTCGTTGACATAAAACTCGGCGTTGCTCATGCTCTCGACGCCGCCGGCTATGACCACGTCGGCGTTCTCCGTCTGGACCATCATGCAGGCGTTCAAGATGGCCTGTAGGCCCGAGGAACAGCGCCGGTCCAGCTGGTAGCCGGGCACTTCGATGGGAAGACCGGCCTTGAGCAGGGCCAGGCGGCCGATGGCCGGGTTTTCGCCGCTGGGGTAACCGTGGCCCAGGATAACGTCGTCCACCCTGGCCGGGTCCAGCTTGCTACGCTCCAAGGTCTCTTTGATTACAGCACAGGCCAGTTCTTCCGCTGGTATATCCTTGAGGGCCCCGCCGAAATTGCCCACAGCGGTCCTGACTGGTGAAACGATGGCTACGCGTCGCATAGATCACTCCTAAAATGCCCCTGAAAATTGTTCCCGTAATAATAACTTTTTTTGAGCGACCGTGTCGAATGCCGGAGACTCGTACCAGCCAATACAAAAGGGCCGGTGGATCTTACACCGGCCCTTTTATGAGTGAATCTCGACTCGGAAAGTCCGCTATCTGAGAGCGGTGTCCATCGCCTCCAGGCGGTACTCCAAGATTCTGAGGGTGTCTTGCCAGTCTTCGGGCGCCAGCTCTAGGGCCTTATCGGGGATGATGTCGACGACGTTGACCAATACCGAGACCAACGTTGAATCAGACAGCTTGGATTCCATGCCGGATATGGAGCCGTTGTCCAACGGGGTGATGGACAAGACCTGACCGGCCAGCCCCTCTTCGAGGGAATATCGGCCGTCGGAGAGCCCGGCCATTCCCAGCACCACCGCGCCGGCCACGACCCCGCCTACTGCCAGACCCGCGGCCATACCACCCAGGCGGTCCGCCCAGCCCATGAACATACCGTAGACCAGTTTTCGGGCGATGCCGACGGCCAGCATCGTAGCCACCGCAGTGGCCGCGATCACCATGGCGTACGACAAGATCGTCACCAGCACCCCGTCGGCCAGATATCCGGCCAACCAAGATTCTGCGCCGCCCTGGAATTGAGCGGTCACCGCAACGCCGGCGATAACCCCGATGACAAGGAACGCGGCACGGACCAATCCGATATACATGCCCAACAGGCCACCGGCAGCCAGGGTTGCGAAAAGTGTGATATCTACCCAGTTCATCGGGATCCTCCATTACTGACGTGTCGTCCGAGGTCAGATTACGTTTCGTGGACATAATGACATCGAAAGTGTTACGGCAGTGTTATTTGAGTGTGGACCAAGGATCTATGCAAGCCGGGGCTGTGCTTCGATATCAGGGTGCCTTAACAAGGTTCCGTCAGCGCGAAATAGAAAAAGGCCGGGCCTCTCTTGTGGTGTTAGAGAGTAGGCTCGGCCCTCGTTGAGGGGTTTGGGATGACCATCGTACCGGGCTGGGCTACCAAGGGCAACTGGGCATTGTCAGCCGGTGGCTATTTTTTTATTCCAGGTCGATTGATGCCGGTTAGATTGATGCCGGTTAAAACGGTGCCTAAAAAGCCTAAATGGTATACTTTGAGCGTCATTTAAATGATTGATGCGAGTTTCGCTCGTTTACCATAATGGTCTCGGCGATGCCGTCGATGGCTGGTTGATATGGCCCTCAAGAAACCACAAAAAGGCACCTCAAAACCGCGAACGGACCCCCCAGGTGAATCACAGTTCCAGGCCCTGATAGAAACGGCGCTGGACATTGTGGTCGTGCTCAATTATGACGGGACGTTCCGCTATCTAAGCCCCTCCGTTCAGCGGACTATCGGCTACTCTCCGGAAGAACTGATCGGAGAAAACGCCTTCGCTTATATGCACCCAGATGACGCGGGCGAACAGCAAGAAGTGTTCAGCGTGGTTGTCTCTGACCCGGATCTCGATACTGCGGGTGCTCCTCGGTCTTTTAGGTTCCGCCACA
>CAVOAA010000079.1:0-12640 GCA_963693555.1 Dehalococcoidia bacterium | reverse complement strand
CCACAACGGTGTTTAATAGAGGTCACGAAATGCGCCATCGAGAAAAGTCCCCTAACGGTTGGCACCGGGGACTGCCACCGACTCGAGGAGCCCGTCTATGATCTGTCCGGCGTGCAGGCCACGCATGCGTGCGGCCGGGGATAGTATCAACCGGTGGGAGAGGACGGCGTAGGCCAGTTCTTTAACGTCGTCCGGGATCACGTAATCCCGGTCCCGCAATATGGCCAGGCCCCGCACGGCTCGGAACATGCCGAGCGACGCCCTGGGAGAAGCGCCCAGAGAAACGTCCTCATGGTTTCTGGTGGCCTCGATCAAGGTTACGATGTACTCGCGCACGGCGGAGTCCACATAGACTTATTTGGCGGTTTCCTGCAGTTTGATCACATCTTCCGGGGATGCCACCGCCTGCAACTCGTCGATGGGGTGCCTCATTTCCTGCTGCTCGATGACCGATAGCTCCTCGGAGAAGCTGGGATAACCCAGGCTGATGCGCATCAGGAACCGGTCAAGCTGGGCCTCGGGGAGCGGGAACGTCCCTTCATATTCGATGGGATTCTGGGTGGCCATCACCACAAAGGGCCTTTCCAGGGAGCGGCTGGTGCCGTCCACCGACACCTGCAGTTCTTCCATGGCCTCCAGCAGCGCAGACTGGGTCTTTGGCGTGGCCCGGTTGATCTCATCGACCAGCACGATCTGCGCCATGACAGGGCCCGGCCGAAACTGGAACTCGCCGGTACTCTGGTTGTAGATGGACACGCCTGTAATGTCGCTTGGGAGCAGATCCGGGGTGAACTGGATGCGTGAGAACGAGCACCCCATAGAGGCTGAGATGCTCTTGGCCAGCATGGTCTTGCCAACCCCGGGGACGTCCTCGATGAGTATGTGTCCCTGGGCGACGATCGCGGCCAACGCCCGCTTGATCACAAGTGTCTTACCGACGATCACCTTGGAGATGTTCTCGACGATCTTTTGGGCTATGCCCGTGGCCGATTGGGTCTGTTTCAATGGGGTCTCCGATAACTATCTGCAGACTGGATCAAGACCGGACCCATACCTGATAGCCTGAGTTTATCACAGCGATTCGCGCCTGAATTGTGAGGTGATTTGGGCCCTTGCCCTATCGCCTATTGTTGGGTTTCGTTTAAGCTAATCTACATACGGATGACCAGTGGAACCGGTTCAAATTGAATCCACAGGCCGCTTCCTGCCGTAAAATTTAGCAACACGAAAACTCAACCGGCCGGGCCTCTGATTTCCTTGAATTTACCAGCGGATTTACGGGTGGATAAACGAGGATCTTTCGACACTTGGGCCGTCGGATGGATATATTGAAATCATTGCCTAAGCTCTGGCTTATCGACCGCCGGTTCAGATTTCCGGTCCTGGTTGCGATCGCAGCGGCGATGCTCCTGCTGGCAGCCGCCTGTGGAGGGTCTTCATCAGATAGCGCAACGACCACATCCGCTTCCGAAGATGCTTCCAACGCCGCCGCATAGCCGACTCAGTCCGTTCCCTCTACTGAGAGCGTTACCGAATCATCCGTCTCCAACGTCAATCGCAAAATTGGCGGCGAGGTGGGTAATCTCGCACCTAAGTTCGGAGGGATAGACGCCTGGATAAATGGCGACCCACTCACGATGGAAGGGCTCCGCGGCCAGGTGGTCCTGATTGATTTCTGGACCTACACCTGCATCAACTGCATCCGGACGTTTCCCTTTCTGAAGCAGTGGTATTCCCGGTACACCGACGACGGGCTGGTGATCGTCGGCGTGCATTCCCCCGAGTTTGATTTCGAGAAAGACTATGACAACGTAGTGGATGCCACACAGGCGAATGGACTGGACTGGACCATGGCCCAGGACAATGACTTCATAACCTGGCAACGGTTCAGCAACCGGTTCTGGCCCGCCAAATACCTCATCGACAAAGACGGCGTGGTCCGTTACACCCATTTCGGAGAAGGCGGTTATGCCGAGACCGAAGAGGTGATCCGCGAGCTGCTGGCCGAGGCGGACCCGGAATTCTTGCACAACTCTATGGCCCTGCCGGAAGACCAGACGCTGGACCCGGGGTTTCTAGCCGCCCGCGATGCCGAGGTCACCAGGGAGCTATACGGAGGCTACGAACGCGGTGAAGGAGACTTGCTTTACGGCCGTGGCGGTTACGTCCAACAGGCCCAGTATTATGAGAACAAAGACCGGGCTTCGGATTTCACGATCAGCGAAGACCTGGAGCCGCACAAGTTAAATTTCCAAGGTTCTTGGATAGTCGGGCCGGAGAGTTCGACCCACGGGAGAATGACCGAATCGTTCGAAGACTATCTGGCCCTGGTCTACTCAGCGACCTCTGTGAATGCAGTGCTGACCTCCGACTCGGGTGAACCGTACAAAGTTAGAGTCACCGTCGATGATGAATATCTCACCGAGAAGAACAAGGGCAGCGACATCATCATCGGCGACGACGGCGAGAGCTACCTCTGGGTTACGGCTCCCAGCCTCTATAATGTAATCAACAATGACTCTTATGTTCGCCGGGAAAACCTCAAAATGGCTTCGAATTCAACGGACTTTGGGCTGTTCGCGTTCACGTTTGGCGTCTATGACACTGGCCCCTAGCAGCTGGAATCTGTCGTGAACAGACCTCTTTTTGTCCGAGCCAAACTGGTCTTGGCCTCGCTGGCTGTGGTGATGATTTCCGCCGCCTGCACCAGCTTCACTGCTCCTGAGTTCAAAGGGATCGAGGCTTGGATCAACAGCGAACCACTGACCGTAAAAGAGCTCCGCGGCAAGGTTGTTCTGGTCGATTTTTGGACTTACACCTGTGTTAATTGCATCCGGACCATCCCCTACCTTAGGGAATGGAACGCCAAGTACGCTGATGACGGTCTGGTCATAATCGGTGTCCATTCGCCGGAATTCGAGTTCGAGAAGGACTATTCCAACGTGCTCCAAGCCACCAAGGACTACGGGGTTACCTGGCCAGTGGCTCAGGACAACGATTTTAAGACCTGGGAGAATTATTCCAACAGGTTCTGGCCGGCAAAATACCTCATCGACAAAGACGGCGTGGTCCGCTACACCCACTTCGGAGAAGGTGCCTATGATAAGACTGAAGAACAGATCAGAAACCTGCTGATAGATGCCGGAGCCAGTCTTTCCAGCGCGCCGTCTGTGTCTCCCGGTGAGCAACCGGAGGACCAGACCTATATCAAAGCCCGCCGGCCATTGGTGACCCGCGAGTTATATGCCGGGTTTTTCCTGGCCGAGCTTGGAGAATACGTCCGCCAGAAGGAATTCTTCAAGGGATTGGGCAGGTTGGTAGACCTGGAAACGCCGGATGAATTAAAGCCGGGGGTGATTTACTTCGATGGCCAATGGATCGTGCTGCCGGAGCACACCCGCCATGGCCGCAACACCACCGGTTATGAGGATGTTCTATCACTGGTTTATTCGGCCCGCAGCCTGAACGTCGTACTGACCTCGGAATCGGGAGCGCCTTATAAAATTCGCGTAAAGCTGGATGGGGAATTCCTGACCGGCGGGAACAAGGGAGAGGATGTCACCATCTCCGCCAGCGGCGAGAGCTTTATCACGGTTGACGAGCCCAGGATGTACAGCGTGATAGAGGCCCCCGAATATACTCAGGACAACCTGCTCACATTGAGCTCAAACTCGGACGACTTTGGCATCTTTGCCTTCACATTTGGAGTTTACGAAACAGGACCATGAATAACACCATCAAGAAGCTTCGCCTGATTAACGTTCGGCAGATGATCCCGGCAATGGCCTCGATCGTAATGATTCTGGCTGTGGCCTGCGGTTCCTCCGTGGCGCCCACATCTTCCCCGAAACCAACCTATGCCCCTGCTGACCCAACCGCCATAACCCCCATCATGGCCACCACCATCCTGGAAGTGGGCAAACAGCGCATCGCGTTCTTGCTGACGACGACAAAGGGCCTGATCAAAGCCCCCAAGGCTCTGGTGACACCGGTCTTCTTGGACGGTGACGGAACTCCCGGTCTGACCAGGGTAGCGGCGTTCAACCTGTGGCCCTACGGCATCCGCGGTTCGTACAGCACCTACGCCAACTTCGACCGGCCCGGCCGGTGGCGTCTGGACGTCCAGGTGGACAATCCCGCCGGCGTGGATGAGGTCGCGATCGACATCACGGTGTTGGAAAAATCTCCAGTCCCGGCACTGGGCAGCATAGCCCTGTCCAGCGAGACCAAGACCCTGGCCAGCCACGGAGCGATCGAAGGAATAACCACGGATTACTCCCCTGACCCGGACTTATACCGGTTGACCGTTAAAGAGGCCGTGGAGAATCCACGGCCGTCAGTGGTGGTGTTTGCTTCCCCTGCTTTCTGTACCAGTCCCACCTGCGGACCTCAAGTTGATACGGTTACAGAATTGAAGGAAAAGCATCCGGACGTGGCCAATTACATCCACGTGGAGATATACGACAACCCTGCGGAGATCCAGGGTGACCTAGACCGGGCTGAGATATTCAGCGTGGTCGATGATTGGGGCCTCACGGTGATCGAGGACTACTTCAATGAGAGTTGGACTTTCATCTTGGACGCCGAGGGGCGCATCGACGATCGGTTTGAAGGGTTTGCCACGTTGGACGAGCTGGAAACCGCCCTGTTGAAAGTGCTCCCGCAAGCCTAGATCAGCTCCCAGTGATGCCGGACCGGCTACCCGCTGTTCCGGCTGTCCGCGTTCAGAATGGGGATCTGAACGTTGTATATCTCTTGGAGAAGATTTAGAAACGTGACCACGGCCGGCCCGTGCTGTTGTCCGCGGCGCAGCAGCACGTAGGTTGGCAGCAATACTGGTTGCATCTCGGCCACGGATATCAAGACCAACGTCCCCGACTCGAGCTCTCGGCGCACCCCGCTGCGGGGCAGAAAAGAGATTCCCAGACCCAGTTCGACCATGTTCTTGGCCGCTTCGACGCTGTCTAAGTTCATCTGCACCTTGGGAGTGACACGCGCTTCGCGGCAGACTCGGTTGATGAACTGGAAGTATGACGATCCCGGATCACCCGGGTCGTAGACGATGAGCGGTTCTTTAGCGACCTGGGCCATGGCCGCCGCGCCAGTTCTGGCGAAGGGGTGGTCGGGGTGAACGACGAGCACTGCCTCTTCGTCATACAGGTGCAGCGCATCAACGTCAGGGTGCTGCATGAACCTGGCCAGCCCCAGTTGGACTTCCTCGTCTACAACCATCTGCAAGACGTCCGATGAGCCGCCAACCTTGATGTGTAGGTTGGCGTCCGGGTAGAGCTGTTGAAACTTCTGAAGGGTCTCGGGCAGGACGTAGGTGCCGATCACCCTGGCAGTGGCCATGTTAAGTATCCCGGCTGAGGTCTGCCGGACGCTCTCCAGTACCTCTCTGCCCCGGCGTAAAGTCTCCATAGAACGTTGGGCAAAGGGCAAAAAAGTGCGCCCCATGTCCGTTAGCCGGACACCCCTGGCGGTGCGGTGGAACAGCAAGACTCCCACTTCGTCCTCCAGGGTTTGCACTCTGGCGCTCACCGATGGTTGAGACAGGTAGAGGGCGTCCGCCGCCCGGCGAAAACTTCCACGGTTCGCAGCCTCCAAGAAAGCTTCCAACTGGGGAAATTCCATTCCGTCACCTTTCAGATATATATCGGCCGGACCGGACAGAGTTCATTCGACCGTAAATCTAAAGTACACCCAGTGATAGTTTTTGTATATTGGCAAGGCTCTAAACGGGCTTTGTGGTTGTCACTGATACGAGTAGGGTGTGGGATTAGTGAGCGCATAAAAATAGGCCAGCTTTTCAAAAGCCGGCCTATTAAAAAGGCGATTACGCCCTGAGTTCGCTTTGGCTGTTTAGGCAGCCTTGTCCAGCTTGGCGGCGGACTCTTTCATGACTCCGGCCAACAGCATATAGGTCTCGGTCCAAGCGGCTTTGACCTCAGGAGTGAAGTCCTCGCCCAGGCCTTGCTCCAGTGTCCACAACAGGGCAGTGGCCACTGAGCCGTAGTGGGCTTCCTGGACTCCGTAACCGCCGTGGCGGCTGCCCAGTTCCTGTACAGCAGGTACCAATGCTTCCAGGTCATTTAGGCCATTGACCGCGGCCGTGATCATCTGCATCAACTTGCGACCCTGTTCTTTCATGTCGCCTTTGAACAGTACCTTGGTGGAGGGGTCAATCTCGAAAAGCCGGTTGTAGAACAGGTCAGCGGCCGTTTCCGAGATGGGGATCACCTTGCTCCAAGAGCTCTGAACCAGGTTGATTTGATTAGCGTCCAAACATTCCTCCAAAATTTAGCACCCGACGAGTTCAATAGAGTTGAATCGTGGGAGAATTCCAACAGTTATTTAGTTCTCATATATGACGTTATAGTGCCCGGAATATAACAGCAAGCCGCCTCCGTTAAACACGTTCGGAGCAGACCGACGGCCCGTATAGACACCGCTGCTGGCGGACCGAAGGACTGACGCCCAGATCAAGGCTTGGAGTCTCTCGACTGCTCTCCAAGAAAACCTACGCTTGTGCGAGACTAGACCCTCTGCTAGAATCTTCACGAACCTCGCAGGTCCGGATAATTGAGACGTTTCGGGAAAATCGGCCACCATAGTGCCGCGTTTTTTTGGTCTCAACGGTTTCGCCCGATCGGCAGAGCGTGGGTTCATAAGGCTTTAGGAGGGACTCTATGCCAGCATTTTGGGAGAATCTACGATTTCCCGGCGAACGGGAAATGGACGATCTACACGGCGCTCAGGGTCAGGACATGGCGACCTATGTCAGCGCCCCTTCACCGTCCTCAGGAAACAACTTCCCGGCTATCATCGTAATCATGGAAGCGTTCGGTGTTACTGGCCATATCGAGAAGGTCTGCGACCAATACGCCGCCCAGGGTTACGTTGCCATTGCCCCCGCGCTTTACCACCGCCAGCATCCCAACCCCAAACTGGGATACGACGAGATGCCTGCGGTCCAGCAATACATGGGTGCGTTGCGAGACGACGAAATAGTCGAGGACGTCAACGTGGCCATCGACTACCTGCAGAACCACTACCAGCGGACCCACGGCCAGAAGATCGGTATCGTCGGCTACTGTGTCGGCGGACGGATCACCTACCTGGCAGCCACAAGCTGCCCAGGCCTCAGTGCCGCTTCGGTCTACTACGGCGGACGTATCTTGGTCCCGTTCGGTGACGGCCCTGCGCCCATCGACCTGACCAGCAACATCAAGATTCCGGTGATGGGTAACTTCGGCGACGACGACGAGAACCCAACCACAGTTGATGTAGCAACCATCGACCAGGCTTTGACAGCCGCGGGCGTGACCCACGACTTCAAGTCTTATCCCGGCGCCGGTCACGGTTTCAACTGCGACGACCGGGGCAGCTACAACGAAGCAGCCGCCAAAGACGCCTTCGAGCGTACCTTGGGCTTCTTCAACCAACACGTTAAGTAGCTCAATCTCTTAACTCGCAAACCAAGACCCGTCCTTCAGGAGAAGGGCGGGTCTTTTTCTTGCCTCCGAGCCTTCTCTTGAAGGGCGGGTCTTTTTCTTTTTGGCAACATCTGATCTGTGCTTGTTAAGTCCAAGAACGGCTAATACAATGAGCCGTAATCCAGCCGACGCTAGGTCGACCATGTTTAAAAGGGTTGGAAGATGCAGAAAGCAGACCGCGACCAGATAATGGAGCAACTGCAAGCCACCGAACTCATTCAGTTCCGGCAGTTTATTGATGAATATCGGGGTAAGCGCAAGTCTGCCGACGGCGGCCAGATGCTGGCCCGGGAGATGTTTGATGCAGTAGGCGGCGATCTCAGCGGCAACCTACGCCTGGCCATGAAAGCGGTGGTCGCGAGGGACGAGATGGGTCCCCACGTCGGCAACGTCCCCCTGGATTTCACCCTGAAACGCATGGGCTCTGAAGAACGGGTACAGCTATCCAGCTTCAAGGATGAGCGCCCCGTTGCCTTGATCTTCGGCAGTTACACTTGACCCCCCTTCCGTGCTCAGGTTGAGCACATGGAGCGCCTCTATAGCCAGTACCAAGACCGGGTTGAGTTCTTTGTGGTCTACGTGCAAGAAGCCCATCCCACCGACGGCTGGCAGGTGGATTCCAACGTCGAAGACAGCGTGCTATACCGCCAGCACCAGAGCTTTGACGAGCGCGAAGAAGCGGCCCAGTCCTGCACCATCGGCCTGCACATCTCCATCCCGACCCTGGTGGAAGAGATGGACAACGTCATCGACGAGGCCTACGGAGCCGCCCCCGAGCGCCTGTACCTGATCGGCAAAGACGGCAAGGTCCTCTACCACGGAGGCGCCGGCCCCCACCTTTTCGACCTTGAAGAGCTGGACGAAGCCATCCAAAAGATGGAAGCCAACATCAAAGTCAGCTAACAACACCGAATACAAAAAAGGCTGTCCTTTGGTTGAAGGACAGCCTTTTTTGTTTGGTGGTTGCTTGGCGGTAATTTGGTTGCATCAAGCGACAGACCCATCCGCTCATGGTGAGCCTGTCGAACCACTGGTCCGGCTAATGTCATCTCCCACCGAAGTGCCCTTCGACAGGCTCAGGATGAGCGGATATGCAAAATCGATTTGGCGGTTGTTAGATGACTTGACCAGAGCGGGCGCCCTAGCCCTCTCCCATGCGTGGGAGAGGGGATTCCCCGCCTAATCCCCTGGTTGGCGTGGCTCCACGAAGGTGTTACGGAACCGGTAGAGGGTGAACTCTGGTTCCACCGGAGCCACAGAGAGGTAACCGGCTTCTTCGATTTTGGCCACTATGAAGTGGGGACCTTCAGAAGATGCCAGGGCCTCCGAGACCGCAGCCTCAAGGTCCTCCAGGTCGGTGACGGTCTTGGTGTGGGTGATTCCGCAGCTTTGGGCCACCTGCTCAAGGTCGGTGCCCATGCCGGTGTGGCTGGTCTGACCGCCCGTCTGACCCCATTTCTCGTTGTCCCAGACGATAACCGTGAGGTTCTTGGGCTTCTCACGGCCGATCGATGCCACGGTGCCCAGGTTCATGAGCATCGACCCGTCACCGTCCAGGGATATGACCGGCTGGTCGGAGGACATGGCCATACCCAGGGCGATCGATGAGCAGAGACCCATGTTGCCGTAAGTGTAGAAATTCCGGTCCCGGTGTCCGGCGTGCCATAGCTCGTCGGATGTGGGGCCCAGGTTGCTGACTATGGGTGCGTCCCCCGCCAGGCGGGAGACCAATTGGGTGCCTTCAAACCTACGCAATTTTGCCTCCGTGCAGCATCTGAGTCAGGCATATCGCCAAGGGCTGCCGGTTGGCGTGGCAGAGCTTCATGGCGCCGTTCAGTAATCTGTCCATCTTTCCATCGTCCTCCAGGACGAAGTGGGGCAACCCGAGCTGGTCCATGATAGGAATCACGGCTCGGCCCATAGCTACCTGAGCGATGTTGAACTCGCCAGGGCCTCCCCGCATGTTTATGAACATGGGGATGGGCGTCCGGGCCGGGATGCACAGGCTGGCAAGGGCGTTGACGCTATTACCGAACCCGCTGGACTGCATGAACACCGCGGCGTTGCGGCCGACGGCGTAGGAGCCTACTGCGATGCCGATGGCTTCCTCTTCCCTCGTGGCCGAGACCAACGTGAAGTAGGGGTCGGCGTCTATGAGGCTGGTCACCTGATGGATTGATATGTCAGGCACATAGACGATCATGGACGTGTTCCAGTCCTTGAGCGTCTTTACGATCTCTTCCGCCCAGTTCATCTATAACTCTCCCACTCGGGCATTCGTATATTTGTTGCCAGGAACGCCCCAGGCGTGAACGGCTACAAACATAACAGTGGCACTTTGTATTGTCAAAACTTGGCGGCTCCCTTGCCTAGAAGCTATAATCTGTAGCAATAATCTTCGCAGTAAACTGGTAAGACTCCGCTGGAGGAACTGAATTGATAATCGACCCGAATACCTTTGAACGATTTAGCGCCGTGTTGACCGGGGTAATCGTACCCCGTCCCATAGCTTTCGTCTCCACGATATCGCCCGATGGCGTGGTCAACCTGGCCCCCTATTCGTTCTTCAACGCAGTGTCTTACAGCACCGTCGTTTTCTCCTCGTCGCGTAACGTCGGCGACAAGAGTAAGGACACTCTGCGAAACATCGAAGAGACCGGCGAATTCGTCGTCAACATCGTGGTCGATTCGATAGCCGAGGCGATGAACGCCACCGCCGCTGAGTTCCCGGAGGGCGTGGACGAGTTCGAGATTGCCGGCCTGACCCATGCGCCGTCGCAGATCGTTAAGCCGCCCAGGGTCGCAGAGTCCCCGGTAAACATCGAGTGCAAGCTGGACCAGATCGTGCAGATCGGTTCCGGAGCGCACGAGCACGGCCTGGTCATCGGGACCATTCAGTTGATGCACGTCCGGGATGACATCATCGACGGACACCGCATCGACCAGGCAAAACTGATGGCAACCGGCCGCATGGCCGGCAATATGTACTGCCGGACCAAAGACCGCTACGAGATGGTCCGCCCGGTCTATGATTCCGAAAAGAATGCGGTGGCCAACGGCTAATCGAGACCACGACACTAAGGACCAGCAGCAAAGGAGCAGAATCATGGCTACAAAGATGACTATTCTCAGCCCGGCCGCAGAGGCTTGGCGTCCCATGGATAACGACATTCCCCACATAGCCGACCTTCAAGGGGCCACCGTGGCCATCTTGAACAACCGCTGGACCAGCATGAATATCATCGCCGAGCAGATCGGTATCATCCTCAAGGAACAATACGGTGTGTCCGAGGTTTTTGAGAAGCTGATCCCCTTGGCTTCACCCGCTCCACAAGAGACCTTTGACGAGGTGGAAGCGAGAGCCCAGGTGGCAATCGTCGGCCTGGCAAATTGAGGGTCTTGCACAGCGTGGAGTGTCCACGACAGCGTCAAACTGATCAAGAGCGGCATGCCCTCGGTGGTATTGGTGACCGAGCGTTTTACCACCCTGGCCAAGGCGTCCATGCGCGGTAACGGAGTGCCGGATGCGCCGATGGTCGTACTACCCAAGACCGAGCTCACCGAGTACGTGGAGCCGGACGTGGTACGGAGCGTGGCCAAAGAGGCCGTCGAACTGATCATCGCCCAATTCCAAGGGTCTGAAACCCTCAATAACGATTAACATCAGCTGCTAAAACTTAACCGCTCCCTCCGGCTTACGCTGAGGGAGCGGTTTTATTTTTGATGATTAACTTCAGGAGCAATCGATGGCAACGAATCCAGAACTGAGTTCGACTTCGCTCGACGTATCAGAAGACTCTCCCGAAGCAGTCTTTGAGTTGATGCTTGAACAGGGTTGGTCAGATGGGCTGCCGGTGATCCCGCCCACAGCAGACCGCGTCAAAGCCATGCTGGACTATGCTCAACGGGATGCGAGCGAACTGATTGGCTACATCAACCCAGACGCGGGGTCGGCCACGGTGGAAAAGATCGCCGTGAACGCCGTGATGGCTGGTTGTCTGCCCGAGTACATGCCCGTGCTGATCGCCGCGGTCGAAGCCGTCACCGAGCCGGCATTCAACATTCACGGTCTGCAGACGACAACCAACCCCGTATCGCCGCTATTGATCATCAACGGGCCGGTGCGCAATTCAATCGGTCTAAATAGCGGACGCGGCACCTTGGGCCCAGGCTACCGGGCCAACGCCACCATCGGCAGGGCGGTTCGCCTTCTGCTGCTCAACGTGGGCGGCGCCAAACCCTGGTCCACCGACATGTCGATCCACGGCGGCCCAGCCAAGTACATATCGTGCATGGGTGAAAACGAAGAGGACAGCGTCTGGGACCCGTTGCACGTGGAGCGTGGTTTCTCGGCAGACCAGAGCACCGTGACAATGGTTGGCGCGCAGGGTTTCAGCAACTGCCTCACCTTCTACAAAAAGCCGGAGAGCTTTCTCAACATGATCGCCAGCGCCATGGCCGATATCAGCGACAACAATTACCTGTTGGCGGCCGGCAATCCGTTGGTGATCCTTACTCCCGGCCACGCCCAGATATTCAAGGACGGCGGTTACACCAAGCAGTCGGTCAAAGAAGCATTGTTTGAACTCTGCAAAGTGCCACTGGCCAGGTTTCCCGAGGAGACCTCGGTCATCACCTACGAAGACGGTTTCGCCATGGACGGCGACCGGGTCTGCCCCTGTCAGTCGGCCGACGACATTATCGTGGTGGTCTCTGGCGGCCCTGAACCCTACCATGTCCTCTACTGCGGCAACTTCGGTGACACCACTGCTGTCACAAAGGCAGTCCAGCTACCCTAGTTTACCCAGCCATACGCCTCAGACAAACAAAACCCCGGCTCTTTTAAAGAGCCGGGGTTTTGTCTTATTAACCTGTTTGTTAGAGCTTAGTAGGGAACGTCGTCGTTCTCGGAGCTGCTTTCCCCTACGTTGTTCCGGTTTGGAATATCTGGCTCGATAACTTCCGGGATCCCTGCATCGATCGCCGGTGGCGCCTCTCTCTGGCCCTCTTCGCGGTAGTCCACGCCCTGCTGTCCGCCGTGGAAGGCTTCCAGTGCTTCGTCCAACTTGGTCCGGAAGGTCTCCGAATCCTTGGTTAGAAGCATGATGCGCTTGCCATTTGTCATTCGGACCCTGAGCCGTTCG
>CAVOAA010000078.1:0-12848 GCA_963693555.1 Dehalococcoidia bacterium | reverse complement strand
AGGACGCAGGTCCCTGTTCGATAACGTGAAGGTACATGAAAGCACCGCTTAGAAGGGTAGCGTCTTCGCAGTGGCCGCCGATCATTTCGCCCGACGGACGGGCCGCAGCGACGTGAATGTGTACCCGAAGCCCACCATCCGGCAGGGGCTGGATATACCCTTCCGCGCTAACCAGCTCCAGAGTTTCATTAAGAACTTGCCGCTCGAAGCCTGGATTTCCTTCTTCCCAGCTACAAAGGTTGCGTAGTTTCAGTTCGCTCAAGCTTCCGATGCAGGACGTCACGATGGCTTCCCTGATGCCTTCGGCGCGCGCCATCGACTCAAGGGTCTCGACCAGTGATTCTCCTGCTTGAAACTTTCTATAAAGGATGTCTGAGGACTTCGGTTCCCAATTCTGTACTGCCATTCATTCTCCTGGCGGCTGGACGTATGCTGGCTAGTATAGCCATCAAGCGGTGGCCGTGCGGCTTCCCGATGGCGGCGACCGTGTGTACAATTCCCCGAGGCGTGACGGGCTAGGCCGTCGCGAGCCTGGGCCAGAGGCGGTTTCCGATGCGACAAATAGCGGAGGAGCGACAATGGTGGAGAGTTCGATCCCACTGGCAAAACAGGTTATCCCGGGCCGGTCGATAGCCGTAAAGCTCGACGATGATCAGGAGAAGCGATTTCAGGGTCTGGTGGAGAAGGTTACAATGATCGACCTCCATCAGCATCCAATGGTGAAACCGGAAGACCCCAGCCGGTTCGTTGAGTACCTGCGTGGCGGCGCTTACGAATGGGGCTACGAGGCGATACGCCACGGAGGCTTTACCGCGGTAGGGACGGCCAACGTCTACCGGGGCATGGTGAATACCAACGAGATGTCTTTCATCCGGTTTGAAGACCTTTTGGACGAGATCAGCCTGATGTTGTCCGACGTCAACCGCCATGACGGGGTAGTCAAAGTCGGATCTGCCACCGATATCGAAGCGGCAAAGCAGCATGGCCAAGTGGGTTTCTTGCCTACGGTTGAGCACCTGGCGATCGGCAATCAATTGCAGCGTTTGGACGTCCTTTACAACGCGGGCGTCAGGCTGGCCGGGCTGACCTACCGGCGCAAAAATTATATCGGAGACGGCCACTTAGAGCGGAACGACGGCGGCCTAAGCACGTTCGGCATCGAGGTCATCCAGAGGATGAACGAATTAGGGATGGTGGTCGACCTGTCCCACGCATCTTTCCAAACGGCCATGGACGCCATCGAGTTCTCCCAGGCCCCGGTAGCCTTCAGCCACGACGGGTCGTACACCCTAGGCCAGCAACAGGGTGGTGGCGAGTATGCTTCGGGACGACTGCGGAGAGACGAGGAATTGGTTGCCTGCGCGAAAAAGGGCGGAATCATCGGGGTCACAGTGCAGCCATCGGTGATCAGCAGTTGGGGCTCTGAGTTGAGCATCGAGCGCCTACTGGACCACTACGATTATATGGCCAAATTATTGGGCATCGACCACGTGGCCATCGGGACAGATTCCAGCATCGATGTGCGGAGCTCGGGCTTTATCAGCGGAGTGGAATCCCCTGCCGAGGGGAAGAACATCATCAGGGGACTGATCACTCGCGGCTATTCCGACGCCGACATCATCAAGATAACCGGCGGCAACGCACTGGCATTCTTCCGGAGGGTCATGGGCGGGTAGTCAGGCGCCGCGAACGGGAGTGGAACCCGTCTTGGCTAACGCCTGAAATGGGGTATGACGTCTTTGCCGATTGTCGTGATCGTTTGTAGGGCCTGCTCACGTTCGTCCAATGCGCACCGGAACAATACCTCGGTTACGCCTGCTGATTCCATCTCCTCCAGGTACTCAATGCAGTCCTCCGGGCCTCCGACGATCAGCGATCGTTCGAGTTCCGCTGCGCCGAAACCACGGTAGCCATTTTCAAAAAGAGTCTGGGCTTCCCGGTGGCCGGCCGTTGAAGAAGGACTCAAGTGTGTGTCACGCCTAAGGACGATACTCATATCCAGTATGTCGCGCCCATAGCCGGCCACGGCTTCTCTATATATCGCGATCCCCTCTTTTGCCGTAGTCGGGGTGGAGCCGGGGGCAATCACCCAGCCATCGGCCATCTTCGCAGCTCTTTTAATTGCCCACTCCGCACTTCCCGCGAGCCACATGGGCAACGGCCGAGATATCGGTTTGGGGTTCATGGAGACCGGAGCGTCTATGTTGTAATGGCGGCCTTCATAGGTGACACCATCTCCCTCCCACAACAGCTTCATGATCTCGAACGTCTCAACGAACCTGGAAACCCTTTCTTTCTGAGTAGTTCCAAACGCGACAAATGCCGCTGGATCATAGCCGAGGGCATTGATCACGGTGGTCCGGCCGCCGGTGATCACGTCTAGTGTGGCCACCTGCTCAGAGAGCAAGATGGGGTTGTAAAAAGGCAGCAGGAACAGCGGCAGAAGACGCATGTTGCCACTGATTGGAGAAAGACTGGCCATGGCCGGCAGGACTTGCAGGTAGTGATTAGGGGTCAGGTGGTGATCCCCCAATGAGAAGGAGTCGAACCCCAGTTGGGCCATGAGGGTGACTTGCTCGACCAAGTTCGCCATGATTTTCGCGCTGTCTTGTTCGATGGGAAAGCTGGACGTCAATGACATGCCAATCTTCACTTTGTTACTTCCTCCAATGCTTGAATTTCGACCGAATCACTGACTAGCCAGCGACCTTTGCCCGCTCTTCCAGGGTTGCGATCCTGAAGATGGTCCAATGCCGTAACTGGGCTAATTTATCTCCGTTTTTGTCCACCAGCAGGACATCGTAATTGGCGAAATGATGGGCTTTCCGCTCGTAGGCATCGATCAGGTGCGCGCCTCCAGTGACTATCGTCCCGGTCGGTATCTTGCGGTGGTGCTGCACTCTGCTCTTGGTGTGCATGGAACTTGGGATCTCGAAGTTGTGACGCAGGAGTTGCTCGGCCCAGCCTGCAGTCCAAGAGGGGTGAGCGACCGCGTTCTCATCGTTGAATATCGGATTGTCGGTATGCTGTTTCAGAGCGATGAACTCTATCGACGCTTCTGTTGAGAAATCGCGTTCTAGCGCCGACCAATCTTTTCCGGCCTCCGCGTTCTCAAGGGTCAGAGGACCTTTGCTATCTGACTCATTTACCGGCCCCATCGAGCGCGGCAGAACGAGTTCATCGAGCCATTCTGCTTTCCCGAGCCCAACTGCGCCAGAGACACATACTTGGTCTTGCTGGTTGATCATTTCGACGGTCCAGGACGCAGCTGGCGAGTCCTCGTTCAACACTGCTCTGACCTTCAGCGTGTCACCAGGATAGACGGGTTGCCGGAACGAATATTCTGCCCAGCCTTCTTCAAGCCAACCCTCACCCAAGGCCTCCAGGATCGTGTCAGTCGCCCATCCCCAGACGGTGACGCCGCCGACAAGCGGGCCGTCAAATCCATATGATTTTGCGACTTCTGTCGAGTGGATCGGGTTGGTGATATCGGGGCTGTCGTCGTTATCGAGATAGGCAGCGACTGTATTTTCAACGGTGTTTTTGGCCATCAGGCGACCTTCCTATAATCTGGGTGATTCAGAGTTCGTCAGATCGGTTCATTCATCTCAAAGACTTTCAGGGCGAAGGCATACTCCAGGGCAACTTCTTTCAGTCGATCGAACCGGCCCGACGCGCCGCCGTGCCCGGAGTCCATGTGAATCTTCAATAACAGCAGGTTGTCGTCGGTCTTTAGGTCGCGCAGGCGGGCGGCCCACTTAGCCGGCTCCCAGTAGGTCACTCTCGGGTCGCTGATTCCCCCGGTGATTAACATATGGGGGTAATCTTGGCGCGTTACATTGTCGTAGGGAGAATAGGATTTGATGTAGTCGTAGAAGCTCTTCTCCTGGGGGTTGCCCCACTCGTTGTACTCCATCGTGGTCAATGGAAGTGTGTCGTCTAGCATCGTGTTCAGAACGTCCACGAAAGGAACATCGGCGACAACAGCCTTGAAAAGGTCTGGCCTCAGGTTGACCACCGCCCCCATCAGCATCCCACCGGCGCTGCCTCCCGAAGCGATGATCCTACCTTTCTCCGTGTAGTTCTGGTCGATCAGATACTCGGCGCAGGCGATGAAATCGGTGAACGTGTTCTGTTTGTTTAGCAGTTTGCCACCCTCATACCAGTCCCATCCCAGGTCCATCCCGCCCCGGACGTGGGCCACTGCGAAGATAAACCCGCGGTCCACCAAGCTGAGCCGGGCCGAACCAAAATTGGAATCGACGACTATGCCGTAGGACCCGTAGCCGTAGAGATAGAGAGGCGCGGTCCCGTCGAGTGGCGTCTCCTTGGAATAGAGGATCGAAATCGGAATCAGCGTCCCATCAGCGGCAGGCGCGAATACCCTGCCCGTCAGATACTTATCCGAGGAAAACTCTCCCAGGACCTCGGTCTGTTTCTTCAGCTCTCGGTCATGGGTTTCGATGTTGTAGTCGTAGATCGTCGCAGGGGTGGTCATGGAGGCGTAAGAGAACCGCAATGTCGAGGTAACCCACTCACGCCCTTCGATGACTCCGGCAGAGTAGTCTTCTTCATCGAAAGCTATCTCAAAAGAGTCCCCTGTGGCGTGTTCGACCACTCGGATCTTAGGCAGGCCATTTTCACGACTTGAGAGAATGAGGTGATCTTGAGTGACTGCGACACCCCCGATGGGGCGGCCGAGCACGTGAGGGATCAAGTCCTGCCAGTTCTCCGATGCCGGCGCCGTTATCGGTGTTTCCGAGACCTTGAAATCCTTGGCGCCGTCCCTGTTGTTGCGGATCAAAAACCGGTCGCCGTGGTCGGACACATCGTATTCAAAATCCTCACGGCGTGGCTCGATCAGCGTTAATTTGCCACGGGGGTCGTCGGCGTCCATGAACCGCCACTCAGCCATGTTATTGCCCGAGGCCGCGACGTACATAAAGCGCTTACTCGGCGATTTCATCACCCCGACGAAGAAACGTTCATCCATCTCCTGGTAGACCAACTCATCTGCCGACGGGTCATCCCCGAGATGATGTCTGAATATCTTGACCGGGCGGTGATTTTCGTCCAGAACGTCGTAGAACAGCGTTTGGCTGTCGTTCGCCCACTCTAAGGAATAGTAGGAACCAGGGATCGCGTCCGGCAACAGTTCCCCGGTCTCCAGATTCTTGACGTAGATCGTATATTTCTCCGACCCATCGGAATCCATCGAATAAGCCAACAATTTATGGTCGGGGCTGTTTTCCAAGCTGCCGACGCGGCAATAATCGAGGTCTTTCGCCAACGCGTTTACGTCGATGAGGATCTCTTCCGGAGCATCCAGTGACAGGTGTTTCCGGCAATAGATCGGGTATTGATTACCTTCTTCGAAGCGGGCGTAATAGTAATAGTCACCGTCCTTCTGGGGAACGGTGGAATCGTCTTCCTTGATCCGGCCTCGCATCTCCTCAAATAGGGCCTCTTGAAGAGCGCTCTCCGGCTCCATGATCGCTTCGGTATGAGCATTCTCAGCCTTGAGATATTCCAGTGTTGCGGGGTCGTCTATGTCGCGGAGCCAAAACCAGGGGTCGGTCCTAACATTACCGTGGTTCGATAATTCCTGAGGTCTTTTCGGGGCGGACGGCACTCGTTCTGTCATTCACTTCACCAATCTCAGATAGTGCATTCTCTTCGGAATCGGCTGGCGGTGCAACAACTTGATTCCTATATAACGCGGTCTTGGCTACACAGACGCCCCGGACTCAAAGAGTCCGGGGCGTTAGAATCGTCTTCCGTGTGGCCAATGAGAACCGGCCAGTTCGGGTATCAAACCCGGTAGCCCGGCTATCGGTAGAGCCGGTAATACCCGGACTAGCGAATCATCGTCTCGGCCATCCGCTCCATCTCATCGCCCATCTCTTTTTCGGTCTCGCAGTGAGGGGCCCAGGCAGACACTCGGAGCGCCCCGGCGTTCATGAAATCATCCACTTGCTGCTTGGTGGTATCGGTGGCCTGACCGAAGACAGATATGGTCAACGACGCGGGGTCACGATCACGTTCGGAGGCCAATGTATCCAGTATCTTCCTGCTCTCCCCGATCTCACTGGGAGTCGCCCTGTTCGGCAGCCAGCCGTCGCCGTAAGTGGCGACCCTACGGAGGACGTTCTTGGCATTTCCTCCCAGCAGGATCGGCGGGTAGGGCTTCTGGACCGGCTTGGGATAGCTGTAGACCGGGGGAAAGTCATAATAACGGCCGTGGTATTCGGCCTCGTCTTTGGTCCACAGTTCTTTCAATGCCTCCACTGCCTCCCGTGTCTGAGTCCAGCGGTGGTCGAAGTCGCCGCCCATCATCTCGGTCTCTTCCCGGTTCCAGCCGGCACCGATTCCGAAGACGAACCGGCCGCCGCTGTGCAGGTCCAGGACCGATATCTCTTTGGCGAGTATCAGGGGGTTGCGTTCCGGTACCAAGGTGATGCCGGTGGCCAGCTTGATCTTGGTAGTAACCGCCGCCGCCATTGCCAGCGAGATATATGGCTCAGAGAAATGGGCATAAGTCCAAGGTACCTCACCGCCGGTTGCCGGAAAGGGACTTGCGGTCTTCACAGGCAAGATAGGGTGTTCGTGGTACCAGAGTGACTCAAACCCCAGCTCCTCGGCCTTCTTGGCAATGAAAGCTGGGTTCAAGGTGTACGCCGGTAGAGGGACGATTATTCCAACAGACATTTCGTTTACTCCAATGTAGATTTTAGGCGACAGTGTTTATGGCGTCTTGTCAGTGGTCGTGTTGAGCCAGTTCGATCAGGACTCCTCGCGCCGCCGAAGGGCTCAGGAATCCGATGTCTCCGCCCATCAACCCTTTCCTTGGCACTTTGTCACGTAGGTCGATACCGAGTTCATCAAGGGTCTTCAATTTTTCTTCGATCCCTTCCACTTCAAAACAGATGTGGTGGAGTCCCTCGCCTTTTTCTTCGACGTGAATCGATATTCCGCTGGTTGGGCCGATCCCCTGAAGAAGCTCCAGATTGGTGTCACCGATCGGCACGAAGCAGCCCCGAACCCCTAGCTCTTCGCGGACGACTATCGGGCCCGGCACCAACCCAAAGATACTTCGATAGAAATCGATGCTCGAGTCCAAGTCGGCCACTGCGATTCCGATATGATGCACGACGTCGGTGGGGGCCGGCGGTTTTCCGGGGAATGGCCATGATGAATCCTCTTGCCTATTGAGTTTGTTTTATAACGCCTGATTCCGCCACGTCCCCGAGTTGGACACTGCCTCGGTAGCAGTCGCGCCAATCACTGGCGAGGGTTAAATCGCTGTTCGGCCAGCGCATCTCGGGCACTATCAGTAATTACAATCCATCAGATGCTTCGGCCTGGAAAGGGCCGCAAAATTAAACTTACGGGCACACCGACAACTAGAAAAAGGTCTGTCCTTTTTTGCCTACTTGCTAGAGAGGCAATGTCTCTTGCTTTAGTTCGTCCGCCAGGCTGTCCTGTAGGAGGTCCAGCATTGGGAAATCCCACTCGGTGACAAATGTGATGGCTGTACCATGGCGTCCCATGCGCGCCGTTCTGCCGATTCGGTGTACATACTCTTCCAAGTTTTGGGGCATGTCGTAGTTGACGACGTGGGAGATATGCGGAATATCCAGGCCCCGGGCAGCCACATTTGTAGCCACGAGCACCTTGAGCTCCCCGGTGTGAAAGGACCGCATCGCGGCGTTTCGTTCGGACTGCACCAATCCACCATGAATCCCAGCGGCGGCAATACCTTGCCGCTGCAGCGCTTGGGCCAGATTGTCTACGCCGGCCTTGGTTCTCCGGAACATGAGGACCTTCCCATCGTTCACCTGTGTTTTTAGCAGCCGAACGAACGCATGCACCCGATCCTGTTCCAGTACCTCGAAGTACACTTGTCGTACGTCGGGGGCTGTCTCAATCTCATTCCCTATCCGTATCCAGACCGGCGACTGCATGTGCCGGCCGACGATTCGCCGGATAAGAGAGGGCATTGTGGCAGAGAAGAGAGCGGTCTGCCGGTTTCTGGGCGTACGGTTGAGAATCCGCTCAATATCCGGTAGGAAGCCAACGTCTAACATCTCGTCGGCCTCGTCCAATACTACGGTGCGAACATTTTCTAGCCGTAGAGTCCCTTTGCCAAGGTGATCAAGCACTCGGCCGGGAGTACCCACAACTATATGAGTCTTACGGTTAAGCGCTGCAATCTGCTTGGAGATGGGCTGGCCTCCGTAGCAGGCGACCACTCCCAGGCTACGGAATTGGGCCAGGCGAACAAGTTCATCCCGGACCTGCATCGCCAGCTCTCGGGTCGGGACCAGTATCAGACCCTGAACGAAATCTTGGGAGGGGTCTGACTGTTCCACCAAGGGAATCCCGAAAGCGGCAGTTTTCCCGGTGCCAGTATGGGCCTGGCCCACCACATCATTGCCAGCTAAAAGCGGGCCGATGCAATCAGATTGGATGCTAGTGGGTTCCTCATAGCCAACTGTCTTGAGGGCGAGGGCGACATCGCGACTAACTTCCTGAGCGCCAAACCAATACGGGCCTGCCTCATTAAGCACTGCCCTATTTGGCCTTGCGTTATTACGGCCTCGTCTATTACGGCCCGAATTATTTGGGCGGGGAGCTACAGGAGGGGATTGCCCATCCTGGGGTGGCGGAGCGGAAGCCACTTGAGCGGATTGCTCAACTTGGGGCGGCGGAGCGGAAGCCACTTCAGCAAATTGCTCAACTTGGGGCGGCAGAGCGGAAGCCACTTCAGCAAATTGCTCAACTTTGGGTAGAGGAAGGGAGTCTTGATTCTTACGCCAAGGACGGCGATGCCACCACCGTGGCTTGCGATCAAGAGGCGATTCCACTTGTGATGTCGAGGGCTTGGTGTTGCGTTTATTAAGTATTGTGCTATCTCCCTTGTAATCTCAATACAATACCTGCATCTCGCATAAATGTAACCTTAATCTGAGCCAGTAGGGCGAGCGGTCCATTTGGCCGGTTCCCAATCCCTCACTCTTGGATCGCTGATGCCCCCGGTGATCAACATGTGCAGTTAATCTTGGCGTTTCGCATTATCGTAGGGCTATTAGGATTTCCGTGATTCGTTAGTTCTTGCGGCCCTTGAGGGGCAAACGGTGCTCGGCCTGTCCTTCAGTTCAACTATCTCAGATAATGCATTTTCTTCGTAATAGGCGAGAGGTGCAACTTTGCCATACTCGGTAATGCAGCCTTCTACTGCCTGACCTTCCAGAGTTGAACCGCCGCTCATCGTTCGGGGATTATCCCATATCGCCGGCGCCCTTGATTTATTATCCAATGTCTCCGGAGGCCGCCCCTCAATCCTATATGGATCTAAGAATGGTAGCGTTCGCTCGGACGATTGGCATTCTACAGGCAACCAGTAACCTTGTTGAGGGCGGCTTAACCCGAGCGCAATCAGATCAAATCACTACAGGACAATTTGGTCGCAGTTCTTGCGAAAGCGTGGTAGCCTCGTTTTTGAATTCCTGAATCAATTAGGATTGAATCGAGTCCACCTCAGCCATGCACGCGTATGGGAACGTGCAGCTAGGCCTGCGGGGTTGGACTCGGGCACCTAAAACTATGCCCACTGGAGCCGAAAGTGACTACCTGGACCGACGACCAGCTATCTTCGATTCACAAGATGCTCAAACCCCGCTCCATCGCGGTGGTTGGGGCCACTCCCCGGATGCAATACGGGGGCCGCATGCTGGCCGCCGCACTGAAGGCCGGGGACCGGATCAGCGTCTATCCGGTGAACCCACGCTATGACGAAGTGATGGGCGTAAAGTGCTATCCAAGCGTCAGTGACCTTCCAGAGGCGCCCGACGTGGTGGGCGTGGTTGTCTCTTCCAGCCAGGTCTTGGATGTCTTGAAAGAGAGCCACCAAAAAGGGGTCCGGGCGGCCATCATCATCTCCGCCGGATTCTCCGAGCGCGGCACACCAGAAGGCCGGGACCTACAGATGCAGGTCGGGGCCTTCGCCAGGGAATCAGGGCTACGGATCAGCGGGCCCAACTGCCTGGGCCTGGCCAACGTGAAAGACGACGTCTGGGTCAGTTCCTCATCCCGCGGCGCCGAAGGCCTCGGCGGGCCGGTGGGGCTGGTCTGCCAAAGCGGGGCGTCAGCCTTTGGGCCGTTCTTAAACCGGGCGCTGGACAGCGGCATCGGCCTCAGCTACATCATCTCCACAGGTAACGAGGCCGACTTGGACTTCTCTGATTTCGTGCGTTACCTGCTGGATGACGATGACACCAAGGTTATAGCCGGATTCGTCGAAGGATTCAAAGACGCCAGGAAGTTCATTGAAGTCGCAAAACTGGCGGCAGAACGGGGTAAACCCATCGTTCTCATCAAGATCGGCCGGTCCGAGTTGGGTGCCAAGGCTGCCCAATCCCATACCGCCGCGCTCACCGGGCTTGACGCCCTCTACGACGCCGCGCTGTCTCAGTACGGGGTGATCCGTGTTTCCGACTATGATGAGTTGCTGGAAGTGTCCAACCTGCTGGCCAATTCTCCAGCGCCGCCCGCTAAAGGCTTGGCGGTGGTCTCTCACTCCGGTGGGATCAGCTCCCTTACGGCCGACATGTGTGGTCAGGTGGGATTAGATCTTCCAGAACTCAACGACGACGCCCGGGACGGCATCAACGGCGTTTTAAAAGGGTTTGGATGGGCTTCCAATCCGTCGGACGTTACCGGCTTCGCCAATAGCGATTCCTTCCCGGAGATCATGCAGTTCATGGCCAACGACCCGGCGATGGGCACGCTGGTGGTGGCCAGTTCCGGTGGCGACGCCCAAGCAGAGCAGGTGATCGCCCATCGGGACCGTGACAAAGAGAAAGCCCTGGCGTTTCTTTGGACCGGTAGCCGAAACGAGCCGGCAGGTCTGGACATGTTGAAGAAGGCCCGTATCCCCGTTTTTTACACACCCAACAAGTTGGCTACCGGGATCCGCAGCCTGTTGGACTATCACACCTGGCTGGGCCATCGCGGCCAGGCGGGTTTCCCGGCAACTCCGGCCATCAGCCCGGAACAACAGATTGTTGCTGACCGATTGGCCGCCACGGACCTGGTCTCACTCTCAGAGCACCTCAGCAAGGGCTTGTTGTCCGAATGGGGAATTCCGATAACTCGGGAGACTCTGGTGCAGAATGCCGATGATGCAGTTACGGCTGCGAATGAGATTGGCTACCCAGTGGTGTTAAAAGGGGACGTGAGCAACATGCCCCACAAAACCGAGGCTGGCTTGGTCAAGTTGGATCTCCGCGATGAAAGTGCAGTGCGAGCGGCTTACGATCAGATTATCTCAAACGCCGCCAATGCCGGCGCAGTCGGCGACGGAATAAATGGCGTTTCGGTGCAGGAGATGGTTTTGGACGGCATCGAGGTAATCGTGGGTCTCAGCTACGACTCACAGTTGGGCGCCACGATTCTCTTCGGCACCGGCGGAGTGATGGTGGAGGTCTACAACGATGTGGCCCTGCGCCTCTGCCCCATCGACGAGAGCGACGCGTTAGAGATGATTGGAGAGGTGAAGGGCGCTCGCTTGTTGGAGGGTTTCCGTGGACGCCCGGCCGCCGACATCGATGCCCTGATCGAAACACTTGTCCAAGTCTCCAATCTAGGAGCCCAACTGGAGGGCAGTCTGGACGAGCTTGATATCAACCCTCTGATGGTTCTCCCCGCGGGACAGGGGGTCAAGGCGGCTGATGCAGTGGCTGTATTTCGGGCATAGACCAGCGGGTCTGTGCCGAGACTGCCTCCGATGCAGCTTGTTTCTCGGCGGTGCTCCATTGGACTAGGCCAGGGCTGTGGCCTAACATCTAACGAATGATCAGGAGGGAATATGCCCAAGATAATCCCGGTTCCCGATGAGTTGAGCAAGCCTTTTTGGGACGCCGTCAACGAGAAGCGGCTATCGCTACAAAATTGTACCGATTGCGACAGGCTCCAATACCCACCGCGACAGACATGTATGGCCTGCGGTTCCGCGGAGAAGCTGGAATGGAAAGATGTGGCAGGCAAAGGTCACATATCTACCTACATCGTGATCGAGGATGGCCGGCTGAACCGGCGTATGCCTGATCAGCCCTACAACTTAGCGCTAATAACCCTGGACGAGGACACCAGCGTTAATTTTTACTCCAACCTTCCGGGAGTTCCGCCCTACGAAGTCCCCGTTGGGGCTGCTGTACAGGTGATATTTGAAGAGGTTGGTCCGGTCCAACTGATCCACGAATGGCAGGTTGTTAGTTAAACTGCCGGTCCGTACCAAACACGACTTTAATAAGAATAGGTGAATGATGGCTGCGCAAACTCCTTATGGTTGGCGAAGAGATACGGACGGTTTGGGGGTCTGGGAGCACCGCGGCAAGGTAGCGGTGGCTGGATTCGGTCATTCTCCAGTTAACCGGCGCTGGGACGAGACATCCATGGACCAAACACTGGGCGCATACTCGATGCTCGCCTGTGAGCTGGCCATGGAGGACGCGGGAGTTACCCCAGACCAGATCGATGGGGTCATCTGTTGCGATAGTCATATCGCTGGCAGCAGTGGAGGCACCGCGTCCAACTGGGCGCCGCGGCCTTATTTCGACCCGCCTTACGACTCTGAATGGGGTCTCACGCTGGTAAATGGCGATTGGCTTGTCAAACAGATGGAGTTGCCCAACGTCAAATACGCCCCGTCAAACGTACCCACCATTGGGGAAATGATGGGTCTTGCCGCCCAGTCCATTGCCGACGGGCTATGCACCACCTGTTTGGTGATTTACCCAACAGGAAACATGGAAGGCCGGTATCGCCGCGGCGGTGAGAACGCGCAA
>CAVOAA010000077.1:0-13256 GCA_963693555.1 Dehalococcoidia bacterium | reverse complement strand
AATCACCATAATTATGTATACTAACCAGGCTGGGGATGGTCGTTTTCCTGGCTTTTTCCTGGCAGTTTTCTTCGATGATTTTAGAGATGCTATACTACCTCAACTTGATACTGCGCATCATTAAACACCCGGTCGCGACGCTCTTAAAATGAACTTTAGCAAGCGGTTCGCGGCCGTTTCTTGGAGGCCTGACAATGGCGGATAAGGAACTGGGACTCATGGCCCATCTGCTGCGGAGGGCCGGCTTCGGAGCCTCCCTTCAGGAGTTGGAAGCGTACCAGGCCAAGGGGTACGAGGCCACTGTCGAAGAGCTGTTGCATCCGGAAAACTTCCCTGACTGGGATGACGACCTAGTCCGCCGCTATCAGCCGGACATGAATAGCGTCATGTACTTCGAGAGCGCCCAGTCGTATTGGATGTACAAGATGATCAACTCCAAACGCCCCTTGGAGGAGAAGATCACCCTGTTCTGGCATGGGCTATTCGCCACCGCCTACGGCAAGCTGAACCACGCCAAGGGTGTGGTCAACCAGACCGACATGTTCCGGCGTCACGGCCTGGGTTCGTTCCACAACCTATTGATGGAACTGTCCCGCGACCCGGCCATGATCTTCTGGCTGGACAACAAAGACAACCATAAAGACGCCCCCAACGAAAACTACGGGCGTGAGTTGCTGGAACTCTTCTCCATGGGCATCGGCAACTACACCGAAGACGACGTCAAGAACTGCGCCCGGGCATTCACCGGCTGGACCATCGCCAACGACGAATATATGAGCGTCAGGGCGTCCCGGGACTCCATCTGGCCTTCAGGACGCATCGACTGGCAGTTCGAATACCGGCCCGAAGACCATGACGACACCGAGAAGCACTTCCTGGGCCGGACCGGCAACTTCAACGGTGAAGACATCATCGACATCGTCGCCATGCGGCCCGCCACCAGTTGGTTCATCGCCGGGAAGCTCTATAACTACTTCGTCTCCGACACCCCCAACGAGGAAGCCACCGCCTTCCTCGCCGAGGAATACCGCAAGTCCAGCGGCGACATCCGCTCCATGCTGCGAGCGCTCTTCCTGTCCGATTACTTCAAGGCAGAAGATGTCTGGTACGCCAGGGTCAAGAGTCCGGCCGAGTTGGTGGTCGGCACCGCGCGGCTGGCTGGCAGCTACACGACCCCCCGGTCAGACATCACCAACCTGGCCGGCGACGCCAATTTCATGGGCCAAGAAATTTTGAACCCTCCCACTGTCGAGGGCTGGCACACCGGCACCGAATGGGTCGACACCGGCACGTTGGTGGAGCGGGTCAATTCCTCCGCCCTGGTCATCGGCGATACGTTGCAGCCCGGCATCCAGGCCATGATCCAACGGCTGAAAGAACGCCAGAGCACCTACCAAGCCGCCGAGTTGGTGGAACAATGTCTGCTACTGGCCGGCGGTCTGCAGGTGTCGGAAAGCACCCAACAGCGTCTGGTGGAGTTCGCCGGCAATTTCGGAGAGGTCAGTTTCACTCCCGAAGACGCCGTGTCCTGCTCGGAGCAGCAGGTAGTGGAACTACTCCAACTGATCCTAGCCACCCGAGAATACCAAATGGCCTAGCGCGCCCCTTCGGCGAGGCGGATACCTGCCGGGGGCCGGGGTTATTGAGGGCAGAACGCTGATCCCGATGTCACCCCGAGGGGAACGAGGGGTCTCATTGCTTAGATGGAGCTAGGCTTCACCGCGGAAAGAGATTCTCCAACTGCGGCTTCAGAATGGCAGTCGCGAAGGGCGTCATTTATTAATCGACCGAGGGTTGTAACGAGCCTGTAATGACCACAACCAAAGCATTCACATATAGCCATACCATTGGATTTCTGGCCGCGACTGGGCGGGGGTTCACCAACCCGGTGGACCTGGCCGTGAATTCACAGGGCGTTATATATGTCCTGAACCGCGCCGGTCCGGAGACCGCCGCCCGGTTGTCATCCAAACGAGTGACCATGTGCACCCTGGACGAGGAGTGGTTGGGCGAATGGAGCACTGGCGGCACGGATGACGGCGATTTTTGGTGGCCTAGTTCCATCGCCATCGATAATGAAGACCGGGTCTACGTTGCCGACGAGGCACTCCAACGCATCTCGATCTTCGACAAAGACGGGAAGTTCTTGAGCAAATGGGGCATAAAAGGCTCCCTCGATGGCCAGCTAGAGTACCCGTCCACGATGAGATTCGACGCCGATGAAAACCTGTGGCTGACCGACAGCGGCAACCACCGGGTCCAGAAGTTCACCAAAGATGGCCAGTTCATCTCCGCATGGGGAGAACGAGGCTCGGGTTCCGGTCAGTTCCAGGGGCCCTGGGGAATGGCGCTAACTGATTCTGGTGAAGTCTATATCTCGGACTGGGGCAACGACCGTATCCAGCGCTACGACACCGACGGCAAGCTGATCCAAGAATTTGGCGGGCTTTCTCAGGGCGACGCCATTCACCGGCCGGCCGGACTTGCGGTAGACAACGATGGCAACATGTACGTCGCTGATTGGGGCAATGAACGAGTGAAGATACTTGGCCCAGACGGCAGCCTTTTAGCGTCGCTTAGGGGCGAGTCGGTCGACTCCAAATGGGCGGCTGACTACTTCGCAGTCAACCCGGAAGAAGGGCAATTACGCTACGAGTCGGACCTTTTCCCGGAACTGGACCCGCCCGGCCGCCGTGACCGGGAGATATCCGCAGGAGTGGAAGGCTACTTCTGGGGGCCATCAACGGTGGTCTTGGATGATGCTGGGCGGTTCTACGTTGCCGACAGCCTTAGACACCGTTTACAGGTGTACCAGGTTAGCTAGAAGGCCGTAAAACCGTTCGTCCTAAGCTCCGACCGCAGTCGAGAATCTCGATGAAATCGGACTCGTCGAAGGATTCGCTTAAGTCATGCTCATGCTGGAAAACCTTGACCTATGCGGTGGTTCGCCAGGCTCACCATGAGCGGAAAGAATGGCTCATTATGAACGAGTAAGTTGGATCGACATTTAGAGACAAATCGATCGGTGTCGCCAGACAACGGAATACCTTCCGGAATCCCAGAGCGTAGCTAGCGTTTTTTTCTAGCCTCGTCCATCCGAGACCACGTGTCGCGCAACGCCACCGTCCGGTTGAACACCGGCGCTTCCGGAGTGGAATCCGGGTCGACGACGAAATACCCCTGCCGCAAGAACTGGAACCGCTCCCCTGGCTTGGCCTTATCCAGACCCTGTTCCAGCTTGGCTGATTTCATGACCACCAATGACTCGGGGTTTAGGTTGTCGATGAAATTGCCGCCCTCCGAAACATCGTCGGGGTCAACGGTCGAAAACAGATGGTCGTAGATGCGCACTTCGGCATCCACCGCATGGTCAGCCGACACCCAATGAGACGTGCCCCTGACCTTTCGGCCATCGGATGATGTCCCGCCGCTGGTCTCGGGGTCGTAGGTGCAATGCAGCTCGATGATCTCCCTGGTGGCGTCGTCCTTGATCACGTCAGTGCAGGTGATGTAGTAGGCGTCTTTCAGGCGCACTTCACGGCCCGGCGATAGGCGGTAGAACTTGGGCGGCGGCACTTCTCGGAAGTCGTCCTTTTCGATATAAACAGTGCGGGAGAATGGGATCCGGCGCTCCCCCATGCTCATATCCTCGGGGTTGTTCACCGAGACCACTTCTTCGGACTGACCTTCGGGGTAGTTCGTGATCACCACTTTCAGGGGGTCCAAGACGCCCATGACCCTGGGCGACCGCTTATTCAGGTCGTCCCGTAACGTGTGCTCCAAAAGGGCAATATCCACTGTGTTGTCCCGGCGGGCAACGCCGATGCGGTCGCAGAAGTCCCTGACTGCCTCCGGGGTATAGCCCCGGCGACGCAGTCCCGAGATCGTCGGCATGCGCGGGTCGTCCCAGCCGTTCACATAGCCCTCGTTGACCAGTTGGATCAGCCGGCGTTTGCTCAGCACCGTATGGGTCATGTTCAGCCGGGCGAACTCAATCTGCTGGGAGTGGTAGATATCCAGCTCGTCTAGGAACCAGTCGTAGAGCGGGCGGTGGTCTTCGAATTCCAGGGTACACACGGAATGGGTGATGTGCTCGATGGAATCAGACTGACCGTGGGCGAAATCGTACATCGGGTAGATGGGCCACTCGCTGCCGGTGCGGTGATGGTCTTCCTTGAGGATCCGGTAGAGCACCGGATCGCGGAGGTTCAAGTTGGGTGCGGCCATGTTTATCTTGGCGCGCAGCGTATGGGAGCCGGATTCAAACTCGCCGGCCCGCATGCTCCGAAACAGGTCCAGGCTCTCCTCGACGGACCGGTTGCGGTAGGGGCTTTCTCGCCCGGGCTCGACGAGGTTCCCGCGGTACTCACGGATTTCCTCGGCGGTCAGGTCGCAGACGTAGGCTTTGCCAGCCTCGATCAGTTTGATGGCGTAATCGTAGAGCTGCCCAAAGTAATCGGAGGCGTAGAAAAGGTTGTTGCCCCAGTCGAAGCCCAGCCAGCGGACGTCTTCTTGGATGGAGTCAACGAACTCCACGTCTTCCTTGGAGGGGTTGGTATCGTCGAAACGCAGATGGCAGGCGCCGCCGAACTCCTCCGCCAGCCCAAAGTTCAGGCAGATGGACTTGGCGTGGCCGATGTGAAGGTAGCCGTTGGGCTCTGGCGGAAATCGGGTGATCACCCGTCCTCCAAATTTGCCCGACCTATTGTCGTCGGCGACTATGCCGCGAACGAAGTCAACTGAAGTTTCAGCCTGTGTCATTCTTGATTCATCCTGTGTTTGTGGCCGTTAAACGGCAGAGCCGAACTGTTCCACTAAAATACGCGCCCTTAAACAGCAACGCTAAACCTTTTTACTAAAAATACGCGCCCCTAAGCAGCAGCGCTGAACCTTTCCATCGCGTTCTTAACCCGGCTCACGGTGCGGTCCTTGCCCAATACTTCCATCATTTCGAACAGGGGCGGCGACACGGCCCGGCCGGTGGCGGCCACACGCAAAACGCCAAAGAACTGGCGGCGAGATAATTCGAGTTTCTCTCCTGTGGCCGTCAGCATCTCTTCCAGCTTTTCTGGGGCAAAATCGTTGGTGGCATCAAGGTCGTCAAGCGCAGCCTTCAGGGCCGAGAGAGTCGAGTCCCGGTCCATTCCCTTCTGCACCAAGGTATCGGTGTCGAACTGCTCATCGGCTTGGAAGAAATACTCGGTGCTGATTGCCGACTCCTCCAGGCTCTTCATCCGCTCCTGAAGTAGAGGAGCTATCTGGCGCAGGTATTCCTCGTCCACTGGGAGCAGCCCCTTGGGCAGGTCGCGCTCCAAGAATGGCATCATCTCGCCGGCGAGCTTCTCGGGAGACATCTCGCGGATGTACATGCCGTTCATCCACTGGAGTTTGTCCTGGTCAAAGATGGCCGAGGACTTGGTGATCCGGTCCAGAGTGAAGTTTTCGATCACTGTTTGGACCGATACAACGTCGGTCTTATCATCCAAAGACCAACCCAGCAGCACCATGAAATTGAGTAGTGCATCGGGCAGACAGCCGGCGTCTTTATACTCGCCGATGGCCGTTGCGCCGTGGCGTTTGGACAGCTTGGCCCGGTCCGGACCCATGATCATCGGCAGGTGGGCGAACTGGGGAGGATCGAACCCCAACGCCTCGAACAATTGCAGGTGGCGCGGGGTGCTGGGCAGCCATTCCTCAGCCCGCATAACGTGGCTTATCTCCATCAGATGGTCGTCGGCCACCACGGCAAGGTGGTAGGTGGGGAAGCCGTCCGACTTCAAGATGATGAAGTCGTTCAGCGTCTCATTGCGCCACTCGACCTCGCCCCGGATCAGGTCGTTGACCCTGGTGATCCCGTCTTTGGGCATGGCGAATCGGACAACGTTGGACTCTTGGCCGCCGCTCAGCTTATTTATCTCTTCCGGAGTCAGGTCGCGGCATAGGCAGTCGGCGCTGGCGGAGACCCGCCGGTCCCGCTGTCTCTCGTCGTCGTTCGCCGGTGGCTTCTGGCTGCAATAGCACCGGTAGGCATTGCCCTGTGAGACCAGTCTGTCGGCCAGTTCGCGGTAGATATCCAGCCTTTCCGACTGGAAGTAGGGGCTGTAGGGGCCGCCAACTTCCGGGCCCTCATCCCAATCGATATTCAGCCAGCGCAGGCCGTCCAGCATGGCTTCGATCGAGCCCGGAACCAGGCGTGCTTGGTCCGTGTCTTCAACTCTGACGATGAACTTGCCCCCGTTATGGCGGGCAAAAAGCCAGTTGAAGAGAGCCGTCCGGATGTTGCCGATATGGGGCAACCCGGTAGGGCTTGGGGCGAACCGAACTCGGACTTCTCCGGGCAATTTTTCTCTCCAAGGGAATAATGATGGGCAGGCGTTATTATAGCACGAACCACGCCCAATATTGGGTCGTCAGGCACGCTGGAGAACAGGAAAACAGACTTGAGGTTAAGGGGTCCGCTTCTGAAATCAGAGGAACTTAACAATATGAGCCGGCGGACGAAAAGACGGCCCCTGCCCTTGTTTGTAGAAACGCCAGCAAGCATGATTGAGTGTAGGCAATAAGCACCGGTTCGAGCGCAGAAGTCCAATTATCCGGGAATACCCCAGTTCTGCCCATTCCAAGGAGTTCACGGTGAAACCTTTCTTTTTTTTTAAGCGTGGTCACTCTGATAGCGGTGTTGTTGGCGGCATGCACCGTTGCCGAAGAGGGGTCACCCTCTCCGATCGCAACTCAACCTGCGGCTACTGAAGGTCTGCAGACCGATGAAGTTGTGCCTACCCCTGAACTTTTGACTGAAACCCCGCCAACCCGTCCTCCGGCAAGGCCAACCGAGGAAGCTGCCCGGCCAACGTTGGCACCTTCGTTGGCATCAGTCAGTACCGGTACGCCTGTTCCCGACTCCATTGATCCAGGCAGACCCGCCGCCCCACCGGTCGAGGGACCAAGATTAACCGGGCGTGTCGACTTGGAGGAACTCCGTGCTCTCTACACCCGTAACGGCCTTGAGCCTGACTCCGGCGTCCGAACTGTATCTGTACACTCGTTGGATGGCACGGAATTGGCCTCACAAGAGGATATTGGTCAGGGAGGCGAGTTTTCCTTCACGGTCTTGGAAAATCGTGGGTATTTGTTAAAAGCCCGAACGGTTGGCGGCAGCAACATATGGGCGCTCGCTGATGTGGGAACGGAAGATACGACTCAACACATCGATCTCCGGACCACTTATGAATCGGGTCTCATATTTACCGCCAATACGGATGCCTCCATAGCCAAGGGATCGATCGATTCATTGAAGGAAATCGCAGGTCAGGCCTTGGATCTAGGCGTTGATCGACTGGTAAATACCGTTGGACGGGTTGTGGACAATGCCCTCCTCTGGCGCATCGACTATCAAATCACCACGGAAGTAGACGATGTAAATCTCCGTGCCTTCGGCGGTGGACTGGAACCCATTAGGTCCCTGTCTTCCCTAGTCAGCAGCCCGCAGCCCGACTATGTACCCCACGTTTACATGCTCAATACCGCGGCCGGAGATTTGTTCCTCGACCGAATACTAATGTCGGAATTAAAGGCCGACCGGTGGACGTTGATCGTCGTGACCGAGCGCGTTCCGCCTAGGGTATGGGGCGGTCTTGGCGGTCTCCACCTGGTCCACGGAGGCAGTAATCTGGTCTACGGTGAAGATAAGTGCGCCCGCTTTGACGGCGATGAATGCGCTCTTTTTACTCAGGCTCTGGTTACCTACCCCTTGGATGCGGCGCCAGGCACGCCATCCACTGAGGTAATTTCTGTAGATGACTTCGACGGCGCCGACAACCCTCAATGGTCTTCGGATGAGCGGACAATCGCATTCCAAGGCTATCCTGCGGGAAGGTTGAACGGCTCCCAGATCTATCTGGTGAAGCCGGATGGTTCAGGATTGACCCAGCTAACTTCGACGTCAGAGAGCCCGTCTGGAGCAAGCTCTCCTAGCTGGTCACCGGACAACTCTAAGATAATTTATATCTCCAAAGAAGGGACGTTTTCGTCGGATGTTTGGGTCATGAACTCCGACGGCAGCGAAAAGCAGAACCTGACCAATGGGCGTGTGGATTTCCCTAGCTCGCCCAAATTTTCTCCCGACGGCCGCCGTATTCTCTTCCACGGAAGTGATGATGTGAGGCCCGAACGAGGCGGTCCCGACTTCGAAATCTGGATCATGGACCGGGATGGCAGCGAATTGCGGAAATTCACAGACAACGACGTTGATGATAGAAACGCGGTCTGGGGCGTCAATGGTGTTGAGATTATCTATAGCGTGGACGACGAAACCTGGGAGGCAGCCAGCGTTTTGACAGGAACCAAACTGTACGAATTTCCTGGGGTCACTCAGGGCCGGTATGTGAGTCCGGTGTTGGCGGCGACGGAGCACGTTCTAGTGCCCACACAGGAAGCCGTCGAAGCCAAGCGAGTTAGCGACGAGGGGTACGTAGACACTGAATGGCTCGCCACGGTAGTCGAGAGGGAAGAGGCCAGAGGGGCAGGTGAACCGGCTGCTGATCGGGGTTACAAAGTGACCACGCCGTCCAGTGATCCTCTAAGCGGCATACGCCATGAAATTCACACTGCGTTTACCCAGACGCCTATCTACCAGTCCGATGTCGGGGGTTGGTTCGCGCCCATTATCAGCTGGCCCTAATCGGCACAGTTAAGCAGATCGTCATAAGAAGACCCGGACGGGGATCAAAGAGACTTAAGCCTGGCGTAGGCTGTCCACCGCTGGGGCCAGGTCTGAGGGCAGCCCTGTCTGAAACTCCAACGGTTCTCCGGTGACCGGGTGCTCGAAGGCAAGGTGGTAGGCGTGGAGAAAATGCCGGTCGACCATGGGGCTGGCGTTGCCGTAGGTCGTGTCGCCGACCAGAGGGTGGCCGAGGTGGGCCATGTGTACCCTGATCTGGTGGGTGCGGCCAGTTTCTAGGTAAAGCTCCAGCAGGGTATGTGCCGCGAACTGTTCCTTGGTCTTGTAGTTGGTCCGGGCTTCTTTGCCGCCGACCACCACTGCCATGCGCGTGCGGCGTCGGGGATGGCGGCCCACCGGCGCGTCGACCTTGCCCTGTAGCGGCGACGGCGTCCCTTCCACCAACCCCAGGTAGCCCTTGGTGACCTGGCGGGCCTTTATCTGCGCTGACAGATGGGTGTGGGCCTGGTGCGTCTTGGCCACCATCATCAAGCCCGAGGTGTCCTTGTCCAACCGGTGGACTATTCCGGGCCGAATCTCCCCGCCGATACCCTGAATGTCGGGACACATGGCCAGCAGGGCGTTGACCAGGGTTTGGTCGGGATGGCCGGGGCCGGGATGAACCGCCAACCCAGCCGGTTTGTCGATGACCACCAGGGTTTCGTCCTGGTAGACCACGGTTAGGGGTATGTCTTGTGCCACCACGCTGGACGGTTTTGCCGGCGGCACCGTCAAAATAACCACGTCGCCGGCTCTCACTTTGTTCGACGGTTTGGCCGGCCCGCCGTTGACCAATGCCTGTCCCTCGACCACCAGACGCGCCAACTGGCTGCGGGTCAAACCTGTGTCCTGGGCGGCCAGGAACTGGTCCAAGCGGGACTCGTCCACCGAAACCTGGAACTCGTGAGTGGCCGTCTCCAGCGTCAAAGCCTCTGGTCTCCGCTCAGTTCTTCGATCAGGGATTCTCCCGATAGGCGCTCGCCGACGATGCGCTCACGCACGCCGCAACTGGAGCAGCGCCAGCCGTTCATGACCGCGCGCATCTCGCCATCGCAGACCGGGCACCAGCCGTAGCCGCCCATCTGACCTGCCGTGGTTTTGTCGTCTTGCTCTGCGATCAGGAAGATGTAGGCCAGGATAACGAGGCCCGTGATGATGGAGGCGTCGGCCACGTTGAATACGGGCCAGGTTCCCACGTCCACAAAGTCAGTGACGTGACCCAAGCGTATTCGGTCCAAAAGATTGCCCACCGCGCCGCCCATCTGCAGACCCAAGCTCAGCCGCAGGAGGGCGCTGGGCACACGCTGGCTACGGTAGATCATGATCAGGATCGCCACCCCCAGGAAAGAGACCACTATTAGCGGGGTATTCTGGTCCTGGAAGATGCCGAAAGCGCTACCGGTGTTGTGGGTATGGGTAAAGCGGAAGAAGCCGTCGGCAGGGAACGACTGCCGGTAAAGGAGTTGGTCCCGCACCAGAAATTTGCTGAACTGGTCTATAGCGAGGACTATCAGCGCCAGTTGGATGAGGATAAAGTCTTTGAATATGGGCATGCGGGGGGTGTCGGCGCTCACGTTCGGGTCTCCGGGTCCGCCTTGGGGCTGTTTATAGGCCGGATTACTTCAACTTCTCGGTAAAGAACCGGCTTACCTCAGGCACCAAACGAGCTTCCTGTCCGTACCAGAAATGGTCCACGCCGTCGAACAATTTGAACTCGGGTGCGGTGCTGAAGCTGGCCAACTCCGCGTCCAATTGGGTCGAGTCCACCAACCGGTCTCTATCTCCTGTAACGATGAGAGTCGGAACTTTGGATTCTTTCAGGGGCGACCCTTCTACCGCGGGCATCGGTGGGGACACCAAGGCGATGGCATTGGCTTCGTCGTGCAATTCACCGTGACCGAGTATCACTGATGTGCCAAAAGAGTACCCGGTTAGGCCGGTATTATCGGATGTGTCGGGCCAGGCCTTGATCAGCTCCAACGCAGCCAGAACTTCCTCGGACTCTCTTTCTCCCTTGGTGTGCTCGCCCTGACTGCCGCCGACGCCTCGGAAATTGAACCGCAGGGTCACGAAACCTTCCTGGGCCAGGCCCAAAGCCAGGGCCAAGACCACATTGTTGTCCATGTTGCCGCCGTGGAGCGGATGGGGGTGACAGATTACGACGCCAGGCCAAGGCCCGGTGCCTTCGTCCGGCTGGGCCACGACACCCTCGAAAGTGAGTCCATCTGCTTCGAATGAAACGGCGCTTTGACGCAAAGTATCTGCTCCTGAGATTGTTCCTGATAAAAGTATACCAATCTTAGGTAAACCCCTGCCCTTTGGCAAGAATTTCTACCTTGAGGAGTTCTAGGCATCGATCGCTGCGGTACAAGAATCCCAGCGCCAGCTAGATCGCTTGGCTTCCGTCTCGGAACGACAGATCTGTGCTCTGCCCATTCGAAGTCCAGACACAATCCTGCTAGAATACCGGAAAGTTTTCACCAGCCGTTTCGATAGAGATTTTTAGCGACTTTTGGAGGGACACTTCAGATGGCATTGATCGATCTGCGTAGCGATACAGTCACCAAACCTACCGATGAGATGCGCCGGGCCATGGCCGATGCCGAGGTCGGCGATGACGTTTACGGCGAGGACCCGTCAATCAACGAACTCCAAGAGCGCGCCGCCGCGATGCTGGGCCATGAAGCCGGGCTTCTAACAACCAGCGGCACCATGAGCAACCTCCTGGCCACGCTGACCTACTGTAACCACGGCGACGAGATCGTCATGGGCGACCAGGCCCATATGTTTTGGAATGAGGGCGGTGGACAGGCTGCCTTGGCCGGAGTACAGACCCGGCTGATCCCCCAGAACGCCAGCGGCGGCATCGACGCCGCGGACGTGGCCCGCAACATCAGGCCGACCGGCAACCCCCACGTTGCCGCCACGAAGATAGTCTGCCTGGAGAACACTCAAAACAGGTGCAGCGGCATGGTGATGACACCCGCTGATACCAAAGCCATCTGCGATGTGGCCCACGGGGCCGGCGTGGCGGTGCACTTGGACGGTGCGCGTATCTTCAATGCTGCCGTGGCGCTGGAAGTCCCGGTCGCGGAGTTGACTCGCGACGTCGACGACGCCAGCTTCTGCCTCTCCAAGGCGCTGAGCTGCCCGGTGGGTTCAGTGCTGGTCGGCTCCAAAGAATTCATCCAGGAAGCCAGCAGATGGCGCAAGATGGTTGGAGGCGGTATGCGGCAGGCCGGTATCCTGGCCGCCGCCGGGCTGGTGGCCCTGGACACCATGGTTGACCGTCTAGCCGAAGACCACCAGAACGCCCGCCGCTTGGCCGCTGGGCTGGCCAACATCGATGGCCTCAAGATCGACGCAGACAGCATCCAGACCAACATCGTCGTCGTTGAGGTTGATGAAAAAGTGGGATCCACCCCTGATTTCATCAAGGCCATGAAGGACGCCGAAGTCCTTATATCCTATCCAGGCGAGCGGTCCTTCCGAATGGTGACACACCGCCACATCTCAAGCGATGACGTAGAAGAAACACTTTCCCGGACGTCCAAGGTCGTTCGAGAGCTGCAGGGCTAGAGCAGTCCATGCCTGATATCGACCTGGAACGCGGGCTGGGACGCGGGCTGGAACGCGGGCTAGAACACAGACACAGGGCAGTGCTCATCGCCGAAGACGTCATTCGCGCATTGGAGGCGATGTAGATGGCAGACCTCCCCCCTGAAGAAGAGTCAGAAGGGAAATCACGGCGCCTACAGATGCGGACGTTCTATATCGCCTGCGCAGCCTTGGCCATCGCTGTTGGCCACGTTGTCTACGCATTCTTCCGGGACCACGTTTTCGACTAAGTAAATAATCATGGGGTTGGAGTGCGCGGAGTAGGCCCTTGGACCGCAGGCCGAATCAACGATTTTCGGGGTTGCGCCGCTGGGCCCAACAAATATCGTGCCTAACCAGTTGCTTCAATGGCCGTTCAGCTTTAACATGCCAAGTGGCGCACTACCAAGCGTCAGTGTTGGCCACACTGGCGTCGTCCAAACCGGCGTTGCCGGCGGTGTATGACCGGCGGTGTATGAAAGGTAAAGGGAACGGCCGTCTGCGGGCTTTCGTTCGACTTGGTAGTTGAACAAGAGATACAGGTCAACAAAAGCCCCTAACTATTGTCTTAACCGGCATAGGGGGAGGTGCACAGGTTCTAGAACGCATTCTTTCTTGGTTTCGCCGCTCCACGGCGGAGATCGAAATCGAAATAACCGGCGGGTCATTTCGACCCGGCGGCACAATAGATGTCCAGGTGACGATACGGTCGAAAAAGGGATTCAAGATCAAGACCGGCCAGTTGGAACTAACTTGCACTGAGCAGTCGTGGCAAAAAGAATCGCCCCGCGATAGCGGACAGGGAAGGCTTGATACCCACTCTGCTCTAGCTCAACCACTGGTCCAGTCATTCATCGCCGACACAGAGTTGACCGACTCAGAACCCGTCGTCCGGTACGCCAGGTTCCAGATACCCAAGGAAGCCCCTCCCACGGTCCAC
>CAVOAA010000076.1:0-13763 GCA_963693555.1 Dehalococcoidia bacterium | reverse complement strand
TGCGTTTGGTGATCCGAAACGTCGGCGGACTGATACCAGGCGAGATGGACAAGGCGACCCTGGCCACACCTGGCCGCTACAGCTTCTGCTTCTCTGAGAACGAAGCCCGCAGCCCGTGGGAGCCTAGGAACGTGCAGATCGGCTATCCCAAGGGGTCAAGCACGGTGACTTTGGCCGCAATCAGAGGCGTTTACACCATCATGGAGACCACCGTCTCCACCGGACTTGAAGTCCTTCAGACCATCGTCGGCAACATGAAGGCAGTGGGTATCTCCAACTACTACCAGATCGGCACCGGCGCCCAGATCGTGGTGGTGCTGTGTCCGGAGCATGCCGAAGAGATAGCCGCATCAGGACTATCCAAATCTGACGTCCAAGAGTTCATCTACCAGAACGCTCGCATGCCGCTCAGCTCCCTGATCGGCCGCGCCCATTACGGCAACCGAAATTGGCCCAGCTGGGTGGATGAGACAAACCCGGACACCCTGGTTCCCATCGTGCGGTCATCAGAAGACCTCGTGATCATCGTTGCCGGGGGAGACGGCCGCCATTCTGCCTGGCTGGCCGGTTGGGGTGTAACCCGGATGGCCACGGAAGAGATTATCTTAAAGAAGGGATAATCTGAGAAGAGATCATCAGGCAGGCTTAATTCCAGCCGCAAACGCCGGTTACACAGCCGCGCGAAACGCTTCAGCCTCGTGCGGCCATTGTCCAAACTGTTCCCACTAGTATTTTGTTGGGCCGCTTGCTGTCTGTCGAATTCCCGCCACTTCTGGCGTTTTACGACGCGTATTCGGCAAAATGACAGGGTCGGCTTGACCCTATTTAAAGTCTGCCGGAAAATTTACTCAGATGATTATTCAAGATCCCCGAAATAAGACAGCAAGAGGTCAAATCAAAGTCGCATCAGAACCAAATTCGGTCGCTTGCATCCTAGATAACAGCGATAACAGCAGGTATGACTCTCCCGGACGGGCGGCCCTTCGGCCTGATTTGTAAGTCCAGGCCGCCATCTACAACGTAAGAACCATTACAAGAGCCTAAGTCGACATCAAGGGTAACTGTTACCCCGGATACATAACGAAATCTGATGAAATACAGCAAACGTAGCGTGTAATATAACTATCATACGGTTCTATTACGGCATTCACACAAAAATCATTGACGAAATCAAGCATTTTCTGCTAATATATCTTTATCAACCTGAGGCTAATTGAACCATGGCACAACGCGCGACAATCGCACCAGAACCCGAAATTGAGAACGAAACAGTTGAAGCTGTTGAGGTTTGCCGTCACCATTGGGTGATTCAACCCGCCGACGGACCTGTAAGTAATGGCGCATGCCAAGTTTGTGGGGAGATCCGCGAGTTTAAGAATTACGTCGAGTCCGCCACCTGGGGTGACAGCCGTATCACCAGCAAGGCCGCCGGGTCCTCGGCTACCGCCGAATCGACTTCCGACGACGAAGACGTGGCTGACCAGAACACGAGCGAAGAGTCCGGGCCGGCTGACGCCGAGATCGAAGCCGAGGCATAGACCCTCTGGGCAACCACATCGTGTAGCCGTCTTCAGGCACGCTACATAATCAGGAAACACTTGGTCGGCCGGTCAGAGTTCACCGAATTTCGGTGCAGGATGACCGGCCGATTTTTGTTGTTTCAAGGCCAGTGCCCAGCCCGGCGAATATCTAGGCGTCGGACAATCCGAGAATAATTGGCGTATTCGCCGAACGCAGCCAGCAAAAGAGGGTCTATAATAGCCAATGCCAGGGGGTGAGAGGCCTTGATTTTGGCTATCAAGTCTTGGCATTATGCGGACCGCACGGCCGCATTTGGTGGGGAGGCAGACGGGTTAAGTGTTCACGCACCTTCACGTTCATACCGAGTACAGCATGTTGGACGGCATCAGCCGTATACCCAACCTGGTGGCGCGTACCAAAGAGCTGGGGATGGAATCCCTGGCCATCACTGATCATGGCACTTTTTATGGCGTGGTCGATTTCTACTCAGCCTGCAAAGAAGTAGGGATCAAACCCATCATCGGCTGCGAAGTTTACGTAGCTCACAACAGCCGCTTCGACAAAGACCCATCAGAGCGCAGCCCCAACCATCTGGTCCTGCTGGCCCGGGATAACGTCGGGTACCGAAACCTGATGCAGCTGGTCACCAAGGCCCACGTGGACGGCTTTCATTACCGCCCCCGCATCGACAAAGCTATCCTTGAAGAATTCGGTCAGGGTCTGGCGGTCTTATCCGCCTGCCCCTCAGCCGAAGTGCCGCGCCTGCTCGCCGATGGTAACGACGAAGCAGCAGCCAAAGCTGCGTCCTGGTACAAAGAGCGGTTTGGCGACGGCTATTTCTTAGAGATACAACGCCACGAGCACGTCCCCAATCTTCCCAAGATTAACGAAGGCCTGATCACCATGGGCCGGAAGTTGGATATTCCCCTGATCGTCACCAACGACGCTCACTACGTGAACCAGGTGGAATCTCCTCTGCAAGATATCTATATCTGCATCCAGACCAGTACCACCATCAATGATGAGAAGCGTCTCCGTATGGAGGACGACTCCTATTACATAAAGAGTCCCGCGGAGATGGCCCAGCTTTTCCCAGACTTTATGCCCGCGTTGGAGAACACCCAGTTGGTCTCCGACATGTGCAACGTTGACCTGGATTTCGGTCAGACCCATCTGCCCAAATATCCGACACCCAACGAGATGGACGCCGATGAATATCTGGCGCAATTGTGCGAAGAAGGCTTCCGGCGCCGTTACCCCCACCCGACCGCGGAGGCCGTAGACCGGCTCAGCTACGAGCTGGATGTGATCCGCCACACCAGGTTCGCCAACTACTTCCTGGTGGTCTGGGACATCATCGACTTCGTCCGAAAGAGCAGTATCTTGTATGGAGTCCGCGGTAGCGCCGCCGCCAGTGTGGCCCTGTACTGCCTGGGCATAACCGACGTCGACCCACTGGAATACCGGCTGGTCTTTGAGCGTTTCCTCAACTTGGAGCGCAAAGAGATGCCCGACATCGACCTCGACTTCCAGGACGACCGGCGTGACGAAGTCCTGCACTATGTGATCGACCGCTATGGTAACGACCGGGTAGCCCAGATAATCACCTTCGGGACCTTGGGCGCCAAAGCGGCGCTCCGTGACGTGGGCCGGGCCCTTGGTATGGGTTATGGAGACGTGGACCGCATCGCCAAGATGGTCCCGCTGAAAGCCAGGACTCTGGAAGATGCTCTGCGCGTCAGCCCGGAGCTAAAGACTGCCTACGAACAAGAACCGGACGTCACCAAACTGGTCAACGATGCACAGGGCCTGGAAGGCATCGTCCACCACGTAAGCACCCATGCTGCCGGTGTGTTGATCGCAGATGAACCCCTCACCCAGACTGTGCCGTTGCAACGGCCGGCCAAAGGCGATGAAAGCAGCCCGGTATTGATGACCCAGTTCTCCATGGACCCGGTCGCCCATCTTGGCCTGCTGAAGATGGACTTCCTGGGGCTGACCAACCTGACCATCCTCGACCGGGCCGTGAAGCTGGTGCGCGAGAGCCAGGGAGTGGAGATCGACCTCCAGGCTCTGCCCCTTGATGATGAGACTACGTTTGATCTGCTGTCTTCAGGGAACACCAACGATCTGTTCCAGCTTGAAAGTGCGGGGATGCAGCGTTACATCAAGGCCCTGAAGCCTTCAAATCTGGGCGATATCGCCGCAATGATCGCGCTGTACCGCCCTGGACCCATGGAAAACATCGATATGTTCATCGATGCGAAACATGGCCGTAAGCCCATCCAATACCCGCATCCCAGCTTTAAAGAACTGCTTGACGAGACCTATGGAGTGATCGTCTATCAGGACCAAGTGTTATTGATCCTGCAGCAGTTCGCCGGATATTCCCTTGGTTCGGCGGATATTGTGCGTAAGGCGATGGGCAAGAAGATCGCCTCGATGATGGCCGAAGAGCGGGTGAACTTCGTCACTGGCGCCCAAGGCAATGGTTACGCAGAGGACGTTGCCGGTCAGATATTCGACCTGATAGAACCCTTTGCGGGCTACGCGTTCAACAAAGCCCATAGCGTCAGCTATGCGATGATTTCCTATTGGACAGCCTACTTTAAGAACCACTACCCGGTTGAATACATGGCCGCGGTGCTCAATTCCAGGCTTGATAACCCGGAGAAGACGCTCGGCTCTATGAATGAGTGTTTCCGCCTAAATATTCCGATACTGCTGCCCAATATCAACCGTTCGGAAGAGTTTTTCTCCATCGACCATGAGACCGGTGACCAACGTAACGACGGCCCGGACCAAGCGGCGCGCAGCGGCCCGGGACTCAGGATCGGTCTGGCTGCCATCAAGTCGGTGGGAGAAGGCGCCGTGCGGCCTCTGGTTGCCGAACGCAAAGAGAACGGCCCTTATAAGTCCATCGACGATTTCAGCCGCCGGGCTGGCGCTGCCGGCCTGAACCGCCGGACGCTGGAAGCATTGGCCAAGGCTGGGGCATTCGACAGTCTGGCGCCCCGGGGTGCGGTCATCTACGCCCTGGACCAGATAGCCGCCACGGCCCAACGGGAAGCCAAGACCCGTGATTCCGGTCAGAGCAGCATGTTCGATGGCGCGGAAGATATGTCCGAAGATGGGGGTATGAGCGGAATAACCCTCACAGCTCCCGATGTATCAGACCAAGAAAAGGCTGCTTGGGAAAGAGAATTGCTGGGGATGACCCTGTCTCACAATCCCCTCATAGCCCTGGCCGCATTGCAGATTGAGGGCGTCACCATCTCGCTGGACCAGATGACTGAGGAAGCCGCCGGCCAACCCATCAACGTTTTGGGTTATATCTCCTCAACCATTGAACGGACCACCCGCGAGGGCAAACGGTTCTTGATTGTAAACCTGGAGATACTGGGTGGAATCTTGGAAGTCATGGTCTGGCCCGATACCCTGCAACGGACCGCAGAGGTGTGGCAGGACGGCAGTTTGGTGATGGTCTCGGGTAAACTCCGTTCTAGGGGAGACCAGCTGTCCCTTGCCTGTGACTCAGCCATGGATTATGACCCCGAAAACCCGACTCCGCTGCCAGCGCCAGTTCCGGCCAAGTCTTGGAATGGCAACAAGAATAATGGCAACGGAAACGGATACAACGGAAACGGCAATGGGAACGGATACGGCGGAAATGGAAATGGAAACGGAAACGCGAAGAACGGAAACGGATACGCGAAGAACGGAAACGGCAGTAAGCCGACAGATAACAACGTCAGCGAGAAGAAGGCGCAAATGACCACAGGCAATAATTTTCCAGTCGAGCCCCAGAAGGTGGTCCGTCTGGCCGTCACTGAGTCTGAAGATGCCAGCTATGACGCCCATCTTTTGAGGGAAGTTATTGGTGTACTTTTGGAATTCCCCGGCCGCGACCGAGTGAACCTGGACATCCGTACCGGTGAAAAAGTGGTCAGGATGGACCTGCCAGTGGTCAGCACGGGTTACTGCGAAGGCCTCCACGGACGCTTGGAAGAGCTGCTCGGGCCGGACACTGTGGCCGTCCATCAAGAACTTGGCCTGGGGATGGAACCCCCCGAGGAAGTTCCGGTGACCATGCCGCTGGAATCAGCGCCTCCAGCCACGCCTGAGCCAATGGCACCAGCCGTTGCTGAAGCGGTGGATGATGCCCCGATGACACCCAATGTGCCCGAAACCGAACCGGCCGTGATCCTCGAAGCTCCGATCTCTGAAACCACGGTGCCAGAAGAGCCAGTGCCTGCGGCTGCAGAAGCATCTGTCGCAGTGGGTGCAGAAGCTGCCGGAGACGAACCTCCTTTCTAGATCTGGGTTGGTTTTCCGGTCGATTCACGCCTAGCGATCATCTCAGCAGAGACGATTAATCGGAAAAAACCGTAAACCGCCCATCGCTTCTACGAAATCGTCATAAAATTTCTAGGATACGGCGTTGATGGGTCTGCGGTGTCTATATTAGGCACGCAGACCGGTAAACCGGTGGCAAAACAAAACTTGACCGACCCAAAGCCCGCTGGTATCATCGTCGGAATGCTCACGGCAGGCTGCGAAGAAGCCTGGAACCGGTGCTACGGTACCGCTTCCGAAACGTCATCCAAGCCGGACGAGAGAATGACAAAGTATTATTACGGCAACTCAAAGAAGCCGTTTCTGGGATCATTTCTTGGTAGGACTACTTTAGCTAGTAACCTCCAACCATCGCCCATATCCCCTGCGGAAATTCGCTCTCGCGAAAAATACGCCGTCCCCTGCGGTCCATAGTTCCCACCACCAACCGCATAATCCCAGCACTCCCCTAGGCCCCACCCCCGCCAACGTAATGGCGACTCAGTTTAATCATATCGAGTATCGATATAGAAACTTGCGGTCGAAAATAAGGGAGAAACCACCCGGAGCAACCCGGAACACAGGAAACAATCTTCTTATAAAGATATCGAATTGGAGGAGCAATCAGTATGAGAACAGTTTTAAGGGCCAAGATTCACCGAGCATGGGTAACCGATGCCAACCCGGACTACGTCGGCAGCATCCTGATCGATGAAGACCTGATGGACAAAATCGATCTATGGAACTTCGAAAAGGTGTTGGTCTGCGACGTCACCAACGGCAACCGCTTCGAGACCTATGCCATCGCCGGCGAGCGTGGCTCCGGAGTTTGCTCGGTCCAAGGCGCCGCGGCGCGCTTGAGCTCCAAAGGCAACTGCCTAATCATCATGTCCTTTGAGGCCACTGATGAGCCCATCGACCCTCAGATGATCCTGGTTGACGAAGAAAACAAGTTCGTCGAGTACCTGGAGGGCGCCAAGAATGTCCAGCAGGTTCACTGAACAAGAAACAGAGAGTTATTACGATTCAGAGGACGCCATCTACCGTTCCGTCTGGGACGAAGAAGGCAGTGTTCACTGGGGCGTATTTGACGACAGCACCGGCCAGGATTTCCTGAAAGCCTGTGCCAATCTGAACGACATGATGGTGTCCAAGGGGCGCTTCGATACCGCATCCAAGGTCTTGGACCTGGGTTGCGGCAACGGCACCACCGCCATCTGGCTCAGCGAGGACCAGAGTTGCCACGTCACCGGCGTGGACCTCAGCGGAGTAAGGGTTCAGAACGCTCAGGACAAGTTGGCTGAGCTGCCTGAAGCTGCCCAAGAGAGATTGGCGTTTGAGAAGGCCTCGGCCACCGAGCTACCCTTCGCTGACGGCTCCTTCTCTCATCTGTGGAGCCAGGCGGTCATCTATCATGTCCCCGATAAGGAATCAGCGCTGAGCGAGGCCTACCGGGTTTTGGAAGAGGGCGGCATCATGGTCTTTGACGACCTGACGAAGCCCCAACCCGAAATCAGCGCTGCCGCCAAGGAGTTCGTCTACGACCGGCTCCTCTACGACACGCCCTTCAGCTTTGAATCCTACCAAGACGCCCTGAGGGCGCAGGGATTCAAGATCCTAGAAGCCCACGACCTGTCTTCCCACCTGAAGAATAGTTATCTGCGGCTGGCCGAACGCGTACCCACCTCGGAAGGTGAGCATGCGGAACACTATGCCTGGTTGAGCAATGCCTACCAGGAAACAGCCAAGGCCGTGGACAACAAGGAACTAGGCTGGGGCCTGTTCATCTGTCAGAAGTAGCAACTAAAACGGCCCTTCCAAACTCTGGAAGGGCCGTTGGCATCCCCCCTCTGCCGCAACCCCCTCTTAGGAGCGTCACGCCATGCAAGAAAGCCATAAAAGAGTCCAATGGGTCTATGGGTCAACCAACGACAAAGAGTTGGAGGAACGCTACGACCAATGGGCTGCCGATTATGATAGCGACCTGTCCCAGGAATTCGCATGGAACGCCCCTCAGAACGCTGTGGCTGTCTTCGCCAAGCATGTCGAAAAGAATGCCCACATCTTGGATGCCGGGGCCGGGACGGGTCTGGTCGGTGAGTGTCTAGCTGAGGCTGGCTTCAAAGACATGGCGGCCATGGACCTCTCCCAAGGTATGCTTGATGAGGCCAAGAGCAAGAACGTCTACAACGCCTTTCATCAGATGGCTTTGGGAGGGACACTGGATTACGCCACCGACGAGTTCGATGCCGTGATCAGCGTGGGAGTATTCACCCAGGGACACGCCCCAGCCAACTCGCTCGACGAACTGGCCCGCATCACCAAGCCGGGCGGACTGATCGTGTTCAGTCTCAGAGTGGACACCTATGAACCGGCAGGGTTCAAGCAGCAGCAAACGGGTATGGAAGAGTCTGGTGTGTGGAAGCTCGCCGAGATGACCGATGAGTTCCAGCCGCTGCCCAAAGGCGAGCCTGAGGTCTGGCACCGGATATGGGCCTACCAGGTTAGCTAAACCACCTGGCTTAGTCCTGGTTACTCCTCGGCTAGCGCCTCAGAATGACAGGTAGCGTAGACGCTTTGTCCTGCGCACAGTCTTCGTTATCTACCCCTCGGATAGAAAATCGCCGATGACCTGCGCCAACTCTCGAGGTTTGTGATAGCCGATGTCGTGGATGGTCTCGGGTATCCAATGCACCCGCCCGTTTTTGAGGCCCTTCTCGGCGGCATCGACCATCCGGCGGCGTGTCTCGGCGAACTCAGAGCCGGCGCGTTCGGGGGTTGGCCCGGCCGGGACGATAAGTGTGGGACACTCGATTCTCGGCATTGTCATGGAAGCCGGCTCGTCCCACATGGCCCGGATGGTCTGGGCGTGTTTTTCCGGACGCAGGATGTCCTGGATCTGCCCGTCTTCATCTTCATAGACCATTGTTTGAACTATGCGCTCGATCTCGCTATTCCAGATGACGCCCATTTGATTGCGGATCCGCTCCAAGAACTCTTCGCGGTTTCCGGTGACGTCTCGAGGCCGGACTCGTTGGGAAAACGCTTCCCAACTCGCCCCGGGGAATAACCTCCCGTCAAGGAACCCACCGTCGATCATGATCAGACGCTCGACCCGGCTGGGGTGATTGGCGGCGAAATTGGTCGCCACGTTGCCACCCCAGGAATGGCCCATCACCGAGACTTTGTCCAAACCGATATGGTCCAACAGACCAGCCATGTCGTCGGAAAGCGTCTTCCAGTCGTAGCCAGAGGGCGCGCTAGTGGTCTGGCCGTGACCGCGTTGGTCGGGCGCATAGATGTGGTAGCGGTCTCGTAGTAGTGGCGCCACGATGTCGTACCAGTGGGCCGTAGAGGCCAGGCCGTGGAGCGCCAGCAGCGGCTGACCGTCGCCGCCCCAGTCCAGATAGCGGACCTTCAGGTCTCCGATGTCAGCCCATAGTTCTTTGGGTGAAGAATCATTCGCGCGGCCGTCTACCAAACCGTTACCTCCGCCTCGGCTTTTGCCGATTGCAGGTTAGTATAGCAACGCCTGAGACACCCTGAAAACAAAGACGTTGATTCGATCTCTATCGTTGATCCAATTCCATCTGTAGCAGGCGGGCTTTTACACCCAATCCGCCACCACCGTAGCCGCCCAAACCGCCGTCGCTGGCAATCACGCGGTGGCAGGGGATGATTAAGGAGAATCGGTTACGGGCCATGGACTGCCCTGCCGCCCGCATGGCCAACGGACTGCCGGCTTCCGCGGCCAGCCAGGCGTAGCTTCTGGTCTCGCCGGCCGGGATGCTCCGGCAGGCGTTCCAAGCGGCGCTGAAGAAGGGCGTTATCCCTGCGAAATCCAATTCGATCTCGTCCAGGGCCGCTGTGTCACCGGCGGTGTAGCGGTTCAAGCGATCCACGACGTCTGTGAAGGCCTCGGGGTCGTCCTCCGCGCCGTCCAGCTTGGAACCCAAGTCTTCAATGGCCTCTTGGGGCGTGGGCTTCAACGATGCCCATTTTAGACCGCCGTCTCCTCTGAGCAAGACCATCCAACCCATGGGCAATTCCACCAGGTGGTATCTGTCTCCGATCACCGAATTCTCCTTCTAATCACAGCCCAGAGCATGGGCAATCTGAGTCTTTGCCAAGCAACCGCCAACAGTCTACGCTCACTGGCCGTGGAAGACTTGTTGCCGTACCGGCTGCGGACATAGGCGGCCACGATGATCGAGACCGGTTTCCCCTGCGTTGGCAAGACCTGCTGCAGCTGGTTTCCAAATTGATACGGCGCCTGCGAATCATCCGGCCCGGCGGATGCAAATGACGCCAGTGTGACCAGCCTACTGAACGCTACCTGGGGGTTGTCCGGCGCAGCGAGTAACCTTCGCCAGAGCCAGGATCCCGTGCCACCGACCACGGCCAGACCGGCCAATGCCGCCAGCAGCCACGGCCACAGTCCAATCAGTGGTACGCCTCCGCCGGCATCGGCGCTTAGGTCGATCTCCGTCTGCGATTCCCCTGAGTCGCTGCACTCATCCAGGTTCGAAAATTCGTCGAAACAGATATCGTCATCGGATTCAAGATTTGTCGCGCCAGTGGGCGATGTCCGGAATAGATCCGGTTCTGCTTGCCTGGCGCCAGGAAGGGACTTTCCCGGCGTCGGTTCGAACGGGATCCAGCCATATCCGGGGAAGTATATCTCCAGCCAGGCATGGCTGTGGCTATCGGTGACCGCAAAAACATTCTGCCCTTCCACCCGGTCTCCGGAGGTATATCCGACCGCCAGTCTGGCTGGGACACCCACACTCCGCATCATGACCGTCATCGCCGAGCCGAAATACTCGCTATACCCCTCACCCAAAGTGAATAAAAAATGGTCCACGCCGTCGGCATTGAAGGGCGGCGGGTCCACCCGGAGATTGTAGGGATAACTGTTTCGCAGATGCTGTTCCACGGCTTTGGCTTTGTCATAGGACGTCGTCGCGCCGCTGGTGACCTGGAGTGCCAAGTCCCGCACCCGTTGCGGCAGGCTTGCGGGCAATTGAAGGTAGCGTGCCGAGACCCACGCCGGGTATTCGGTGCTCGCAATACGCAGTTGCTCGGGACCGGCCAACGTGACCGCCGACGTTAGCTGGTAGGGGTCGCCGGTTTTGAATTTGCCCTTGGGGCTGGTTACCGATAGCACCTCCGGTATGGCCGGCAGGGCTTCCGTGATCTGCACTATGATGGGTCTGCCTCCGTCCCGCTCGACTCGGTCCAGACGGAACTGGGGCGGCAGAGACTGGGCCAACGCCTGGTCGCCGACAAAATCACCGCCAGATTCCAAGGCTCGGACCAGACCATTCCCCACTTCGCGGAGGTACTCCGGCAGAGCCCCGTCCTGTTTGAGCGTGGCGAGGTCGATGGTGAAGACCGGAGGGGCCTGGGTCTCGATCATCACGTCACGGTCAACGTCCAACACCTGGTCGCCGGAGAAAAGCTTCTTGGAGGCATACAGCGGCGTCACGGTGTAGGTGACCTCCTTCCGCAGCCGGTCCACTGCGCCCTGGGTGAATTCCGGAGTAAAACCCAATGGTTCCATCACCGTATGCTCTGAAAGCCACCCCTTGCCGTTGTAGGTGCTGTAGGTCCTGGCCTTCCAGTACATCTCAGTTGGGGAATCAACCCACAACACCTGCGTCGTGGTGGGGTAGATGCTCCCCTGTAGCGCCATCACGTTGTCCCAGATGCGAAACCCCATTGGCCGGCGGGCCGGTAGTCCGGCGAACAGCCGGTTAAAGTCGTCTTCCATGGATTCCAGGGGATCGCGCATCGACTCGTAGGCCTGGTTGGCCGTGTCCCATTTGGGCGCGACCGGCAGCATGAACGCCACCAAGATGACCAGGACGGTCAAAGCGAAACTGTCGGAGAGCGATAGACCGGCCAGGTGGTCGTCGACCTTGACCGAGCGTCGTTCCCACTCATGCTTGCGCCGTATGGCTTGGACGCGGGCCACGAGCAGCAGGGCGGTGAACAGATAAACGCCCAGATGAAAGGCGGTGTTGGGCGGCAAGAACGTAAGGTTAGAAAGCAGCCCGATTCCACCCAATACGAAAACGCCCCAGAAATTGCCGTAACGCAGGAAGAGCCACGAACCCAGAAAGCCGGTCAGCCAGGTCGAGACCATCAGCGCAAAGGAAAACGGAAGGCCGTCGATATTTATCGAGCCTGTCCGCGCCGCATCCAGCCAGAGGTTCAGCCGTTCCAATACCTCTCCGGTACCGCCGACGTTGGCCCCATCGATACTGAAGCTGGAAAGCTGCCAGAAGATCACGCCCAGACCCACTGCCAGGCCCACGGGTAGCAGGGCGATGGACCAAACGGGAATCCGGTAGAGGGCCAGGCCGGTGACCATGGCCAGGAATAGCAGAATTATCAGGTTCGGCGTGTCAACCCAGTCGGCCTGTTCCACCGACATCACCACGACGACCAGGTTGAGCACCATCAGCATGGCGGCTACCCAGCCCTCGTTGGGCCGCAGCAATCGCTCCAACCCAGCGATACCGTCTCCGATGGCGTCGGTGTTTAACCCTTGGCTTGTGGTCTCGCTGGAGTCCGGATCCTCGCCGGAACTCAGGGTTTCAGAGGTCATTCGACGCCTCCAGACACCCCGGCAGCCCAACTTCGGGGTATCTCCCGCACGGGGGTCCGGAGGGCTTCGTTCAGGGCATCGCCTTGGCGCACCAGGTAGACCGGAATCAGATTGGCGCTCAGTGCTTCCAGGGGAGCGCGCATGTCGGTTAGCGAGCCGAAACTGGACCGGTCAACCAGGACCACCGCCACCTCCACCCCCTGGCGGCGGAGGTCGGTCAATGACGCTACCCACTGGGTCTCCACGGAGGAGGTCACCACGGTCAGCGCGTTGTATTGGTTCAGATGATTGCTGACCCCGTAGATGAAATCTTGGAGGGGTCGCTGACCGAATGCCCGTACTTCAGACAAGGACTCCATCAGCCGCCCGCGTTGTTCCGGGCTACTGTCAGGCCTGAAGATGTGTTCCTGGTCGCCATTGGAGGCCAGCCCCACAGGCATGGACTGGTCCATGAGACGGTCGATGATGGAGGCGGCCACCGTGACCGATAGTTCTTCGGTGTTGTTCACCTCGTCTATCTCGATGCTGTAATGGGACTGGCTGTGCATGTCCAGCAGCACCCAAGCCTCGGCCGACAGCCCCATGTCGAACTCTTTGACCATCAGTTCGTTCATGCGGGCGGTATACCGCCAATGGATGCGGCGCATGCTGTCGCCCTCGGCGTAGGGACGGATGGAAGCAACGTCGGTGGTTATCTGCTCCCAATGCCGGGTCGCGCGGCTGTCGCTGGGCAGCCCGGCAAAACGGGCGTCTAGATCGGGCAGGCCTTCAACGGCGGGGAAGACGATGTATGGGTGCGGGTCCAGGAAATCGCGGCGGAGGCGGAACAGGCCAAATGGGTCCTGGCTGACCAGCCTGACCTGCCCCGACCGGTACACCCCCCGCTTGGCCAGGTAGGTCTGGATCCGCCAGCTCCGCACCTGCTCCTTCATCAAGGCCAGGCCCCGGCCGCTGGTGTTGGCCGACGGGCCGGTGGCTTCAGCTACCTCCAGCCACGACTTGGGCAACCTGGTGCGGTTGACGATGGATACCTGACCCGAGAGGTAACCACCCACTCGGCCTCGGTTCGCGTCTCTGGTGATGCTGAGGTCGATGCCGCGGAGGTTCAACCATGCCCAAATGAAGCCGATGGCCGAGACGAGAAGCAGCACGTAGAGAAATCTGAAGAAGAAATCGAAGCCGGTTCCGAAGGCGTAGAAGCCAACGACCAGCAGTAACGTAACCATACCGATGAATCGCCTATTCATGACAGGCCCCAGAACGGTGTTTACCAGAACGGTGTTTAATAGAGGTC
>CAVOAA010000075.1:0-13920 GCA_963693555.1 Dehalococcoidia bacterium | reverse complement strand
AGCCCAGTTATCTTCGACAGCCCGGGGCCTAGCGCGGCAGATTGAAGAGACCGTCGAAGAGATCCTGGACAAGGGAATAATCGTCCGCGACGTGGCCACGGGCCTGGTGGATTTTCCTTCGCAGCGTGAGGACCGGGAGGTCTATCTGTGCTGGATCGGCGGCGAAGACCGGATCGACTACTGGCACGAGACCGACCGCGGGTTCTCCCATCGGGAGCCTTTGTAAGACGCGTCGCAACCCCGTTGATCGTAACTACGATAGATCTGTAATTAACTTAGTTATTATACTTTTAAGCTATTTAGTATAATTAACTGCGCTGGATCATACGCTAAGTATAATAACGGCCTTTTGCTGGAAGCATTGGTTGTTCCTGTATCCCAGGCATCCATGAATCATGTAATTATACTCAACAGCCATTTAGTATAATTACATTGAAGAGAATAATACTTAAGTGTAATAACGAAGGTTCGTAGATGGACCCATCAGAATTCACCACTGACGCACCAGGGCAATTGGTCAAGACCGTCGAGGGTATTTGGGCGTTCGTACCTAGCCCCCTTCCGCCTCGATTCGAAATTGGCCCCGCAACTATCAGCAGATTATCGGCCGCAGATTTTGCATTGGGGCAACTAAAAGGAGTCGGCCAAACGCTACCGAATGCACAGCTGTTGATCGCTCCTTTTCTACGCAGGGAGGCCGTTCTATCTAGTCGGATAGAAGGCACGATCGCAAGCCTAGATCAACTGGTATTGTTCGAGGTGGAGCCTTCCAGAGATTCTCAAAACCCCGATGTGGGAGAGGTGGCCAATTATGTTTCGGCCATGCGGTACGGGCTCGCTCGTCTCGAGGAATTACCAGTCTCCTTACGCCTGATCAGGGAGCTTCACGAAAAGTTGTTGACAGGAGTTAGGGGTCAAGACAAGAGACCGGGAGAGTTCCGTCAGACTCAAAATGCGATCGGTCAGCAGGGACGCCCGTTGGAGGAAGCGCGGTATATACCGCCACCGGTAGCTCAGATGACTCAGGCGCTGTCCGAATTCGAGCTATTCTTGCACGAATCCACCGAGCTTCCGTTCTTGATCAAGTTGGCACTGGTCCACTACCAATTTGAAGCGATCCACCCATTCTCGGATGGGAACGGACGAATCGGCCGGTTATTGTTGTCTCTATTGCTATGTGAAAAAGGATATCTGCCCCAGCCTATGCTGTACCTGAGCGGATTCTTGGAAAAACACCGAGACCGTTATATCGACTCCCTCCTAAGGGTCAGTCAGACAGGAGATTGGGCCGGATGGGTCGATTTCTTTCTCGAAGGCGTGGCGGAACAATCGGCAGACGCGGTAGAGAAGTCTGGATTGCTTCTAAAGCTTCGTGAGCAATACCGGGAAAAGGCGCAAACGGCCCGCGCTTCAGCATTGCCACTCCTTTTGATCGACGAGTTATTCCAGGCTCCAGCCCTGAATATAACCATGGCGCGAAGGGTGCTAGACGTCACAGCCGTGAGCGCACAACGTAGCGTGGATCGCCTTGTCGACCTTGGAATTCTTGAAGAGGTTACCGGTCAGCAAAGGAATCGAATTTACCTGGCTCGGGACATCTTGAGCATAGTCAACGCGGAGTGACGACGAGGGCGGCGCGTCCGGACCGATTTAAACGGCAGAACACTTAAAAGAGGTCTCACGAAGCATCGTGAGACCTCTTTATATTCAAGGCAGTGCATGGTGCTAGATGAACTTAGCCCGCTCGGTGGGCTCGGCCCCGTGGTCAATGTAGACGGTGATGACCTCACTGAAGAAGTCCACAGCCGCCGTGCCCTGCTCTCGCTGACCAACCCCCGATGAGTTGAGGCCGCCAAAGGGAAGATGCACCTCTCCGCCCAGTGTCGGCGCATTGACGTGGACCATGCCGGTCTCCACGGTGTTGATGTACTGGTAGGCCTTGGTGATGTCTTTGGTATAGACCGAAGACGAGAGCCCGAATTCCACTGAATTTGATATCTCGATGGCCTCTGTGATGTCTTTAGCCTTGAAGACAGTCAGCACCGGGCCGAATATCTCCTCTTTGGCTATGCGCATGTCGGTCGTTACGTCGGTGAAGATGGTCGGTTCAACGTAGTAACCCTCGTCGTAGTCTCCACCGGTGAGCGCACGGCCACCAAAGGCCAGGTTGGCCCCTTCTTCGGTGCCGATGCCGATATATTCCATGACCTTGTCTTTCTGGTTCTGGCTGGCAAGGGGCGCGATGTCTATCGAGGGGTCGATGGCGTCGCCGATGGTCAGTTTGCTGGTCCGATCGATGAGTTCGGACATGAATTGGTCGTAAACATCTTCTTCGACGATGACCCGGCTGGTGGCGGTACAGCGTTGGCCGGTGGAGCCAAAGGCGCCCGAGACGATGCCGCCCATGGCCTTATCCATGTCGGCGTCAGCCAAGACGATCACGGCGTTCTTGCCGCCCATCTCAGCCTGTACTTTCTTGAGCCTCTTGGCGCTTTCGGCATATAGTTCGGTGCCGACTTCAGTGGAGCCGGTGAAGGATATCCCTTTGACATCCGGGCTTTCCACGAGTGCGTTGCCCACCTGACCGCCCGGCCCCGTGACCAGGTTCAACACGCCGGGGGGGAGGCCGGCTTCTTCGTAGATCTCCATCAGCTTGACCGCGCTCAGGGGCGTGGCCGAGGCCGGTTTGAAGACCAGCGCGTTGCCGCAGATCAGCGCCGGAGCGATCTTCCAGGCAGGTATGGCCAGGGGGAAGTTCCAAGGAGTTATTATCCCCACCACGCCCAGTGGCCGGCGGATGGTGTAAGCGACCGTGTTGGGCAGCTCTGAAGGGGTTGTGTAGCCAAACATGCGGCGGCCTTCGCCTGCGGCGTACTCCATGATGTTCATGGAGCGTTTGACCTCACCGTGGGCATCGCCGATGGGCTTTCCTTCCTCGATGGTGATGGTCCTGGCCAACTCGTCGGCCCGGCGTCCCATGATTTCCAAGGCTTTGTAGATGATACTGGCCCGGGCCGGAGCCGGGGTGTTGCCCCAGATGGCCAGGCCCTCTTTGGCGGCGGCAACAGCCTTCAGCGCGTCTTCGGCGCCGGAGGTCTGGAACTCGCCGACGATCTGATCGGTGCGGGCCGGGTTGTGTACCTGGTAGGTCCGGCCGGTCACCGATTCTACCCACTGACCGCCGATGTAGTTCTTATGAGTCGTGATCTTAGTGGCCGCCATGGCTATCTTCCTCCGGCTATGCCTGAGTTTTATTTAATAAGGGTCTCGGGCGGTGACTAATCTTCGCCTGAATACTCTAAGCCCACACCAATCACCTCGATCTGCATGGACCGTACGTCGGGCGCCGCCTCGTCAAAGCGCACACCCAGGGAGACGTTGATGCCCTTGTAGATCTCCGGGTTCCCTGGAACATCGAACCTGTGTTCCAGATGGTCGCCTCTCAGGTCCAGGTCCATGTGCTCGGCGATACGGGACTCTCCGTCATAGATAATCACTTCGTGCACCGCGGCATGGTCCCTGGTCCGGAAGCTGACGTAGGCGCCTTCGATGCGCATCCTAATGCCATCGACGACTGCGGGAGTCGGCAGTGGAAAGTGGAGCCAGGTGTTCTGGCCCCGCGCGCCTTCGATGCGGACAAATGGTCCAGTGGCCCTAACCGAGGTTAGCCGGTTAGGGTATTCGACCTGCATATTTACGCCGTGCATCCACAGAGTTCGCTGTGGCATGGATTCGCCCCCTTAGGCTTTGGCCTTGTTATCAATGATCATGCTACTGGCCGCTACAGACGTGGGCTACACGCCTGACCGGCCCAAGCTGGCAGGGATTATAGTCGCAATTCTCGTGCCGGTACAGCGGCAAAAAGCATCTTCTGATTATCCGGCAACCAGCATCTCGTCGGTGTTGATCAAGGGTGACAAAAGGCGCGGTGCGTCGTCGGTTATCAGGACCATGTCCTGTAGGTGCCAATGCCCGATGTGAGGCTCCAGGGCGACCACCATACCCTTCTCCAGGGTGTGCTTGCCGGAGGGGACCATGTAGGGCTCTTGTTGGTGCCACCAAGCGCCGACTCCGTGGCCGGCGATGTTGATCTTCCCCTCGATGCCCGCGTCATTGAAGGCGTTGTTGGCAAAGTGGTAGATGTCCGAGGCCCTGGCACCCGGGCGGCAGGCGTCGATGGTAGCCCGGTAGATGTCCCGGTGAATGTTATAGGTGTCGATGAGTTCCTGGCTTGGTTCGCCGATAACCACCGTCCGCGATTGGTGCCCAGGGTATCCGTCGAGATAGGAAACGTAGTCGTTCCGGATCAGGTCTCCCGCTTGAAATGCCATGTCGCCTTCGCCGCCGTAGGCCACGTTGTTGCGGCTGGTGTTGAGGATGCCGTGGGCCCAATTGGCACCGCGCCGGATGCAGCTCTCAATGATCCGGGAGTGCACATCACGTTCGGTATCGCCGGGCCGGACAGTAGGGAAGACCTCCAGGTAGGCTTCATCCAAGAGTTTTGCGCCCCGTTCCAGAGCGGCCACTTCGGCCGGAGTCTTGATCCAGCGGACCCGGTCCATCATATCGGTGGCATCCATAAGGTTGGCATTGGGCAATAGGGAGGCTATCTCCTCCCACTGCAATGCGCTCAGATAGTCCTTCTCCAAGCCGATCTTTTCTTTTTCCAGGTCCATCTCCTTGAGTATGTCGGTGGTGCGGGCGTAGGGCGATTCAGAATAGCCGTCATAGACCTGAACGTCCTCGATCCAGCCGTCACGGCGGGCCAGAGGGGCTGCGATATCGTTGACGACCAGGACTGGGTCACCGTGGCGCGGCCACACGACCAAGACGCCCCTGGGAGAGTCTGGGAAATCCAGGTGCCGGGCCAATGTTCCCGGATAGGCGAAACCGGCCAGATAGGTGAAATTCTTGCCCGAACGGGCTACAACCGCGGAACAACCGTTTTCGTCCATCAGTTGGTTCAAGCGTTCGATATTGGCGATGTTCTTATCTGCCATTGCATGCCTCCCGACTGGGTTTCGGCCTGGCCAGAATATTCATAGTTTGAATTGGACGAAGTCTAGACCAATTGCCCAGCAGCGGCAACGGCCCGGTTGACGGCGATAGCCAGTCTCCATAGAATCCCGTCCGAGAGCATCCCGTTCGAGCATCCCGTTCGAGCATCCCGTACACCGTCCCTTAAGATGAGCCGCCCACTGGCAAAGGACCAACCAACCCTTGGAATGGATATTTCTGGCCATTTTTAGCGCCGCCCTTTTTGGATTAATCACCGCGCTGGAAAAACGGCTCATCGACCACCATCTACCGAACCTGGGCGTCTATTACGCATCCATTTCGTTTTCGCTATTGATCCCGGCGGTGATTGTATTTTTGGCCACCGGCGGAGTGCCGGACGAGGCCACGAACTCCAGCATGGGCTGGGCCGCGCTCTCCGGAGGTGTCTGGGGAGTTGGTCTGGCTATGGTCTTTTGGGGTTACAAGCTGGAGGAGGCGTCACGGGCATCGGCGATCGTGCACACATTCCCTGTGTTCGTCGCAATCGTGGCGGTATTGTGGCTGGATGAAACCCTGATTCCCGGCCAATGGGCGGCCATAATCGTAATAGTGCTGGGAGCCTTCGTGATTTCCATCAGAATGTCCGATGGCCGCGGAATCCTGAAGTTCTCGCGGGCCTTTCCCATATTGATCTTTGCCAGCCTGCTCACGGCGCTGTCCCATGTCTTCGCTAAAGAAGCGATGAACAACGACCTGACAGTGTGGATGACCTACGCTCTAAGGGCAGGGGCGATGGCGGTGGCCTTTGCTGTGATAGCCAAGCCCAAGGCGTTTATCGAGATGTTTGTGGTACTGCGCAACTGGCGCACATTAGCGCTGATGCTGATCGCCGATTTCTTGCTGGCGCCGGTGGCGTCCATCTCCCTCACGCGGGCCACCGGTCTGGGGGCGATCTCCCTGGTGGCTGCATTGGCCGCCACGCGTCCCTTTTTCGTGTTCATGGTCAGCAGTTTCTTCAGCATCGAACGTATTCAGTTGCTGCGAGAGCCGTTACAGCGGGACACACTGGCGCTCAAGTTGGTCGCGCTGGCCATGATCGTTGGAGGAATCGCTATTCTGTCGCTTTTGTAAGTTCCGGCTACGGTCTATATGGAGTAGCCGTCCCACCCGGAATGACTTCTTCCGGAGTGGCTTCTTCCCGACTGTATCCGTCCACGAAGGGGCAGCCCTCTCCCATTACGGGGTATTGGAGAAGCATATGCCACCGGCCATCTTCTTTGACGATCTGGAGTGGCATGGCAGCGACATAAGCGTTCCTTATGCCTTCTTCGCCAGATTTGAGCTCACCCAAAAGCTCCATGGTTATGAAGGCTTCTTGCGTATCCCCGACAGGGACGAATACGTCTTTGACACTCATCTCCGGATAGGTAAACGCAGTTTTCTGCTCCTCGAAGAACTGCTCCATCTGTTCAGCGGTGCACCGGTCTGCGAAGTTGTTCGAAAGAAGTGAATGCACCGCTGCCGCATCATGCTCTTCAGTGGCTTTCATCCAATCATCAAACAACTCGGTTGCTGCTTTTTCGATCTCGCCGGCAGACTGCGGATTTATAGCAGGCGTCGGACTGTCTGTGCCACAGGCGACGGCAAGGGCTAAGACCAGGGCCAGAAAGAGGATGAACGCTGAGGGCTTCAAAAAAGATTGGTCCTCTCGAAAACGGAATCGTCGCTAGTTATTATAAAGTGAAGGCCCGGCAGACTGCGTCTGCCGGGCCTTCACTTTGGTGATTAAATTGGAGCGGAAGACGAGATTCGAACTCGCGACTTCCTCCTTGGCAAGGAGGTGCTCTACCACTGAGCCACTTCCGCTCGATGTTGCTCCAGCCTTGCGACCGGTTCTCCGTTAGACGGAGCCAAGGTTGTTAATGGTGCTGCGGGACAGACTCAAGAGTCGATGTCCTGCCACGTCCCCCGTGAAGTCGGGCCGTGCCTAGTAGTATAGCAGACCTGACTGGATTGCTGTCTATCGTTAATCAGTTTCCCTGCGGCTCAACGCAAACGCACGGGTCGTAATAAAATATTTGGTCAACAAGTTGGTACGCTCCCATGCCGGCAAAGCCCCATCGGCCAGGTGTTGTAGATACCATTGAGTTACTCTCGCGAAGTGCGCCTCATGCCCTTCTTGGTAGGCCTCCGGAATCTTGATTTCCCATCCAAAATCAGACGGCTCATCTGACAACCCCGGATACCGATCGCTTAGGCTCTCCAGCGCTTCGTTCACGATTGAACCAAACAGACCCAGATCCGTATCTTCGCCCGGCTCCAGATACAACGTCGGTTTGAAATCCTGTGCCTCATCCTGCCGGATAACCAAGTTGGCCTCGGTTCCTCTCATGATGGAATAATGGGTATCGCCGCCCTTGGGGTTTTCGAAATCCCACTGGACCGATACCTTGCAATGAACCCCGCGCAACCTAAAAACAAACTCGCCATTGGCGGCGACGTTGAGGTCCGAACCATTTTCGACCTGCGGCGCCAGATAGTCGGGATAGGTTGTTTCGTTGGTGACCATATTGAATTGCACGACCGTCAGCAAGGTATCCCAGCTTCGGGCGGATATCACTTCCACGTCATCGTCCGGGTTCTGGTAATCGATGGGGTCTTCGGGAAAAACCTGCCACATAATCAGGTCGGCAAGATGGGTAGAAACATCCACTATGCCTTCGCCCTGCTGCTTGGCATCGAAAAACCACGCCGGCCTGACCAGAGGTTGCCCAGCTACGGCCTTAGAGAAATAATGAACACTTTCTTTGGAGATCGCCGGTTCCTCCGGGCTACCCGTCACTAATTCGCCAAATAGCTCAGGAATCCTGGAAAGCGCTCCTTGGAGGATAGACGTGATTTCGTGACGCTCGGTCATGATGTCGTTGACGACCAGCCCCTGTTGCTCTGCCGATGCCAGGGCGTCCTTCAACGGGCCGAAACTGCCTGGATCAATGACCATGGGCTTGTCGGCTAGTACGTGGATCCCTGCCTCGATCGCCCGCCGGACGTATTCGATCTTCCGTCCATTGTTTCCGGCAACGACCATCACGTTCCCGGGCATCTCTTGGAGCATCTTCTCCAGATAATCGTCTCCTCTGTAAACTTTTGAAACCCAGTGGGTGGGTTGATCTGGCCTGCTATTGGACTGGTCGATCAAGGCCAAATAAGACTCGAGTTCCGGGCCATCAGGTGCGTAGATATGCACGACCGAATCTACCTGGTCGTAGGCACGACTTTGGACTAGCCCGGCGTGAAAATGGCCGGGATCAAGGATCATTAACCGGACTGCTTTCTTAGCTTCCATAGACGATTCTTGTGCGACGATTCTTCTCAAATTCAAAAGCCCCGGTCTATCACCGGGGCCATGTTTATTGCTTGATATTTAACCTATCCGAATTCAATGTCGGCCATTCGAGGCCGACAGACCGTCTACAACAGCGTATCCGGCGTGAGTTTCGAAAATTAAGAGGTAGGTGGTGCCGAGGGACAGACTCGAACTGTCGACACCGGCATTTTCAGTGCCGTGCTCTACCACCTGAGCTACCTCGGCAGTAGGGTCTATTATCAAATCTGCGCAATGCACTGTCAAGAAGGATTTATGTTCCGGCGCTCCACATTCGCGTCCAGACCGGTGTTTTAGAGCATATCGTACAGGGGGCAATATCATGATTTACGTGCCTGACACAGGCTTGAATCAGCCTGCGGGGACCAATTGATAATCAACATGCCGTAGGCGTATAATACAGTCGTAAATGAGGCTAATTACCCGCGGATTCTTAGAGAATTCCCGGGAGATTCGTCTCCCCCCAAATCAAATATATGCAGATACCCGGAGGACGGCAAAGATGGTCGAGGTACTAACAGGCACGTTTGCGGTTAAGGCTGGTCACGCCCAAATGCTCAAGGGCGGAGTCATCATGGACGTGGTGAACGCCGAGCAGGCAAAGATAGCCGAAGAGGCCGGCGCAGTAGCCGTTATGGCTCTTGAACGCGTGCCCGCCGACATTCGCGCCGACGGCGGTGTGGCCCGCATGACCGACCCGCAGATCATCTGCGACATCATGGACGTGGTCAGCATCCCGGTCATGGCCAAGGTCCGTATCGGCCACTTCGTCGAGGCCCAGATACTGGAGTCATTGGGCGTCGACTATATCGACGAGTCCGAGGTTCTGACTCCGGCCGACGAACTGCACCACATCTGGAAGCAGGACTTTAACGTCCCCTTCGTCTGCGGCTGCCGCAACCTTGGCGAGGCCCTGCGCCGCGTTTCCGAAGGCGCCGCCATGATCCGCACCAAGGGCGAGGCGGGCACTGGCGACGTTGTTGAGGCGGTCCGTCACATGCGCTCCGTCCAAGACGCCATCCGCAAGCTGGAAAACATGCCAGAGGACGAATTGGTCGTTGAAGCCAGAGACATGCAGGTGAGCCTGGAACTGTTGATTAAGACCAAGGAAATGGGCCGCATGCCCGTGGTCAACTTCGCCGCCGGCGGCGTGGCCACTCCTGCCGACGCAGCCCTCATGATGCAACTGGGCGCCGACGGCGTCTTCGTCGGATCAGGCGTCTTCAAGTCGGGCGACCCAGCCAGCCGGGCTTACGCGATCGTTCAGGCAGTGACGCACTACAAAGATGCCAAGATTCTGGCCGAGGTCTCCAAGGGCCTGGGTGAGGCAATGGTCGGCATCAGTGCCAAGTCACTCCCCGAAGACGAACTCCTTGCCGCCCGGAGCAAGTAAGTACCGGACGATAAATTTAAACAAAGGTATCAGCAGGCCGAATTGGAAATAGGCGTCTTAGCGGTACAAGGCGATTTTGCCGAACATATAGCTGTCCTCGCCAAGCTTGGTGTTCAAGCCAGGGAGGTTAGGCTCCCAGAACACCTGGACTCGCTGGATGGACTGATTATCCCAGGGGGCGAAAGCACGACGCTTAGCCGCCTGATGACCATCTACAACCTCAGAGAACCCATGCAGCAGATGGCCGCCGAAGGGCGCGCCGTTTGGGGCACCTGCGCTGGCATGATCATGCTCGCACAAGAGATCACCGAGAACGACCCTGTCCCGCTGGGCATCATGGACATTGGAGTGCAGCGCAACGCCTTTGGACGCCAGGTAGACAGCTTCGAGCAGAAGTTAGACGTCAGCGCTTTTGGCCCCGACCCCTACCACGCCATTTTCATCCGTGCGCCATTGATCATCCGCGTCGGCGAAGAAGTCGAGGTGCTATCCGCTCTGGATGCAGACCGGCCGGTGGCCGTACAGCAGGGAAACCTGATGGCGACCTCATTCCACCCGGAATTAACCACCGACTACCGCTTCCACAGCTATTTCCTTGAACTGGTTAACAGCCACGGGAACGGCTCCGCATGATTACGGCCTTCCGCCTAGGAGACGCATTGCGCTGTATGTTGGTCGACGCCCCCGGTGGGGCCAACTTGGCTGCGCCAACCGAATCGGTGGTGCGCTGCCGGCCGTTACGCAACTCAACGTTCTGGAAGCAATCGTTGGCCGGCAGCTCCAGCCGCGTAACGATGGGAGATTGGAACGGAATGGGCCTGGCCAGCCTGGCATCAGCCAGGGTGCGCAACGGGGCACGCGCCTGGGAAGTCGACCGGCTCCACCTGAGGGACACAGACCAAGCTTTCGATCTTCTGGAACAAGTCGTCTATGCCGCAGGTTGCCGTGGCGCACAGAGGGTTTTTCTGCGGATGCCCTGCGACAGCCCGATGGTCAGCGTTGCCAGACGGGTCGGATTCTTTCCTTACTACGAGGAGATTCACCTGGCCGGCCAAGAACGGCTGCCCGAAAGCGGTAGTTCCTCCGCAGACAGCAAGGACGGATTCACCACTGAGGACCGTTCTGCCGCTGACCAGCAAGGAATATTCCAGCTCTACTGCGCAGCGACGCCCCAAAAAGTCCGCGAGGGGATCGGAATGACCCTAGACCAGTGGTGGGATTCCCAGGAGCCAGCCCAGGCCCACCGGAAAGAGACAGTCTTGAAACTGGATGGAAAAACTGTTGGCTGGCGGATGAGCGAACCATTTGGCAAAACCGCTTCGGGACAGATGATTGGCCATCCTGACCACCCGGATACAACTCCGTACCTGGTGCGTCTCTGCGGTCAAACGCAGAACTGGCTCGTCCCCGACTACCAGGGACACATCGTTGATCTGCTGGAGCGGCAGGGCCTATCAGAAGTAGGCCGTTATACTATGCTGATCAAGGCAGTCGTAGTGCCGGTTAGAAGTCGCGAATTTTCCTATGTGGAGGCGTGATATTGGCAACGGTGCAGGAAGAGCTTCAGGAAGAAGACATTCCAGAAGAAAATATCCAGGAAGAAGAGATTCAGGAAGAGGAAAGCCGCCGGAATCAGGTTGAATTGGACCTGGTACTGAATGTGCTGCCTCCTGGCGTCGCTGAAGTCTTACGCGAGCGCGACGACCTGGGCCAATTGCTGGAAGTAGTGCTCGATCTTGGGCGCCTGCCCGAGGCCCGGTTCGTGTCGGTAGACGCCGAATTGGACCAGTCTCCTGTGACCAACGCCGACCTTGAGAACGTGATCGAACGGATCGGCGATTTCGGAGAGGACAACCGCGCCGGTATTGAGCGCACTCTCCACCGTATATCAGCCATCCGCAACCGCCGTGGCCAGGTCATCGGCATCACCTGCCGTGTCGGCCGTGCGGTCTTCGGCACCATCAAGATAATCGAAGACCTGGCTTATTCCGGCAAGAATATCCTGCTACTGGGCCGCCCCGGCGTGGGCAAGACGACCATGTTGCGCGAGATGGCACGGGTCCTCTCAGTAGAGGCCAGAAAGAGGGTGATCATAGTCGACACCTCCAACGAGATTGCCGGCGACGGCGACGTGCCGCACGCGGCGATCGGCCGTTCCCGCCGGATGCAGGTGCCTAGCCCCTCACTTCAGCACGGTGTGATGATAGAGGCGGTGGAAAACCATATGCCGGAGACCATCATCATCGACGAGATGGGCACCGAGCAGGAAGCCGCCGCCGCCCGCACCATCGCGGAACGAGGCGTGCAACTGATCGCCACTGCCCACGGTAATTCGCTGGACAACCTGATAATGAACCCCACTCTCTCAGACCTGGTGGGCGGCATCCAGACCGTGACGTTGGGAGACCAGGAAGCGCGCTACCGGGGAACCCAGAAAAGCGTACTTGAGCGCAAGGCGCCGCCGACCTTTGATGTTGTGGTTGAAATACAGGGCTGGGACCGCCTGGCCGTCCACGACAATGTTGCCCAGGTGGTCGACCAATGGCTGAGAGGATTCCCCATCGCGCCGGAGATCCGGTCCATGGGCGACAACGGAGAGGTAGTCCGCACCCAAGAAGCGGCCAGGGTCAGTGAGGCCCAACCAGGCACCTGGCAGGCCGATAACCGGCGGGGCCGTCAGAGCAACCGCGGCCCCCAGTCCCAGCCTCAGGCGCAGACCCCTCAAGGCCAGACGATGGCGCAGAGCCAGATGGCTGCCCCAGAAACACCCGTCACGTTCCGAGAGCCCGAGTCTGTGGTGAAAGAGTCTGAAGTTCGAGTGTTCCTCTTCGGAGTCGGACGTGACAAGCTCGAGGCCGCGGCCGCGGAGTCTGGGACTTCGGTACAGATCGTCAACGAACTGCGGAGGGCCGACCTGGTACTCACAACCAAGACACACTACCGGCGGGGCTCCCAGTTGGTGCGCATAGCCGAGTCCAGCGGCACACCGGTCTGCGTGCTGCGCAAGAACACAATGCCCCAGCTTCATGAGTTCCTGGGCACCGTGATCAAGGAATGGCACGGCGGGGGTGGCAGTCAGGGTTTCATGCCCGACATGGGTAACGACGATGACGGCCCGCCCTTCACCGGTGGCAACGGTTCGCCGACTATGGAAAGGGCGATGGACGAAGCTGAGGAGGCTGCCAATCGGGTGTTGGCCGGAGAGCAGACGGTCCACCTGTCGCCCCAGCGGTCTTACATCCGGAGGCTGCAGCACATCTTGGGCCAGCGTTACAACGTTGCCTCGGTAAGCCAGGGCCGGGAACCGGAGCGTTCCGTCCTCTTTTATCGAGTTTAAGGCCGGGGGTCTAACGCCTTAACCAGGCGCAGAATAAGATGGCCAGCTTTATAGTATTTGAAGGTGGCGACGGCTCGGGCAAAAGTACCCAGGCCGGTTCGCTACTGCGCCGCCTGCGCCGCAGGGGCATCAAGGTCCTTCGCACCCATGAACCCGGCGGCACCTCGCTTGGACAGTCACTTCGGCGTCTGTTGAAGTCTGGCGAACCGATGACACCCATCAGCGAATTGATGCTTTTTGAGGCGGCCCGCGCCCAGTTGGTCGAGCAGGTGATCAAGCCATTCTTGGCCCAGGGCGGAGTGGTCATAGCCGACCGCTTCACCAGTTCCACAATGGCATATCAGGGCTACGGACGTGGCCTGGACCGCGAGTTGATCGAGAGGCTAAACCGGGAAGCAACCGGCGGTCTCGAGCCCGATCTGACGGTCTTGTTGGACCTGCCGGTCGAGATCGCGTTGGCCCGGAAGGGAGGCGGCGGTGCAGACACGTTTGACGATGCACCGGTGGACTTCCACCGCAAGATACGCCGGGGCTACAGCGCACTGTCCGCCGCCGACCCGGGGGGATGGCTGGTGCTGGACGGTCAGCGCCCACCCGAGGAACTAAGCCGAGACATCTGGACCAAGGTGCAGTCGATCCTTTAGTACCGACGATAGTTCGCCGAACAGATCGCTTAGCCGCTCCGAGTAATGGCGATGAGAACCCGATTCGAAGGCCATTACCTGGATTCCTGCCTTCGCAGGAATGACGGGTGAGCGAACAAGAAAGTCTCGCTCCGATAATTGAATACGCCACGCCTAGGCTGTC
>CAVOAA010000074.1:0-14029 GCA_963693555.1 Dehalococcoidia bacterium | reverse complement strand
CTCATGTGGGCGGGTCTCGTTTTTGTCGCCACTGGGTCATCTCCTGGGAGTTGAAAACTCACTGATTAATTAACAGGTATCATGCCGCTCAGGGCATCGCGTAATTGAACAATTATAAGTGCCTATACTAAGTGGTTACAAGATGGGGAGAGCTCAGGGCTGCTTCAGGCGTAAAACAGGGGTTGCGTACCCACCGAATTTTGATTACGCTGATGGCTGTTTCAAATCAGGCGTACTCAGGAGAGACTGCCATGTTTAACCCCATAAGCTGGATCAAGCCAGTCATCGCGCAAGCCCACTGTGATATCCCCTGCGGGATCTATGACCCCGTCTCGGCAAAGATTGCCGCGCAGACCGTTCAGAAGATGGTCCTGCGGATTCAGGCGTTGGAGCCGGCAGACTCCAGCGACGCCGCCGCGCGCCAGGACTACGTCAACAAGATTGCCCGCTATGTGACAGTCAAAGACGAGCATGCAGAGGTCTGCAAGCGCGAACTAGCCATTCTCTGGGCCGACTACGGATGGCCCAACACTCCAGCCGGCTTCGACGTGCATGCCACGTTCAACGCCGCCCTGAAGTTGGCCGGCCAGTGCAAGCAGAACGTCGATATGGCCAAGGCCGAAGAACTGGTTGCCACCTGCGACGCCGTCGCGACAGCCTTCTGGGCCACCAAGGGCGAGACGTACAGCGACCCCCACGCGGCCGCCCGCTACGGTTCCTAGCCCAACACCCTAGTCCAAGATCGGACAACAGCGAAACAAAAAAGGCTCCCCGACATTGTCGGGGAGCCTTTTTGATTGGTCATACTTTGCGGGTTACCGCAGTGTGCTGAGCGCCGCCGATGCCTTCTCGATGGTGGCGTCGATGTCTGCCTCCGTGTGCGCTGTGGAGACGAAACCGGCCTCGAACTGGGAAGGCGCAATGTAGACGCCCTGTTCCTGCATGGCGTGGAAATAACGCCCGTACATGGCCGTGTCCGAGCCTTCAGCGTCGGCTAGACCGGCAACGGGTCCGGCGTTGAAGAACCCGGTGAACATGGAGCCGACCCGGTTGATGGTGGAGGGCATCTCCACCGCTTGGAAGGCCTTGCTGAGACCTTCAGTCAGGCGCACCGCCAGGGTCTCCAGCCGCTCGAAGGTGCCGGGCTTTTGTAGCTCGGTCAGGGTTGCGATGCCGGCGCTGACCGCCAGCGGGTTGCCGGACAGTGTTCCTGCCTGGTACATGGCGCCCAGTGGGGCAACCATCTCCATGATGTCTTTTCGGCCACCGTAGGCGCCCACCGGCAGACCGCCGCCGATGATCTTGCCCATGGTTGTGATGTCGGGGGTGATGCCGAACAAGCCTTGTGCGCCGTTGATGCCGACCCTGAACCCGGTGATAACCTCGTCGAAGATCAGCAACGCGCCGTTGTCTTTGGTTATCTTCCGCAGGGCTTCCAAGAAACCCGCAGCCGGGGGGACCACTCCCATGTTGCCGGCCACCGGCTCGATTATGATGGCGGCGATGGCGTTGGGGTTGGCCTCGAAGAATCGCTCCACGGACCCGATGTCGTTGTATTCGGCCACCAGGGTCTCGCTGGCGTACGACTCGGGTACTCCGGCACTGGTGGGGATACCGTGGGTCAACAAGCCGGAACCGGCTTTGACCAATAGGCCGTCGGCATGGCCGTGGTAGCAGCCGGCGAACTTGATTATCTTGTCGCGATTGGTGAACGCCCTGGCCAACCGGATGGCGCTCATGCAGGCCTCGGTGCCGGAGCTGACCAGTCGAACGGATTCCACTGACGGCAGACTGCCGCAGATGATTTTGGCCAGATCGACTTCCTGTTCCACGGGCGCACCGAAGCTGGTGCCGCCCTCAACTGTCTTCTTCAGGACTTCGACCACGGTTGGATGAGAGTGTCCCAGGACTAATGGCCCCCAGGAACCCAGGTAATCGATGTATTCATTGCCGTCCACGTCCCAGACCCGTGCCCCATGGCCGCGAGCGATGAAGGGAGGGGTGTCGCCAACCGACTTGAAGGACCGGACGGGGCTGTTGACGCCGCCTGGGATGTATTTCTGGGCCTCGGCGAATAGTGCTTCCGACTTGCTAAGTTCCATGCCACTTCCTGATTGAAAATTAGTTAGGTGTGTTATTCCGCTTCTTTCAACCACCGCGCCACTTCCTTGGCGTGGTAGGTGAGAATGGTGTCGGCGCCGGCCCGTTTGATGGAGGTCAGCACCTCCATGGTGACGGTTTTCTCGTCGACCCAGCCGTTTGCTGCTGCGGCCTTGATCATGGAATATTCACCGCTTACGTTATAGGCGGCTAGGGGCAGGTCGAACCGGTCCTTGGCTTGCCGGATCACGTCCAGGTAAGACAGGGCCGGCTTAACCATGACGATGTCGGCACCTTCGGAAATGTCAGCCTCAATCTCGCGCATGGCCATGCGGGCGTTGGCCGGGTCCATCTGGTAGCTCTTGCGGTCGCCGAACTTGGGCGTGGAATTCGCGGCTACTCGGAAGGGGCCGTAGAACCCCGAAGAGTATTTGGCCGCGTAACCCATGACGGGGGTGTCTTCGTAGCCGTTGTCGTTCAATGCTTGGCGGATCGCCCAGACTTGGCCGTCCATCATGGCTGACGGGGCGGGTAGATCGGCGCCCGCTTGCACGTGGGACACGGCGGTTTTGGCCAGCAATTCCAGGGTCTGGTCGTTGTCGATCCGGTCGTTGTCGATGACGCCACAGTGGCCGTGGTCGGTGTACTCGCACATACAAACGTCGGTGATGACCATCATGTCGGGGTGGTTCTTCTTGATCATGCGCACCGCTTCTTGGACGATGCCTTCAGGGTCGTAACCCTCGGTGCCCAATGGGTCTTTCTCGGCGGGAAGCCCGAACAATAGTACGGACGGGATGCCCAACTCGGCAGCCTCGCCAACCTCTTCAGACAGAACGTCTAGGGACATCTGGAACTGACCGGGCATAGGCTCGATGGCTTCTTTGAGTCCCTGCCCGTGGGCCACGAATAGTGGGTAGACGAACTCTTTTACCGATAGCCTGGTCTCCCGGGCCATGTTGCGCATGGGGTCGCTGACGCGCAGGCGGCGCAATCGTGAGTCGGGGAAGCTGGTCATGATCCTTTTCTCCTAGACTCTCTTAAGGTTTACTGGTGAGGACTACTTTAGGGAAAGCTCGCCGCCGGCGAAGTGGCCGGTCAGTGCGTCGACTAAACCCTCTACCGTGTGCTCCGTTGCTTCCAGGTCTACCCGCAAACCCAGTTCCCGGCAGGTGGCGGCGGTAACCGGGCCGATGCAGGCAATAAAGCTGGCCTCCAGCGCGCTCCGGTCTCCGTCTAGCATGTCCACCAGGTTACGAACGGTGGAGGAACTGGTAAAGGTTACGACATCAACGCCGTCATGGAAAGCGTTCTTGGCCAGGTCTCCTACGCTCTTAACCGGCACATTCCGGTAGGCAGCCAGGCGGTTGACCGTTGCTCCCATCTCAGCAAGGCCCTTTTCTAGTTCATCGCGGCCGATGTCAGCGGACGGCAGCAATACTGAGACGCCCTTCCAATCCCGGCTGGATAATTCCTGCACCACGGCCTCCGAGACCGGCCGACTGGGCACGAAATCGGCGGTTATGCCGCGCTGGGCCAGCGCTTGGGCAGTGGCGGGGCCGATGGCTCCGATGGTTGTCCCGGCCATGGCGCGGGCGTCTTTGCCCTGTAGTTCCAGACGCTCAAATAGCGATTCAACGGCGTTGGCGCTGGCGAAGATAACCCAGTCGTAATTGGTTATCTTCTCCAAAGTGGCGTCCAACTCGGAAAAATCTTCCAGAGGGCCGATCTCGATGGTTGGCAATTCGATGGCGTTGGCCCCGGACTGTTCCAGCAGAGTGCAGAGCCGCGAAGCCTGGGAGCGAGAACGGGTTACCAGCACCTTTTTGCTGAACAATGGGCGCTTGTCGAACCAGGCAAGCTCTTCTCTGAGGTTGACCACCTCGCCGATGACTGTGATTACTGGCGGGGTCAGACCGGCGTCTTTGCCTTTTTCGAGGATGTTTTCGATGTTGCCAGTGACGGTCTGCTGGTCGCTCCAGGTGCCCCATTGAACCAGGGCCGCCGGAGTTGTGGCCGACATTCCCTCTTTCTGCAGGGTGGCTAGGATATTCTCCAAAGACTTCCAACCCATCAGCACGACCAAGGTGCCGCCGTTCTTGGCCAGAATCTCCCACGGTATGGTGGACTCGGGTTTGGTCGGGTCTTCGCTACCGCTCACCACTGTAAACGTGGTGGCGATGCCTCTGTGGGTCAGGGGTATGCCAGCGTAGGCTGGTCCTGCGATGGCTGAGGTCACACCGGGGACGATCTCGAAGGCCAAGCCGTTGGCCTTTAGTTCCAGGGCTTCTTCGCCGCCCCGTCCGAAAACGAACGGGTCGCCGCCCTTGAGGCGTACCACGGTGTAGCCCTGCGAGGCTTTGTCTACCAGCAATTGGTTGATCTCTGGCTGGGTGAGTTCCTGCCGGCCCCTGGCCTTGCCGACAAAGATGAGTTCGGCGTCGGCGGGCACGGCCTGAAGCTGGACAGGGTCCACCAAGCGGTCATAAACGACCACCTGGGCCTGCTCTAAAGCCCGCATGCCCTTAACGGTTATTAGCCCGGGGTCGCCGGGTCCGGCGCCCACCAGATAGACTTTACCGGTCAAAATTTCATCTCTTCGATTCTCGAATTAGGAAAACGCCCATCACGGGCGCAATTATTACGCTTGGTTGGCCCTGGCGGCAGCCACTAGGTCTGCGCCGCCTTCTCTTTCCAGGGCCTGGTAGGCCGCGCTGGCTATTCCCAGAGCGTCCAATTTTGGTCCTTTTACGGCGGTGGTGAAGCTCTTTTCACCGTCCTCGGTGCTCATGTAGATAGTCATGGTCATGTCGTCGCCAACACACTGGGCAAATGCACCCACGGGCACGCTGCAACCGCCGCCCAGCTCCGCTAGGAAGGCGCGCTCAGCCGTGGCCTCATAGCGAGTGTCCGCGTCGTCGATGGCCGCGAGCAACCCCAGCATGTGGTGGTCGTCGGCCCTGGCCTCCACTGCCAAGATGCCCTGACCAGGCGGGGGCACGAACTGCATGAGGGATAGGTATTCGGTGATTTGGTCTTGGAGTCCCAGCCGGATCATACCGGCGGCGGCCAGAAGGGCGCCGTCTGCCTCATCTCCCTGGGCCTTCCGTAACCGAGTTTCCACATTGCCACGGATGGAGACAACCTCCACCTGTGGAGCGAATTGTTTGAGTTGGGCGGCCCGGCGTGGGCTGCTGGTGCCGATCTTGGCACCCGCCGGTAACTCTTCAAGGGAGCAGCCGAACCGGTTCACCAGAACGTCTCTAGGGTCTTCCCTGGACAGGACCGCGCCCAAGACCAGGCCGTCGGCCAGTAGGGTGGGCATATCTTTGAGGCTGTGGACCGCAATGTCCAGCTTGCCGTTCAGGAGTTCTTGTTCCAGTTCCTTGACGAAGATGCCCAGACCCATGCCGGCGAGGCGGGAGGTCTGGTCGACGTCACCCCGGGTCCGGACGGTGTCGACCTCGAAGTTCAAGGCCGGACTGTTGGCTTTCAGCTTGCCGATGACCACATGGTCTTGGATCAGCGCCAGGGCGCTACCGCGGCTTCCGACCTTCAGGACGGCTGAGCCTGATCCGTTATTACTTTCTTCTGAACCACTGGAGGGCAAGGGACTAATCCCCCGCGGCTTGGGCCATCTGCTCCCGGTTGCGCCCGGTGTCTTTCGAGCCGGCTTCGCCGCCAGACTGCTGGGTGCTCTGGTTCCTGATCTGGCAGCCGCCGGAAACACACTCGGCGATGTTGGAGCACTTGCCGTTGGAGTCTTCGCCCAACAGGCTGTTCATCAGGGTCTCCAGGGCCTTGTCTTCCTGACCTGCTTGGACCAGGCTCAAGACTTCCTGAGTCATGCAGCACTGCCACCGTTGCGGGTCTACTGCTACCTGCTTGTCCTTGATGATCTGGCGGGCTTTTGACAACACACTGGTGGCGTCGGTCCAGCCCAGTTCCTGAGATTTGTCCAGGGTCTCCCGCAGCTTGCGGGCGAGGGCGGGACTGGCTCCGCCGGTGGAGATGGCGATGGTCACCGGGCCGCGTTCCACGATGGACGGCGCGATGAAAGAACACCTGGGCGTATCGTCCACGGCGTTCAGCAGAATACCGTGTTTCTCGGCCTCTTCGAATATCTCTTGGTTGACCACCCGGTCGTTGGTGGCGGCGATGACTAGGAATGCGCCGTTCAGGTCACCGGCCTGGTACTTGCGGAGTTCGAGCTCGATGGCGCCGCGTTCGGCGAAGCTGCGGATACCCTGGGTGGCGTCCGGGCTGATCACTATGATCTTGGCGCCCGAATCAAGCAGCTTGGAAATCTTGCCCTCGGCGATCTGTCCACCGCCAATGATGACGCAGCGGCGTCCGGTCAGGTTGAGGAAAACGGGATAAAAATTAGTCATAAGCTCTCTATTTCTATATTTGATCCAGGACGTGCGCGCCACTTAGGACGCGCGGCCGTGGTTTCTATAGTGGTTTCTATATAAGCGGGGCCCGACATAAGCGGCGATTAATTTAAGCCGTGATCACTGCGTCGGGCTTCTCGGTGTCCAGGTATTCGTCATAGTCAGGCACGAAGTAGCGAACTCGGGTCTTCTTGTATTCCCGGGTGCTGTACAAGACGAGGCGTTCGGAGATTCCGGTGGCCTCGCTGATCTCATTGTTGATCTCTTCGCAGCCTTCCTCGGTGGTCGCGTGGACCATGGTGAAGTGCGTGTAGGGCCAGTCCGGGAACGTGGGGCGCTCGTAACAGTGGGTTACGGCTTGGTGGGAGGCCATCATCAGACCCACTTCTTCCGACCGTTCTTCGGGGACCTTCCAGACGATCATGGCGTTGGCCCGGAAGCCGGAGCGGCGGTGATGCAGGACTGCGCTGTAGCGCCGCATGATGCGCCGGTCTTGGAAGTCCTTGGCCAGGGCGAATAGCTCTTCGTTTGTCATGCCCAGTTGCTTGGCGGTCGCGTCATAAGGGCGGGGTATCAGTTCCAGGTCTTCTTGCATGCCGCGGATGGCGTTTTTCTCGGCCTCGGTCACTGGCACTGCTTGGTTCCAAGAGTCAGCGGCTTCTTTGTTGGCAGCATTCTCGCCTCCGGCCTGGCCTTCGTTCACGTTGCCGGGACTGGAATTACCCTTGATGTTGTCGGGACTGAAGTTGAAGGAGGATCCCTTTTTATTGACCATGTCAAAGTTGACGCCGATCTTGAAGAAACGTTTCGTGGGCATGATTCGCTGTTCCAAAGCCCCGGTCTTGCGGGACATGTAATCAGCGGTGGCCTCGAGGTCATGTTCCGGCGGTACTGCCAGTGTGAACCACAGGTTGTAGTAGGAGCCTTCCCGGGCGTAATTGTGGCTAACGCCGGGGTGCTTGTTGATCTCCATCGCTGCGTCATGGAGCATCTCGGGGTCGTAGGCCATGGCCACCAGAGTGGTCTTGAAGCCCAAGCGGCGGGTGTCGAATATGGCGCTGATCTGACGCAGGACGTTGGTCCGCTTCAGTTCTGATAATCGTTCCAGTACTTCTGATTCACTGATCCCAACCTCTTCGCCCAATTTTTCGAATGGCTGATCGACCATGGGGAATGGGGCTTGGATCAAGTTGAGAAGTTTGCGGTCTGTGATGTCCATAGCTGTTTCTAAATCCTCCAGCCTTGATTATGTGGTTACGGGTTGTTTTCACAGCGCCCGTTCGGTATTCGTTTAGGGTTGCTAATCGGATGCTGCCGACACTTCCTCTCCGGCGTCTATACCACGTTCTTCGTACGAATCGGCCAGTCCGATTAGTACCCGGTCGGCTGCTTCGATGATCCGGGTCCAGGAGCCCGGATTGGTAGAGTCCAGGACCATTGTCCGGAAGAAGACGAACGCTTCGATAGTGTCCTTGAGCTTGACGCCGCGCTCCGACATTTCTGTTCCGTATTCGCGGCCCAGCAGATGGGCCTCTTCCAGTAGTTCTTGTCGGCGGCGTCGCGGTCCCGCCTCCTGCAAGAGTAGGGACAGCAGGCGGCGGCCGAATAGCCGCATCCTGACTTTGCCCTCTTCTTCTACGCTCTGGTACCACGATTGTTGCAGGACATCGTTTCGGCCCAGGCTCCGGCGGATCTTGCGGAGGGCCGAGCCTTCGATGGCGTCTTCACGCCCTTGTTCTTGAGCTTGTTCCGGGGCGTTGGCGAAGTTTTCCACGTCGTCTCTAAGAAAACGGCGGTGTCCGCCCGGAGTGCGGTAGACACGGAGGTAACCGTTGTCCGCCCACTGCCGTAAAGTCGTGTTGCTGACATCAAGTAGACGGCAGGCGTCTCTGAGGGAGAGCCACTGGGACTTTTCAGTTATTTGGCTTTCGCTGTTTTGGATATTTACCAATTTGACCGGTCCGATATGGGTTTTAGCCGGATTCTAGTGGAAAAAACCTACTAAAATCTCTAAGAAACTAAACTTTTAACCCTTCACTTAAACCAAGTTAGCATACGGGTTTGGTACAGTCAATCACTCCCAAAATAGAAACGAAAAACCGTGAATACGTGCCTAAATATCTCGATAGTTGATGCGTTATGTAATGTTATATTTGGGCCGATGGCCGACCAGTATTTGGACAAGAAACTAATCTCCGACCGAAGAGATCTGTTCGCCAGTTTGCGGCGCAACATCCGGTCCAGGCCCGTTTTGCAAGCCATGGAGCGGGTGCCTAGAGAGGAATTTGTCCCCTCGGGACAGCGTCGGTCGGCGTATCTGGACACTGCCCTGGCGATCGGTGAAGGGCAGACCATTTCCCAGCCTTACATGGTAGCCCTGATCACCGAGGCGCTACGTCTTCAGCCCGCCGAGCAGGTGCTGGAGGTTGGCGCCGGTTCCGGCTACCAGGCCGCGGTACTGGCCGAAATGGTTCCGGACAGCAGAGTGATCGCAGTGGAATTGGTCCGGAGGCTGACCCAACGCGCAAAAGGCACCCTGGATGACCTGGGCTACAAGAACATAGTCGTTGAGAACGCCACTGAGTCATTGGGTTGTTCTTGGCGCGGCCCGTACGATGCCATCGTCGTTTCCGCTGCGGCTCCCAGGTTGCCATTCTCCTTGATCAGCCAGTTGGCGGTGGGAGGCCGTATGGTGCTGCCGGTGGGCAAGCGCGACCAACAAGAACTCGTCTGCGTGCTGCGTACCGGCGAGGGTATCTCGCTACGCATGTTGGGCTCCTGCCGCTTCGTTCCCCTACTTGGACACGAGGCATTTCCCTCCTCTAACTAAACCCTCTAGGCACGTTTACGTCCCTGTTCACAGGCCCCTGCCACGGTTAATATATCTAGTTAGTTATGCTAGAGCTAACCGCCGAGTTATCATGCTCCCTGGACCAGGCCGCTGAGCTTATACTGCGTGCCAATCATGTGGTAGCGCTGGCTGGCGCTGGCCTATCTGTGGAGAGCGGTATCCCGCCGTTCCGCGGCCCCGGTGGCCTGTGGACCAAATACGGCGAACCCACCAACCTGTCCTACCGGGAATTCACTCGGGATCCTGGTGAGTGGTGGGAGGCCCGTTTTCGCAACGAAGACAAGCCTGGCGACCCGACCTACGAGCTCAAGGTGGCTGTGGACCAGGCTGAACCCAACCCGGGACACCATGCCCTGGTCGAGATGGAGCAGTTGGGGCTACTACAGTGCGTCGTCACTCAGAACGTGGATAACCTCCACCGTGAAGCGGGCAGCAAGTCGCTATTGGAGATCCACGGCAACCGGACCTGGCTGCGGTGCATCGGCTGCGGAGCTCGCCAACCCAGAGACGGCTACCATTTCGACAGCTTGCCCCCCATCTGCACCCAATGCGGGAGTGTGATCAAAATGGACACAGTGATGTTCGGCGAGCCAATACCCGAGGACGTGCTGCTGGCCAGCCGCGAGCAGGCCGAGACCTGCGACTGCATGCTGCTGGTGGGAACTTCAGGCACAGTGAATCCGGCGGCGCGGCTGCCCCTGGTCGCCAAAGAACTGGGCGCCACGCTCATTGAGATCAACCCCGACGAGACCACCCTCACTCCCCATTGCGATATCACCCTCAACGGCCCGTCCGGCGAACTGCTCCCCCTATTATTAAAACGATTCAGGTAAAACGGCTCAGAAACGGCGGACAAGCCGAGCCTGGAAACCCAGCCTGAATGGTATAATTTCGAAGCTGCAAACCGTGCTTATCAGCCTTATTTTTTCGGCCATTCCCTTGCTCTGGGAATAGCCCATTTCGCTTAACTTGGGAGTAGCCCGATTTAATGGAATCCTTCTTGATGCATCCCATATTGGCCCGCTTCGGACTGGGCGACCCAGAGTGGTTAGAACCTGCCACTGCGGCGGTTATCGTTCTGATATCCATCGTGGTTGCTTTCTTGGTCTTCAAGCTGATTTTCCCGCTCATCGTCCGGTTCACCCAGTGGACGCCCACCGACTTAGACTCGCGTTTGGTGCGGTCCATGCGCTGGCCGACGACCTTTGGCATCCTGGTGCTCGGGGCCTACCTGGCAGCGGTCATCGCATTTGAACTAACCGGCTCAGAACGCGAACGGGCAGACACGATCGCCCGGGCCCTGGGGATCGTGGTCGGCATAACCGTGGTGGTTGGGCTGATGTCCAGTGCCATCGACTGGTACCTGGAGACCCTGGCTGGCCGCACCAACCACGTGGTTGACCTGCGCCTGTTCCCGCTCATACGGCGGGTGGGCGGCGTCATCATCTACGGCATCGGCGCCTTGCTGGTGTTGGATGTGATGGACATCAACATCAGCCCCCTGATCGCCGGTCTGGGCCTGGGCGGTTTGGCCGTGGCCCTGGCCATCCAACCGACCCTGGCCAACCTCTTCGCCGGTACCTACGTGATGACCGAGGGGGTTATATCCACCGGGGACTACATAGAGCTGGAAAGCGGTATGGCGGGGTATGTGGTGGAGGTCGGCTGGCGCAGCACCCGCATCCGCACCTGGGGCAATAACTTGGTGGTGGTGCCTAATGCCCGCTTCGCCGAGACCATCATCACCAATTACCAGCAGCCCGTTCCGGCGGTGAACGTCTACGTGACCTGCGGAGTCAGCTACGACAGCGACCTGGACCTGGTGGAGGAGGTCTCCCGGGAAGTGATGAACGACCTGGTTGAGAACGACCATAACGCGGTCAGGTCTTACGGTGCCTGGTTCGCTTTTGACGCGTTTGGCGAGTCCAACATAGACTTCTGGCTGTTCCTGCAGGCCCGTGACCGCGTCTCCAGCTTCAATCTGCAGTCGGCCCTGATCAAGAACCTGCACCGCCGCTTCCAAGAAGAAGACATAACCATCAACTACCCGGTCAGGACCCTGCAGTTCCCCGACGGCTTCAGCCCCGAGACCGTTGGAGCCACGGCCACGGCCACCGCCACTGCCACCCCGCGCCCACCCAGGCCTGCCAGAGCACCCCGCACCCCCCGTCCGCCCAGAGAAGCCAACCGGATAAACGAGCGAGAAGGCCCCGACATCGGCGGAGAGCCACCCGGCGGCGGAGAAAGCCCCATGGGCGGCCCAGACAGTGGACCAGACGGGCCGGGCTAGGCGGCACAGGCGGCATAGCCGCGGTTTCAGGGGCAGGCCCAGCGTCAAAGGTTCGTTCGGGCCGATGTTAGCTTGCCCCACCCACGACCAGTCGCTATAATCCAAACGTGGCTTTGGCCACCCCCCACTATGTGGGCCTGTAGCTCAGGTGGCTAGAGCGCGGTCCTGATAAGACCGAGGTCGTTGGTTCAAGTCCATCCAGGCCCACCATTTTTTCTCCCCTGCATCCCCGGCGAACACTCGATTCCCCCTTGCCAAGCCCCTTACCGTGGTAGAATGCCGCATCCCTTGGATTGAGCGTAACGTTAGGAAGGGAATGCCATGCGTCTGCACGATTTTTTCGACTACCACGTCCGTGAGCACCCAGACTCAGACTTTGCCGTCATGGGCGACCGCACATTCACCTACAGCGAGGCCAGCAAGCAGGTCAACCGCCTGGCCAACGCTTTTGCCAGCGCCGGTATCAAGAAGGGCGACCGGGTCGCGTTCCTCTCCAAGAACAGCATCGAATACGCGTTCATGTTCTACGCCGGCGCCAGGTCAGGGGTGGTGCCCGTCCCGCTTAACTATCGTTTGGCTCCCCACGAATGGGCATACATCATCAACGACTCTCAGGCCAAGATGCTCCTGGCTTCCCCCGAGTACGTTGAAGCTATCGATGGGGTTCGTAACGAGCTAGAGACAGTCGTTCAATACGTGTCTGTCGGGGCGGCTGATTCGCCTGGTTGGACGAACTTTGATGCCTGGGTCGACGCCCAACTCGACTCAGCCTTTGGGGAGTATATCGAAGCCAGCGACGATATTATTCAGATGTACACCAGTGGCACCACAGGCCTCCCTAAGGGCGTCGTCCTCACCCACGATTCCCTTACCGCCAATATTGTCCAATGTATCCCAGAAATCACGATGCCTCCCGGTCACCGCATGCTGGTTGTCGCGCCCCTTTATCACATCGCAGCGTCCTTCACTACGTTCATCGGCGTGACGCAGGGCGGATGCCTCATAATCCATGAGGACTTCAACCCGGTTGAAGTGGTGAGGGCCATGGACGAAGACAAGATCAACTGGACGATCTTGGTCCCGGCGATGGTTCAGGCTTGTTTGGTCGCGGTTCCCGATGTCGCCCAGCGCGAATATGCCGACCTTGAAGTCATGGCTTATGGAGGCTCTCCCATCGCCGAGGAGACGCTCGCCAAGGGCTTGGAAGTTTTCAAATGCGACTTCCTCCAGGCTTATGGTCAGACCGAACTGTCGCCGGTAGCCACCCTCATGACCGCCGCCGACCACCGGAAAGCCCTGGACGGTAATCCGGGACTGCTGCTCTCAGCGGGAAGGGCCGTTCTGGGCTCCGAGCTACGAATCGTCGACGAAGACGACAACCCAGTGCCCACCGGGACCATGGGTGAGATTTGCCTTCGAGGCCCCCAGGTGATGAAGGGATACTGGAACTTGCCTGAGGCGACGGCCGAAGCGATGCGCAACGGCTGGCTGCACACCGGTGATGCCGGAACTCTTGACGATGAAGGCTATCTGTACGTCCAAGACCGCGTCAAAGACATGATCGTGTCCGGGGGAGAGAACGTTTACCCCAGGGTTGTGGAAGAAGTGCTATTCAAGCACCCGGCCATCGCCGATGCCGCAGTGATCGGTGTCCCGGACCAGCTATGGGGTGAGGCCGTCAAAGCGGTGGTGCAACTGCGGGTGGGCGCATCGGCCACCGAAGGCGAGCTCATAGAACATTGCCGCGGCCAGATAGCCGGCTTCGAACTGCCAAAGTCGGTGGACTTCATAGACACCCTGCCCCGCAACGGCTCGGGCAAGGTGCTCAAACGCGAGCTGCGCGAACCCTATTGGGAAGGCCAAGCCCGCCGGGTGGCCGGGTCTTAGGTTTAGAACAGACGCCCACCTGCGAATCTTGATTCTCGTGCCTTGTTATGCTGATTGCTTTTACTTATAATAGAATGTAAGTGGAAGTAAGAGGTGTAAGTTAACCATGCTCTTTAGGATTCGGGGAATTTCGTACGACATCACGGCCGAAGGAATCGCGTCTATTGCTAAGGGTGTGTCGCCCGATGTTCCAAACGGAATGAATAAATATTGCGTGGCCTTGGAAGGCGGCAGATATCCGATCAAGCAGCTTATTAGCTTGGCAACCGGACTTCCGAGAGTTGGTTTTACTGCTCAGGACGCCCACCGCATCCTTACGAAACTTGACTTTGAAATTCAAGAATATTCGGTTTCCAAAGTGTCCGAATCGAGACCTAAATATGGCGATGAGGAGTCCCTGTCATTCCCGATCACAATCGAACAAGACGAAGACGATGTGTGGGTGGCGAGTTGCCCATCTCTCCAAGGCTGTCATTCACAGGGCGTTACCCGGCCAGAGGCAGTCGC
>CAVOAA010000073.1:0-14253 GCA_963693555.1 Dehalococcoidia bacterium | reverse complement strand
TAGATCTATACCCTGCACCGGGAGTCCAAACACACCACCACCCTCATGTTTCTATCCCTTTAAATGTGTCCCATTATCGCTGAACGCCTACACCTGGTTCTGGAACAGCAGTTGAACGTACTGCTCATTCCCCAGCAAGCGATCTTCGGCAGCTTCCAGGCGCCCATTGCCCGAGTGGAGACCGAAGACGGGATCGTTGAGCGCCCATTGATCTTGGTCAATAGCGATGATTTCTGGACCGAGGTATTGTCTGGACTTCAGGAGGGTGACAGGGTGGTGATGCAGAACTCACAATCGGCATCCGACCCGTTCAGCGCCTTCCGCCAATTACGTGGCGGCAACTTTAGCGGCGGCGGAGGAGTCATCATCCAGCAGCGGGGGGGCCGGTAGTGCCGTCTCTGATTCAATTGGATAACGTCACCAAGGTCTACGCGATGGGCGAAGTGGCCGTGAACGCGGTTGCCGGCATCTCCCTGACCGTGGAGCCCGGAGAACTGCTGTCCATCGTAGGCCCATCCGGTTCCGGGAAGTCCACGCTGATGAACATCCTGGGGTGTTTGGACGTCCCTTCCAGCGGGCGTTACATCCTGGAAGGTGACGACGTTGGGCAGCTAAACGACAACCAGTTGGCCGAACTCCGGGGCCGTAAGATCGGCTTTATATTCCAGACTTATAACCTGCTGCCGAGGCTTTCAGCATTGGCCAACGTGCAGCTTCCCCTGCTCTACGGCGGGGGCAAAGACGCACGGCAGCGGTCGATCACCGCCCTGGAAAAAGTCGGTCTCGGCCACCGGTTGAAACACAGGCCGGTCGAACTCTCCGGCGGGGAGCAGCAGCGGGTGGGAATCGCCCGTGCCCTGGTCAAGGACCCGTCCATCATCCTGGCTGATGAGCCGACCGGAAATCTGGACACCAGTTCCGGGAATGACATCATGGAGATCCTGCATCAACTGCACCGTGATGACGGCATCACCGTATTGATCGTCACCCACGACCCGGAGGTGGCCTCCGCCACTGACCGCGTCGTGTCCATGCGTGACGGCTCCATGGTCGGAGACCAGACTTCCGGCGAGTATGTCCGTGCCTTGGCCGTGCCTATGGGAGGGGTGTCATGAGTCTGAGACTTGTGCTGATCACCGCCATCTCTTCTCTGGCCGTCAACAAGTTGCGGGCCGGCCTCACTCTGCTGGGAATAGTCATCGGGGTGGCCGCCGTGATCTCTCTGTTGTCCATCGGACGCGGCGCGCAGGACGCCATCACGGAGCGCATCCAGACCCTGGGTACCAACCTGCTTTTCATCCGTCCCGGAGGCACCACTCAGGGCGGGGTATTCGGCGGCCAGGGAAGCGCTTCAACACTCACGTTGGAAGACGCCTTCGCCCTACAAGACGCGGTGATGGCCCCGTCCGTAAAGGCCGTTGCGCCAGAACTGGGCACCAGCGGACAAATCGTGGCCGGACGGGAAAACACCTTCACCCAGATAACCGGCGTCACACCCGAGTACCAGTTCGTCAGAGAGTCCACCGTGGCTTCCGGCCAATTCATCACCCGGACCCATGTTGACCGGAGTTCCCAGGTGGCCGTGCTGGGGTCCAGCGTCGCAGAGGACCTATTTGGCTTCCGCGACCCCGTTGGGCAGCCGGTGCGGGTCAATGGCCGTCAGTTCATCGTCGTCGGCGTACTCGAGAGCAAGGGTGGTGGGTTCTTCGGATCGTTCGACGACCAGGTCGTGGTGCCCATAACCACGGTGTACAACCGCCTCTCGTCGTCCCGAACAGCCCAGGGCGGGGTATCGGTCCAGACTATCAACGTCCAGGTTAATGACGTTGGCTCCATGGACGATGCCATGAATGAGGTTTCAACCGTATTGCGCATACGGCACCGCATCACCGGAGACGACGATTTCACCGTCTCCAGCCAGCAAGAGACCATCGAAACGCTCGAGGAAACCACCAATACATTCATCGTGTTCTTGGGGGCGATCGCCGGGATATCCCTGCTGGTCGGCGGCATCGGGATCATGAATATCATGCTGGTCTCCGTGACCGAGAGAACACGCGAGATAGGCATTCGCAAAGCCATGGGAGCCAAGCGTAGAGACATCATGCTTCAGTTCCTCTCGGAGGCCTCGTTGCTGAGCTTGGGCGGCGGCGGCTTGGGGCTGGCGCTGGGGGCATTGTTGTCGTGGTTCTTGAACGACCGGACCCTGGGCGGCCAGTCATTCCAGACTTCGTTCAGTGGCGATTTCGCTGTGCTGGCCCTGGTGGTCGGCGCTGGCATCGGTCTGTTCTTCGGCATCTACCCGGCCATGCGGGCGGCAAAATTACATCCCATAGACGCCTTGCGTTATGAATAGATCAGGCACCCAGAGCTTTACCAGAACTTAAAAGGAACCAGAGAATGAGCACGAAAGGATTTTTATTACTGCTGGCCACGGTCATAGTCATCGGCGGCTCCATCGGTGGAGCGTTTTCCGGCGGCTTGGCCTTGGGCCGCAGCCAGAACGACGATGCGGACCCCATCGCCGCTCTGTTGGATCAGCGGTTCGGTGGCGGGCAGCTTCAGGGAGGCCAATTCGGTGGGCTTTTGTCGGAGGGTAATGGGGGCGGTAGCGGTGAATTTTCCGGCCAGCCGAGTCCCTCCGGCGAGGGAGAGAGCGGGATCACTCCCCGCGGACCCGGCCAGTCCGGGTTGGCGACCAGTGTCTCCCGGGACATATTCAACGGGACCGTAAGCTCACTGGAAGGTAACCTTTTGACCGTGACCGCCGGAGACGCCGAGAACCAGGTTGACCTGAGCGGCAACGTGGTCGTCCAGCTATTCGGTTTGGGAACTTCGGAAGATATATCCCAGGGCGACCGGGTGTTGGTGATAGCCTCCGGTGACATTTCCAGTGGAGAGCCGGTCGACGCGATATCAGTTACGGTGACCCCCCCTGAAAGCGGCGGAGCGTTCGGCGGCGGCGGATTTGCCGGCCGTGGTGGGTTAGGTGGCGCTGGCGGCACCCCCATCGGGATAGTTTCCGGGATTGTCAGCGAGACCGACGACGGCCAGATAACGGTTGCAACAGACTCGGGCGAGACCCGGGTTAATCTGGCCGGCGACCCGGAGATCCAGGTCTACCGGGAAGGGACGCCGGACGATATTTCCTCGGGCGACCAGGTGTTGGTCATCTCTGCCACGGATGACGAGAGCGGCGATCCGGTTACCACGACAACGATCATCGTTAACCCACCTGAGATCGGCGGGTTTGGCGGAGGGTTATTTGGCGGCAGGCCCCAGCGAAGGCCGTAGAAGCCTGCCGGGTTTCCTCCGTCAGATCACGTGCCCTTTGACGCCGGAGGGCTCCAATAAGTAGAATTATCCCCGCGATTCTGGATGTTAAATAGATGCAACCTTCGATAGGGGAGTACTAGTTGGTCCAGCCCAGCCAAATTGAAAGCGTCTACCAGAGCGCCGTTGTCCGGCCATCCGACCTTTGGAGAGTTTTGCGCCTCTTTGGGCCAAAGGGATGGACCGCTGCTGTCATAGGATCGATCGTCGCATTCTTTGTGTTGGGCGTGCCCACGGCGATGATCGACAATCCCTTTTTCATTCGGATGATTCCGGCACGGGACGAGGATTACGTGATCTGGATAGCTTCGAGCTTGCTGCTTGGTCTGGTGGTTGGCACCTTCGCCATATCTTCGGTGAAGGGCAGTGGTGGCAAGGCCATGGGCAGCGGCGTCCTAACCTTTCTGGCGGTGGGGTGCCCGATCTGCAACAAGCTGGTGCTCGTGATTCTGGGTGTATCAGGGGCGCTTGCCTACTTCGAGCCGGTGCAGCTTTACCTCGGGATCGGTTCCGTGCTCTTGCTGGTCTGGACTCTACTTCTTAGAGCCAAGTCCGTGACTGGGGCCTGCCCAACTTAAGTACCGCCGTATGAGATAGGTCACCTGTCTAGGTTATCGCTGATGAACTTTCGTATCCCGTTCGGATCGAAGTCTTCAAAGGTCAGCAAACGCCCCGGCGCTGCAAGGGCAATCTTGGCGTCCATCTCGGGGTAAGGCGCCAGGTAAACGGTTGGGGGAAAGTCCAACACGACCTCTTTGAGGTTATCCACCAGCCCCGGCTCGCACTCGAATTTAGAACAATTGTATTGCACCAACATTTTGCCGTCGGAGTGGGTCGCGTTGCGTTCCATGACGTGCTCTTGAACAAGCCGGTGGATCGGCTGGGTGTTGATCTGTTGTGGCGGGAAAGTCTCCAAGTGAGCGGCGGAAAAGCCGGTGGGAGGCAATATCTTCCCAAACGTGCTCCTGGTGCTCATGAACACTACGAATCCTACGACCACCAAGCTGGTTACCGTGAAACCGGCGGCCGCCAGCATCAGTTTGCGCCGAAGGTTACCTAGGCGGGCCCGCCTGGATTCTTGCTGCCGCCGCCCGCGGGCACCCTGCCTTCTCTCATATCTTGATTTGCGGTCTGCCACTTCAACCTCCGATCGTTGAAAACCAATCAGTATCTGAGCAGATTACGAAAATATCTCATCACGGCTTCGTTCGCACTAGCGAATCGTCCCGGGACGGGCCCCATACCGGCTGCCTGCGAATACCAACAAAGCCAATACTACCGCTACTATAGTTTCTCCGGAGTGCCTGCTGCCCGCGTCGTCAAGCAGATGTTGCAGATGCACCCCTGCCCATATCGCCAACACAAGGGATATCAGGCCCAAGGCCAAGTTGGTACGATGTAACATGTCACGCCAATTCATCTGATGCATGCTCCTGTTCGAGTCTAACCACCCGATGCCAAGACCTCGGCCAAGGGATGGAATGTATATGTTTCCGCTTTTAAGATACGTAGCGGACCATGTGGCGGATTCCTCTCCATGTTCTACAGAAGAAATCACGGCATTTCGATGGCCCAGAAAACCGCGAACGCTGTTCCATTCGTATAGTTAATGCTTGCGGGCCGCCCTGTGGGGAACCCTCCCCGCTTAAGATTTTCGAAATCGCTGGCGGCGATAACTCCAAGCGCGATCGAAGATTCGGGGGAATGCAATGACGGCACTTATCGGTAGAAACCTCATCGTGGGCCTCATCGGCGCGGCCTTGATATACATATTTTGGCTCGCCCGCCCCCAATGGTCGGCAGACATGCGCTTCTGGCGCGCCGTTGGCGATGGAAGTCTGATATTGCTCTACATGGGCTTGGCGCTGGGGCCGATGGCAAGATTCGTGCCACGAGTCGGGATGCTTCTCCCGTACCGGCGCGAATTGGGGATATGGTTCGGGATCTACGCGATCCTCCACACGATCATCATCCTGGACGGCTGGGTGCTGTGGGATTTCTACCAGTTCATGGGGTATCAATACATCCCGGCGATAGACCAAACGGTTCGGATGGAGTCGGGCTTCGGAATGGCCAACATTCTTGGTTTGATGGCCGTCTTGATCGCTTTGCCCCTAATGGCGACTTCCACGGATTGGGCGACACGGGCGTTGGGCGCCAGCGCTTGGAAATTCCTCCACTATGGCGCCTACATTATTTTTTACGCCGTCGTTCTGCATACCGCATATTTCATGTATATCCATTACACGATGTCATTCCACCGGACGGTCCCGGACCCCAACTGGTTCCAGCTCCCATTCGCGCTCTTGACCGAAATCTTGGTCTCGCTGCAGGTTGGAGCTTTTATCAAGGGTGTAGCCAGAGACCGCCAGTGGCCCCGCCCAGCCTAGCTGCCTACTCTTCAGAGAGAGACTTGTCCACGTAGGCTAGGCCCTCTAGCATCAGGCCGTAGCCGAGCATATCCTGCATCTGCCGTTTGATGTTCATCGTCATTGCCACCCGGCTGTAACGGACCGTCAGTGGCGGCCGCTCAGCTATCATCCGGGCCAGTTCCCAGGCGCGGGGCAACAGGCCGTCTTTAGGTAGCACTTCGCTGACGACGCCCAGGTCGAGGGCTTGCTGTGCCGAAAGGGTCTGGCCGGTCAAAAGGAAGTACCGGCCCCGGTTGGCACCCAAGACCATTGGCCATACCACGTGGACGCCGTCCCCAGGCACCACCCCACGAGGGAAGTGGGGGCCATCCTGGAATGTGGCGGTCTCTGAGGCCAAGACGATGTCGGATAGCACCGGGATTTCGGCGTGGATCAAGGCCGGTCCGTTGACCGCCCCGATGACCGGCACCTCTATGTCCAATAGGTTGAGCAATAGCCGCTTGCCCTCCCAGAACGTCTTGTCCCAGTCCTTGGGCATCCTCTTCGATGACCGTCCAGGCGTGAAATTGGCGCAAAAAACATCGCCGTTACCGGTCAGAATCACGGCTTTATTCTCGATATCGCTGCCGACGTCCGCGAAGGCGTGACCCAATTCCCGGTGCGATGCCTCGCCCCAAAGCAGGCTGCCGTCGCCTGAATGTAACGTCACCTGAATGATGCCGTCGGTGCGTTCGAACCGCACCGTTTCGTATTTATCGACGTATTCTTCCAAGGTTGCCATGTAGATTTCCTCCCTTTGCTCTAGCTTGCTGACTCGATCAAGGCCCATAAACTACCACATCGCGCCAGGTCCAACGTTTGACGCCAGGCGTGCCCCGCCCTAAACTGCGCACCAGCCAATCTTGGGATTACCATCCACTCGCGGAATGTAATCGGAATTTAAGGAGAACCTGATTTGAAGTACGACGTGATCGTGATCGGCGCCGGTTCTGCCGGCAGCGCCATCGCCAACCGCCTTTCAGAAGACTCGGACCGGTCGGTGCTGCTGTTGGAAGCCGGGCCGGACTACCCAGACTTTGCGAACTATCCCGACGACCTAAAATTCGGCTACACGCCCGACGCCTCAGCCATGGGTGGTCCCCATAACTGGTCTTTCGTGGGAACCGGTACGCCGGATAGGCACGACCTGCCGGTACCCCGAGGCAAGGTTGTGGGCGGCTCCAGCGCCATCAACGGCCAGGTATTCTTGCGCGGTTTACCCGAGGACTTTGAGAATTGGGCGGCCATGGGCAACGACGAATGGGAGTTCTTGAAGGTGCTGCCCTACTTCAGGAAACAAGAGACCGATGCCGACATCCGCGATGACTTTCACGGCACGGAAGGCCCCATGCCGGTGCGCCGTTTTAAGGAATCGGAGTGGCTGCCGTTCCATCAGGCATTCCACGCGGCCCTGATCGAGAAGGGCTTTCCCCACGACCCCGACATGAACCATCCGGAGTCGACCGGCGTCGGCCCCATCCCGATGAACAACCCTGACGGGGTGCGCATGAGCACCGGCCTGACCTACATCAACCTCAGCCGGCACCGCCTTAACCTCAGCATCAAGGCCAATGTCTTGGTGCGCCGGATATTGTTCGACGGTAAGAAGGCCATCGGCGCAGAAGTGGAGAGTGGCGGTGAGGTGTTCACCGTGGAAGGTGACGAAATCATACTGAGTTCAGGGGCCATCGGATCGCCTCATCTCCTGATGCTTTCCGGCGTGGGGCCTGCCGCTCAGTTGGAGAAGCAAGGCATACCCGTGGTCCATGACCTCCCCGGCGTGGGCCAGAACCTGCGCGACCACCCCATCGTGCCGGTGGTCTACAAGGTGAAGCCGGACCACCCACAGGACCCGTCGGAACCTCGCTACCAGTTGGCCTTGCGCTATACGGCGACTGGCTCAGACGACCGGAACGACATGCAGATACTGCCGTCGGCTTTCTCATCACCGATCGGTGCGCCCGACCCCTACGAACAAGAGGGCGTTCGGTTCACCTGCGTGCTGGAGTTGGCCAACGGCTTTGGAGAATTGACCCTAGCTTCCAACGATCCGACCGTTCAGCCGCACTTGAACTACCGCTACCTGGAAGATTCCTGGGACCGGAAGCGGCTCCGGGAGGCTGTCCGGTTGGCCATGGACCTGGTCGAACACCCGTTGTACAGTCCAATAATCGACGAACGCTTGCAGCCCAAAGAGGCTGACCTGGAGTCTGACGACACCCTGGATGCGTGGATGCTCAGGACGACTGTAAACACCACTCACATCTCGGGCACGTGCAAGCTGGGCCCGGCGTCTGATGCGGGCGCAGTGGTGGACCAATACTGCAAGGTACACGGGCTGGAGAACATCAGGGTTGCCGACGCCTCGGTCATGCCCAACGTGGTGCGGGCCAACACGAACTCGACCACCATCATGATTGGCGAGCGGGTGGCTGACTGGATCAAAGAGGCATAAAGCCAGCTTAGATCAGCGCGTGTCTGCCTGGGGCTTATCGAAAAGCTAGAGCTTATCGATAAAAGCTGAAAACTGGTCGGTGCCGGTCCAACTAACCAGGACGTTGGGGCCAAGACCGTTGCTCCAGACCTGGCCGCTGTTGGGTTCCACAGTTGTGGAGATGTCCCCGGCTTCTTGCATCAACTCGATGTGGGCCAGCACCTCGGTGTAGGCCAGGAAGAAGTTGTGGGCCTCCACTTCCCGGTTGGAGAAGTATTCCCTGGTGATGGTTACCACGTCCTTGGGTCCGGTCTTCATCACCTCGGTTAGCTCGTAGCACCGGTTGCGGTGGTGTTCCAGTATCTCCGTGGCCCGTTCGACACCAATGGGGTTGAACTGGCCTCTAAAGAAGGCGCGGTGTGCTGGCAGCACGGTGATGTCGCCTTCCAGCGTTGCCATGCGTTTCAACGACTTGAGCAGGGCTTTCAAGCCGTATATCTCATTGCTTCCCCGGTAGGCCGAAGGCAGCTTGGCCTCATATGAGCTGTAACTCATGGCCACCGAGGGATGCGGGGTGATCAGCGGCAGGATGTGGTCTCCCGAGAACAAGACCTGGTCGAACATGATGCACAGTTCGTCCGGGGAGTGGCCGGGGGTGTAGTAGAAAGTGAAACCGTTGGCTTGGAGTTCGTCGGTCACCGGATGGCTCAGCGTAAGATCGCGGTTGAGCTTTCGGTGTTCCCTCGCCCTGGCCATGGTGTCTGACTTCTCAAAGAGGTCGAACCCCTCTACCTCTTTGCGCCAGCTACGTTCAACATCGCGGCGGTCGGCCTGCAGCATGAAGCCGTACATCTCATGGGCCCAGAGTTCGGCGCCGCTCTTCTCGATCACCGGTGGGCAGCTGCCGTCATGGTCCATGTGGCCGTGGCTGACCAGGATGCGGGTCACGTCGCTCAAGGAGCGTCCCAGCTCTGCCAGCCCCTGTTCCAGGTAACTCAATGACCCGTAACAACCCGGGTCTACCAACGTCAGGTCATCGCCTTCGATCACATAGCACCAGGTCGGACCAAGGGTCGACTGCCAGGACTGGGGTATGCCTATGGCCTTGATCACAGCCCCGGTGGGCGAGGTGTATTTTACGAGGGTTCCGTTCCCTGAATCGTCGCCTCGTTTAAGTATTTCGGTTTCTAGCATCGGTCCCTATTTCTAACTTTGTGGCCCATCGTTCAAGAGGCGTGCAACGACCCATTTGGTTTTAGACGAACGGGTATGCACGGTGGTGGGGGCGTTTGGAATGGTAACATCTTGTCTGCGAGATAAAAAGCTGAGGAGATGAAGTTATGGCCCAGTCGATAGGGATCGTTGGATGTGGGTCCATCGGCCAAGCCCTGATGAAGGCCGCCGACTCTGGCCAATTGAATGTGGCCGTGGCCGGAGTGACCAGCCGTAACGAACACCGTGCCCATGAATTCCTCGGCAGCCTGGACTCGCCGCCCCCCTACTTGGACCGCAAAGAACTGATCAGCAGGTCTGACTTGTTAGTAGAGACGGCGGGCGGCCACGTGGTCTCCGATCTGGCAAAAGAGACTTTCGCCGCCGGGAAAGACCTGATGGTGATCAGTATCGGAGCATTGTTGGATAACCCGAGCATCATTGAGGTAGCGAGGGAAACAGGTTGCCGTCTGCTGGCGCCTTCTGGGGCCATCGCCGGGCTGGACGGGATCAAATCAGCCTGCGCCGGCCGGGTGGACTCGGTAACGATGGTGTCTCGCAAACCGCCCATTGGCCTGGAAGGCGCACCACATCTGGTGGAGAACGGCATCAGTCTGGAAGGCCTGGAAGAGGAATTGGAAGTCTTCTCGGGGACCGCCAGGGAAGCCGTCAAAGGATTCCCGGCCAACCTGAACGTCTCTGCCGCCGTCAGCCTTGCCGGGGTGGGCGCGGACCGGACCGAGGTGAAGATGATTGCCGTACCCGGACTGGAACGCAATTGTCATGACATCGAGGTCATTGGCGAGTTCGGGGTCTTGAGGGTACACATAGAAAACGTCCCGTCGGAGAACCCGAAGACCGGCAAACTCACGGCATTTTCCATAATCCGTTCCGTCCAGGACGCGGTGGACCCCTTCCGCATCGGGACATAGCTCACGATTCCGGCCCCAAGCCCACGAACCTGATTCCAACGATTCCGACGCCAACCAGCTGTCATTCCGAGCGAAGCGAGGAATCTCGTTGCTAGGGTTTACCAACCGGCGGTCCTGCGAGCAGTTACGGGTTAATACGCAGGCAATGGGATTCCTCGTCGGCTGAAGCCTTCTCGGAATGACAGATGACAAGGCGATGTTTCTTCACAGTGTCCAAATACAAGAAAATAAAAAGTCCCGTCCTTCTGCGAAAGGACGGGACTTTTTTGATGCCTGGTTGGGTTGCCGGGTTACGCGCCGGCAGTAGCAGCTGCGCAGACTGTGTCCAGGATGAGCTGGGTCACGATGTACGGGTCGCAGTTGGCGTTGGGCCGGCGGTCCTCGATGTATCCCTTCTGGTCCCGGGCAACCTGCCAGGGAATCCGGATGGATGCACCGCGGTCGGATACGCCCCACCGGAACTCTTTGTAGGAGCAGGTCTCGTGCTCTCCGGTCAAACGCTCTTCGATCCGATCACCGTAGTTGGCGATGTGTAGTTCGGCCCTGGTTCCCAAGGCATCGGCGGCGGCTTCGCAGGCCTGGTAGTTGTTGCGCATCAACTCGGTTGAGAAGTTGGTGTGCGCGCCGGCGCCGTTCCAGTCGCCGCGGACCGGCTTCGGGTCAAGGGTGGCGCTGACGTTGAACTGCTCACCTATCCGGTAAAGCAACCACCGGGCGACCCAGAGATGGTCGGCTACGGCAGGTGCGCCGATTGGACCGATCTGGAATTCCCACTGGCCTGGCATCACTTCGCCGTTGATACCGGCAATCTCCAAACCGGCGTCCATGCAGGCTTGGAGGTGGGCTTCCACTATGGGGCGTCCAAATACCTCGTCGGAGCCGACGCCGCAGTAATAACCGCCCTGAGGGGCTGGGAACCCGTTGTCCGGCCAGCCCAAGGGCTTTATGCCGTCGAAATAGGTGTATTCCTGCTCGATCCCGAACCACATGTCCATATCGCCGTATTTGGCGGCGGACGCGGCGCAAGCGGCCCTGGTGTTGGAGGGATGGGGCGTCATGTCGGTCAGCAAGACTTCACACATGACCAGTTTGTGGTTTCCGCCGCGAATGGGATCGGGGCAGATGAAAACCGGGTTCAGTACGCAGTCAGAGTTCTCGCCTGGGGCCTGGTTGGTGCTGGAACCGTCGAAACCCCAAACAGGAGGTTGTTCCCCATCGGCAATCACTTTACCCTTCGACCGCAATTTGGCGGTGGGTTTTTGTCCGTCGACCCAGATGTACTCAGCCTTGTAACTCATATCTCTCCATCCTATTTGCGTTGGCCTATTTGGGTTGGCCCTGCCGGAATCTGCCGTTTGGGTTTCGCTGCCACATTTTGGGCAAACTATAACGAGAATCCGCAGACTTGGTCAAATCTGCCGAGACCGACAATCGTAAGTCGCTTAAAACCCGCCAGCCGAGCGGTTTTCGGTTGTAATCCAGGCACCGCTCAACTAGAGTAGCATCTGTTTGTTTCAAGTATGTAAACTCGGCGGTTGGATTTGAAATGGCCAGATAGAGGCCGCCCTGACGCCTGCGTACAGCGATTAAATCAACTGGAGGAATGGACCAATGACCATCGATGTCGGTACTGGACTAGCGCGCATTCTCAAACAAGAAGGTATCGAGTGGGTTTCCACCTTCCCTGTCTGCCAAGTTAATAACGCCCTGGGTCGTGAGGGGGTGCCCATGGTCATGATGCGGGACGACCGCTACGCCGTGGCCGTGGCTGACGCCTACTCCAGGATCAATGCCGGCGATAAGATTGGCGTCTGCACCTTCCAAGGGGGAGTCAACGCCGCCGGTCTGCAGGTGGCCTTCGCCGGTATGGCCCAGGCATTTGAAGACGGATCGCCCGTCCTCTGCATCACCGATGGGATACCCGCTGGAGCCACTCAGAACAGCCAGTTCGACGTGACATCAGCCTTGAAGACCGTGTCCAAATGGTACGGACATCTGGACACACCAGAGCGTCTGCCCGAGTTCATGCGCCGGGCCTTTACGATGCTGCGGACCGGACGGCCGGGCCCGGTGGTCATCGCGATTCCCAACACCCATGCCCAGTACGACGAAACAGCAGACCCTTATATCACGGTGAAGGGCTCCAAATACGCTCCAGACCCCGCCGATGTCGCGGGGGCTGTTGAGCTGCTCTTGAAGGCCGAGAACCCGTTGATCTATGCCGGAGAAGGCGTCATTTATGCCGGCGCTTCTGCCGAGTTGAAGGCCTTTGCCGAACTGGTCAACACGCCAGTGATTACCACCCTGAAAGCCAAGGGCGCTTTCCCGGAAGACCACCCGTTGTTCGTCGGCGTGCGCGGCGACCAGGTGGACCACTATTTAGAGAAGTGCGACCTATTATTCGCCATCGGCTCAAGCCTGTCTCCGGGCCGGTTCAGCCACGGCATACCGAACGCTGTGAACAAGACAATCATCCACTGCACCATCGACGAACTGCACGTGAACAAGACCTACCCCACCGCCCAAGCAGTTATCGGCGACGCTAAATTCGCTCTACAAGCCCTGACGGCCGAGGTCTCAAGCAAGACCTCCGGCAATGGCAGGCCCGCCGGGAAGGTGGCCAGTGAGGTGAAATCGGTCCGCGATACAGCCATGGTCAAGTACCGCGAAGCTATGGCCTCGACCGAAAAACCCATCAACCCCTACAAGGTCTACGCCGGCCTGATGGAAGCGCTGGACCCACTCAAGTCCTTCGTCACCCATGAGTCGGGTAACACCCGCGACCAACTCAGCACCGTGTACGACACGCTGGTGCCACGTGGGTTCTTGGGCTGGGGCAACGTCTCGTCCCTGGGTTTCAGCTTTGCTGCCACTATCGCGGCCAAGCTGGCTTTCCCGGACAAAGACTGTGTGGCGGTCACTGGCGAGGCCGGGCTGGGCTATATGCTGGGCCAGTTGGAAGTGGCGCTGCGGCAGAAGATCGGAATCACTGTGGTCCACGTCAGCAATGGCGGCTTCTCGGGCTACGGCCCCGGATTCTGGGGCGACGGCCACGACCCGTTCACTCACAGCGTGTTGGGCTACGACGACGTCGACATGTCCAAGGTGATCGGAGAGCTGGGCTACCACACGGAGCGGGTGACTGAGCCTTCGGATGTGGTACTGGCCCTGAAACGTGCCTTCTCCGCCAACCAGTCCGGCACACCGGCCTACATAGAGTTCATCTGCAGCCAGTTCCCGGTCTACGGCGGGTGGGTCGGCAGATAGCGGCCTAGGCGGAAAAAGCACACTGGAAAACAGAGTTCTAAAAATGAGTGGGGCTGAAGCGCTGCGGACCGCACGGTTCAGCCCAAACAAATCTAGGAGTAATCAATGGAGAACCAACGTTTCTTGAACAAGTTGGATCGCAAAATCGAAGGGAAAGCGTTACTGGACCATCCCTATTACCAGGCCTGGAAAGCAGGTGAACTGACATTGGATAGCCTTCGAGTCTACGCAGCCCAGTATTATTTCTTTGAGGCTGAATTCCCGCGCTTCTTGAGCGCGATCCACGCAAACTGTCCGGACCGCGATGTCCGCCAAAATATACTTGATAATCTTTGGGATGAGGAACACGGGCCGGAGAACCACCGGAAGCTATGGTTGGATTTCTGTGCGCCACTGGGACTAGACGAGCGGTCGGTTGAGGAATCTGATGTGTTTTTATCAACTCAGACACTATTGGACACTTACTCGGTGATTGCCAACCAGGGGAGTTTCCAAGAAGGCCTGGCCGCAATGTACGCCTACGAGGCCCAAGTGCCGAAGGTGGCATTGGAAAAGATCAGAGGACTACGAGAGAATTACGGGATCAATGACGAGCGGTCTCTCAAGTTCTTTGAGATTCACAGCACGCTTGACGAAGAGCATTCCGAACGGGAGGCTCGAGACT
>CAVOAA010000072.1:0-14474 GCA_963693555.1 Dehalococcoidia bacterium | reverse complement strand
CTTGGTCTCTTGGGTCGAAGTCTCTGCTACTTGGGCTTGACCGGTGTTGTCTTGGGACACTTCTGGCTCCTTTCTAGGTGCGGTAGATCTATACCCTGCACCGGGAGTCCAAACACACCACCACCCTCATGTTTCTATCCCTTTAAAAGTGTCCCATTATCGCTGAACGCCTACACTCGGCGATGGCCATACAGGGCCGAGGCGCGTCGTGTTGTGTCGACATTTGTTATTCTCCTTACGTTTTGACCGCGATCGGTCCAACCTGGGATGTTTACAACAGAGTACATCCCGTATGAGTGTAAAATACCTGAAGTCGTTCAAACTTGGAAATAGCACGGAGTCTGTAAGATGAGAGTAGGCGTTATCTCAGACACCCATAACCCCAGCGTTGGGGATGAGCCGCCAGTGGAGGTGATCTCCGCTTTCGCCGGCGTTGACGTGATCATCCACGCCGGTGATATTTACCAGCCGGCATGCCTCGATTGGTTGGAGAAGATCGCCCCGGTCTACGCCGTTGAGCTGGGCGCCGGCGCCCATTTCCAGGACGACCCCAGAGTGGTGGACATGGCACGGGTCTTGGAACTGGAAGGACACAGCATCGGCCTGACCCACGACCTACTGGTGCCCGGTATGGCCCAAGAGGTAACTCAGTTGACCCCTCTGGCCAAGCACTTCCCGCCTGACCGGGACCTGTCGGCCGCCCTGGAAACGGTATTTGACGCCAGAGTCGATATCGTCATCTTCGGCCACACCCATTACCCGGTTGTCGAGGAATACCAGGGTATCTTGATGGTGAACCCAGGCAGCCCCAGCCTTCCTAAGCAGATACGGCGGCTGGGCCAGGTTGCGATCATGGAACTGGGCCCGGACCTCAAGAAGGCCGAGATCTTGGACCTGGCAACTTTCAGCTGATCTCAGAGTGCCTTACTGGGACTTGGTTTTGCCGTAAGCATTTCGCATCGGGATACCGGCCGCCACCAGCCGCCGGTTGATATAGGGAACTATGGCACAGGAAATCATGAATGAGCGACTCCTATCCAGTCCCCAGAAACCAACTTGACCGCAACAAACTAAGTCTTGGCCTATTCGGCGTGAATTGCTCCGGTGGACTGGCCATCACCACGGTGCCCGAGCGTTGGGACGCCAGCTGGGAGAACAACAAGACCCTCGCCCTGATGGCCGACGACGCCGGCATGGATTTCATGCTGCCCCTGGGACGTTGGAAGGGCTACGGTGGGGTCACCGAGCATAACGCCTCGAACTTCGAGACCCTCACCTGGGCCTCCGGAATCCTGGCCAGCACCCGCAACCTGATGGCTTTCGGCACTGTACACGTCTCTCTATTCAACCCGATCGTCGCAGCCAAACAGATGGTCACCGCCGACCACATCGGCCAGGGCCGGTTCGGGCTGAATATAGTCTGCGGTTGGAATAACGACGAGTTCGACATGCTGGGCGTAAACCTGGCCCAGCACGACGACCGTTACGAGCAGGGCCAAGAGTGGATCGACGTTATAACTCGGGCCTGGTCAGGTACGGAGCCTTTCGACTATGACGGCAGCTTTTATCAGGTACGCAACACCCAGATAAGCCCCAAACCCTACGGCGACGGAAAACCGATGATCGTGGCAGCCGGGAACTCGCCCCGCGGCCGGGAATTCGCTGCCCGCAACGCCGATATGATGTTCACTAACCTCCGCGGAGACATCTCCGAGGTGCCAGGAAACGTGGCAGCGTTACGGGAGTTGGCGGGAGGGTTCAACCGTGACATCGGAGTGTTTTCCAATGTCGCCGTGGTCTGCCGCCCGACCAAGAAAGAAGCGGAAGAATATTTCCACTACTATGCCATCGAGAATGCCGATTGGGACGCGGTGGAGAATCTGATCGAGGGGCGCGGCGTCAAGAAACCCGGTATCTCTGATGAAGCGCTCAAGGCAGCCCGTATCCGTGCAGCGGCGGGCAATGGCGCCCTGCCGATAGTCGGCAGCCCAGACGACGTGGTTGCTATGATGAAACGCCTATCGGGATTTGGCATCAAGGCGTTGGCCATGGGATTGACCAACTATATCGAGCATTTCCCGTGCATCCGTGATGAGGTCCTCCCACGGTTGGAACGCGAGGGCCTGCGGGCTGAGTAGACGCTGGCGTCAGGCCGCTGAAACCGGGTCGGTCGCGACGGGGTCTGGACTCGTCCGTTTGACCGGCGGTTTCGATGAACTGATCACCACAGCTCCCAATAATCCCAAGGCAGAGAATGTGACAAAGGCGGCTACATAACTGCCGCTCATGTCGTACACCAGCCCAGAGAATAAGGCCCCGATGGTTTGCCCGACCTGGACACCAGTCTCGCTGACACCCCGGATGCTGCCTATCGAACGCCGACCGTAGTAGGACGCGAACGCCACGGGGGGTATCACATTTCCGCCAGCAGCGACGATCCCAAAGAGGGATGCCACGGCGAATGCGGTGGTCTGGGAATGAACCGCCAGCAACGCCAATGAGCACACACCGCTTATGATCATCAGCCCGGTCATCGCCGCTCGCACGGTAGTGCGCTCGATGATCGAGCCCCACATCAAGCTGGCGAAGGCGTTCACCACTGCATTTAATGTGATCGCATTGGCGGCTGCCGTGAGGCTGAGGCCGCGGTCCAGAAAGAACGCGCCGACATGAACCGATATCCCAGCCTGCGTCATGAACAACGTACCGACCACTGCCACCAGCACCCAGAGTGACTTTGTGCCCATGGCTTCCCGTAACGACCAGTCGGTCTCATCCGTGTACCCAGTTGCCGCGAGTCCTGCCGTTCGGACTTCCGGCTCCGGGTGTGACTCGCCGTCAGGCTCCAGACCTATGTCTTCCGGCCGGTCAACCACCAACAATGCCGACGGCACCACGGCGACCACCAACACCAGCGCACCCAATGCGATCCACGCCGCACTGATGCTCCAGTGCGATATGGCCAGTGAGGCTATCTGGACGGTGACGATGCCTCCGACGGCGCCCGCCAGGTAGACGATGCCGATCGCCCGGCCTCGCTTTCTGATGAACCAGCGGGAGATCAGGGTGCCGGTGCCGATCTGTACCGGAACATGGAAAATCACACGCCCAGTCGCGAAGCCCATGTAGAAGAACAACGGCGTTGTGGCCCAGGCCAGTGAGACCATCGCGACGCCCAGTATCAGCATGCTGCCGGCCAGGATCAGGCGCACCCCAAAACGGTCCACCGCCCAGCCGACTACTGGGGATATGAAGATGGACGACAACGCGCCCAGGCTGACCGAACCCGCGATCAGGGTCCGGCTCCAGCCGAACTCGTCGGACATTGGCGACAGGAAAACAGCGAGGGTCGTGGTGGACGGAGCCATCCTGGCAAATGTGGTGGTTCCGGCGGCGAACACCACCACCCAGCCGTAGTAAAAGGGCAAACGAGAGCTGAGTTTCCTTGCGATTACCAGAGAAATATCGTTCATTGATCGGATGCTGTATCGGCGCCTGATGGCGCGAAAAACGTGATCATAGCTTACGAACACCCACCAGAAATAAAAGAGGCCTCAGCGAAGCATCGCTGAGGCCTCTTAGATCAGCCTTGGGGAATGTTGCTACCCTACTTGCCGTCTTTGGCCCAGAGGGCTTCCAGGACGTTTCCTGGAGACATTGGCAGCACTTCCATCCGGGCGCCAGAAGCGCTGTAGATGGCGTTGGCCATGGCGGCCAGCGGAGGCACTATGCACACTTCGCCGACGCCCCGGACACCGAACGGGTGTCCCGGGTTGGCGACCTCCACGATGACCGTGTCGATCATCGGCAGGTCCAGGCTGGTGGGCATCCGGTAGTCCAGGAAGGACGAATTGGCCATCTCGCCGTCCTGGTTGTAGACGTATTCTTCGTTGAGCGCCCAGCCGATACCCTGGGCGACTCCACCCTGTAGCTGGCCCTCGACATAGCTGGGATGGATGGCCTTACCCACATCCTGTAGCGCGGTGTAGCGGAGAACGTCCACCTTGCCGGTTTCCGGGTCCACTTCCACGTCCACGATATGGACGGCGAAGGCGTTGCCGACACCTGCCGGGTTCACGTTGCCCCGTCCGACGACCGGCCCACCGGTGGCGTTCAAACGCGCTGCAAGCTGCTTGAAGGTCAACTTCAACTCGGGGTCCGACTTGTGAGAAGCCACGCCGTCGGCATACTCCACGTCATCGGTCTCAATTTCCCAGATACGTGCGGCGCGCTGAATGAGCTGAGTCTTGATGTCGACCGCCGTCTCATAAGCCGCCCAGCCAGACTTGAATGTCGCTCCGCTGCCGGCGGTTAGCGAGGTGTAACCCACGCCGTCCGTGTCTCCCACAGTCGGGTGAACGTCTTCGGCGGGGATGCCGAGCACTTCAGCTACCTGCATGGCCAATGATGCCCTGCCGCCGCCGATGTCCGGCGATCCTTCGGTCAGGCTCACTGTGCCGTCTGCGTTTACGGTGCCAAAGGCTGCGGCCGGCCCTGTGCCGTTGAACCAGAACCCAGCGGCCACGCCCCGGCCTCGGTTGGCGCCTTCGATGGGCGACTTGTAGTGATCGGTGTCCATCGCTGCGGCCAAGGTCTCCAGGTATCCCACCTGCTGCAGCACGGGGCCGGGTATCCGGCGGCTGCCCTCTTTGGCTCCGTTCTTGGTCCGGAACTCCAGCGGGTCCATCCCCAGCTTCTCGCAGATCTCATCAATGACCGATTCAGCGGCGAACGACGCACCCGGCACGCCCGGTGCGCGGTAGGCGGCGGCCTTGGGTTTGTTGACCACCACGTCGAATCCTTCTATCCGCCCGTTGGCAATCTCATAGGGCGTCAGGACGCATTGGCAGGCCTGGTTGATCGGGGATCCTGGGAAACCGCCGGCTTCGTAGATCATGGTCATGTCTGCGGCGGTGATCATCCCGGCTTTGTTGACTCCGATCTTCACACGGATGGAGCTGCCAGAGGTCGGGCCAGTGGCCTCGAACACTTCGGCGCGGCTCATGGAAACCTTCACCGGCCGCCTGGACTTCTGGGATAGAGCAGCGGCCACCGGCTCCAGATAAATGACGGTCTTTCCGCCGAAGCCTCCGCCGATCTCCATAGGGACGACTTTGATCTGCGAGACCGGTACGCCCAGCACCATGCTGGTGAGGTCCCTGATCTGGAAATGGCCTTGGCTGCTGCCCCAGATCGTCAATTTTCCGTCTTCTCCCCACATCGCCGTCGCGGTGTGCGGTTCGATGTACCCCTGGTGCACTGTGGCGGTGCGGAACTCTCGTTCCACAATGATGTCCGCTTCTTTGAATCCCTTCTCGATGTCGCCGAGTTCGAAGAAGAAGTGGTTGGCGATGTTGGTGCCTTTGATGGAATCGTCATCGTCCAGCAGACCGCCCGGACGGACGTTGGCGTTCTCAGGGTTGGCCAGACGCTCGTGCAAAAGGGGCGCACCTTCTTTCATGGCCGACTCAAGGTCGATCACGGCCGGCAGGACCTCGTATTTCACGTCAATCATGGCCATGGCTTCTTCGGCCTCTTGGAGGCTGGTAGCGGCCACTGCGGCGACGGCGTGCCCCTTGTAGAGGGCTTTTTCATTGGCCATGCAGTTGTTGCTGATCCATTTGGGGTTGGCCATGGCGCCTTCACCCAGGTCGGTTATCTTACCGCTGGGCTGGGCGAAATCTGCGGCGGTCACCACTGCCTTCACGCCCGGCATGGCCAGGGCCTTGCTTGGGTCGATGGAAATGATCCTGGCGTGCGCGTGGGGGCTGCGCAGAATCTTACCGTGTAGCAATCTCGGGAGGGTGATGTCGGCGCTGTAACGCGCCCGGCCGGTTACCTTGTCGTTACCGTCGTGGCGGATTGGCCGGGTGCCGACGACGTTGAATTCTTTATTGGACAGTACCACGTTGGAAGCCATTGATTTCTCCTCTTGGACCAAACTGTGCCCCAGGCTGCGCCGAAGCTAAATCCCGGGGGTGTTTCGCCGGGTGTTTCGCGGGGTATTTCGAGTGTAGCACAGGCCGAATCTAAGCTGATTTTTCGGTTTCGGGTCTTAACCGCCTATTGGGGTGCCCACTTGTAGATCTTCTGCAGAGACCCGCCCATCAGCGTGGACCGCTCTGAGTCTGAGAGCGTGTCTGTAACTCGGAATGCCTCGACGCCCTGCTCGTAGTTCAGCAGTTCTACGGCGCGGGTCCAGTCTGTGCCCCACATGCACCGGTCAAAGCCAAATGCGTTGAATATTTTGCCCAGAGGCTCCCATAGGTCCGCGTACGGGAATGGTTGATGGGACAGAGTGCCGGCCCCAGATATCTTGATGGTGACGTTATCGAGCTCCGCCAATGCAAGCACGTTCGCCAGGTCAGCGAACGGTTCCGGCGCCGCCGGCGGCAGGAATGGCTGTTCGATACCCAGATGGTCGATCACGATCTGGGTGTTTGGATTGCGGCGTGCCAACTCATTCATCAAGGGAATCTTGCCTGAGCACATCACGTTTACCGGGATTCCGGCCTTTGCGCCGGCGGCCAGAATCTCGTTGAGACCGCGGTCATCAGCCTGGAACTCAGCGGTTGTAAGCATGATGCGGACTCCAATCACGCCTGGAGTTGCGGCCCACTCAGAGACGTCCTCAGCGATGGATTTCGATTGTGGGTCGAATGGCCTGACCAAGCCGAACTTGTTCGGGAATTTCTCGTAGACCGACTGTGCGTAGCTGGCGTCGTAGCCGTAAAGCCTGGCCGGTGAGATCAATATCGCCCCGTCAACGCCTACCGCAGCCATCGCGGCGATCATGTCGTCGCCGGTAACCTCGTCCGGGCCCTGCAGGACGGCGATCCAAGGGCGTCCCGGATGGTCCTTCTCGTAGCAATGTACCTGTACGTCAATCGTTTGAGTCGCCATTGTGCTCACCCCTTTTACTAGCTGGGATTTCCAGGTCAACCCGGCTTATATATTTTCTGCCCTAGTTTGGCTGTTAGCAGTGTAGGAGTGCCGTTTGCCCGAGTCAACAGCCCCCTCAAACCGATACAATATCTGGTGACCCGTTCACTGTGCTGTTTAGGGTTTCGCGACGTCATAGGGGCCTGGTTTTCGGGTGATTCTGGCCTGACGTTTGTACCTGTAGGGGTGCCCTTGAAGGGAAACTTATTAAAGATAGCGGTCGTGGTTATTTCGGCCGCTGCTCTTCTCACCGCAATCTACTGGCCCAACGGCAATCTCGGCAGCGGTACGAAAGCGCCAGAATTCAAAGCCATCGCCAATTGGATCAACTCCGAACCTCTGACGATGGAAGAATTGCGCGGACGGGTGGTGCTGATCGATTTCTGGACCTACACCTGCGTCAACTGCATCCGCACGATGCCCTACCTGAAGGACTGGCACGCCAAATACGCCGACCAAGGGCTGGTGATCGTCGGGGTGCATTCTCCGGAGTTCGAATTCGAAAAACTGGCCGAGAACGTGGCTGAGAACGCCTGGAATTTCGGGTTGCAATACCCGATCGCCCAGGACAACGATTTCCAGACGTGGCGGGCCTACCGAAACCGGGCTTGGCCGGCCAAATACCTGGTAGACGATGAGGGAGTCATCCGCTACAGCCACATCGGCGAAGGGGCCTACGGCGAAACCGAACGTGAGATACGTATGTTATTGGAGAAAACGGGCGCCGACCTATCTGGTATTTCGGTGGGCCTTCAGGGCGAAGCATCAAAGATCACGGCGCTGGTCAGCTACAGCCGGACCACCAGGGAGCTATACGGCGGCACGAAGAGAAACACCCAGGCCAGTGGCGGCTACGCGGGTCAGATCCAGTATTACCAGGGCGGGTCCCGGACCATTGAGTACCGAGACAGCCTGACCCACCAGAACCATAGGTTCTACCTACAGGGGACCTGGTACAACGATGTCGAGGCGATCCGGCACGCCAGGCAGACCGAGAATTACGAAGACTACATCGCCTTGAAATTCACCGGAACCAGCGTCAATGCAGTGATCAGCCCGGAGAAACCCGAGTCGTTCGAGGTCAGAGTAACGCTGAACGGACGTCCACTAACCATGAATGAGGCCGGGCCCGATCTGGTCGTGGCGGATGGGCGCAGCTACTTCACGGTAAGCGGTGGCCGGATGTATGAAGTCGTTGCCCTGCCAAAGTTCGGGGAGCACGAGTTGAAGCTCAACTCGAACTCCGACGATTTCGCCCTCTTCGCCTTCACCTTTGGCGCGAACTCCCAAGGCCCCTAGACCGATACCGGCTGACCGGCTGCTACCAGGCCTTCAGGACCGGCAACACCTCTTTGGCAAAGAGTTTCAGACTCCGTTCGGCAACATCGTACGGCGTCCCGCCGAAGCGGAAAGACACGTTCCATTCGAAATCTCCAATTAGCTCCCGCCGTTCTTCAAGTCCCCGGAGAATCTTATCCGGAGTGCCCCAGCTAGCCGCCTTCATGAAGCCGTCAACCGCCCCTTCTAGCCCCGCGGAGCGTGCGATCTCGGCCTTCTGCTGGTAGGCGTCGTAGCCCTTCACAGACTTGAAATGGTCGCCGAGGAATTCGTAGTGATGGAAATTGCTCTCGACGAATTTGCCCTGGTACTGGCGCGCATCTTCTTCAGACTGGGCCAGGTCGGTGCCACAGATGACAAACTCGGTGAGCATGACAGTGGGCGGCTCAGTGCCGTGAATCTCCTTGTGCAAAGCGCGGCCACGCTCGATCCCAGGCATACGCATCTCCCAGGGCCGGTCTGCGAACATTATGATATGCGCTCCGAGCTTGGCTGCGGAGGTGACTGACTCATCGCTGGCGGCCACGGCGTAGATACGGTCGTCGAACGAATGCTGCGGCCGGGGGCGTATCTCGGTACGGGGCTGTTTGTAGTAGGTCCCATCGCCCTCGATAAACCCTGTCTTTAGAGCATCGACGATCATTGGCGCTGCTTCATCAAAGCGACCTCTTGATTCGTCCATACTGAGCCGGAAGGTATCAAATTCACGCTTTGCCAGGCCCCGCCCGAACCCGAGCCGGAGCCGGCCATTGCTCAGCATGTCGAGCACGGCGGCATTCTCGGCAACCCTTAGGGGGTCATGCCAAGGCAGGATGATGGCGGCTGTGCCAACGTCGATGTTCGGATGCTTGGCTGCCAGGTGGGTCATCAGGTGGAGGTTGTCCGGCACGAACGAGTAGTCGTTGAAGTGGTGCTCGGCCGACCAGAGGCAATCAAAACCTTCATCGGCGGCGATCTCCGCCAACCTGAGTTCCTCCTCCCACATCTGAGAGTCCGACCCTTTTTCCCAGCCGTAGCTTGAGAAGATCATCATCAGTCCGACGTCCATAGAAACACTCCTTGGTTCTCTTGTTATAGAGGTATTTGCAGTTCGTCTTGGGCCAGCGAACTATTTTGTAAAACGGGTTTGCTTTGGTCTTTTTACCACCACTCGTATTATACCGGCAAGTCCGGAGCGGTTTTGGAGCTATTGTTTGAACCGGGTAGGATGCGGATGCGGCCCGAAATAAAGGTTGCCCTTGTTCGGGAATGGACGGTTATAATGGCACGGCGCTTTGACATTATTTTATGACGCGCCGCCGTCCAGTACGAGAGTACGGCGCACGGCGCACGGCCACGGTAGAGGAGAACACAGATGCATTGCGGAGTGATGGTCACCGGCTACAACCAGGGTGACTGGGACCGTCTGATGGAGGGAAACTACGACCGGCCGCCAACGGTCTCGGACGCCCAGAACATGGATGACACCCTCTATATGGGGGAGCTGGTCGAACCTTTAGGCTTCGATTCTATCTGGGCCACCGAACACTACGGCTCCGCATATTCCATGCAGCCGAACCCGCTGCAATACCTGGCGTATTGGGCGGGCCGCACCAGCCGGGTGGACATGGGTACCGCGGTCATAGTCGCGCCGTGGTGGAACCCGGTACGCCTGGCCCACGAGATCTCGATGCTCGACATCTTGTTAAAGGGCAGACGTCTCCATCTTGGCATAGGCCGTGGCATCGCACCCCACGAGTACGCCTCGCTGGGTTATCCGATCGAGCAATCGCACAAGTACTTCTACGACGTGATCAATGCCATCAAGGCCGCTGACGGCGCAGAGCGCTTCGAGTTCAAGGGCGAGGTCTACAACATACCGCCAACCAGCATCCGCCCTCAGGCCCGCCACAAAGGCGATCTGACCACGAACATCAAAGTGGCGTTCACCACCGAGGCCTCGGCCAAAATGGCCGCCGAGAACGGTCTTGGGCAGATGTTCGTCGCCGGAGACGATGTCGAAATGATGACCGACAAAGTCCAACGGTTCAACAAGATCCGGAGCGGACTTGGCCTCCCGCCGGACCAGCCGACTACCCTGCTGTGGATGTACTGCGCCGAGACGGCAGAAGAAGCTGAAGAAGGGTGGGTCTACTTCCACAACCAGCTGACCGCGGCCCAGCACCATTACTTCGAATGGAACAACCCTGGCTATGAGGGCATCCACGGTTATGAGGAATACCTCTTACGACAGAACGCAGATATCGGCACAGCAGACGCCGGCTACGCGGCACGCCGTGCGACCCAGCCCATCGGCACTCCGGATGAGATCATTTCCAGAATCAAGACGCTGCAACAGACGATCAGCTTAGAGAAGATCGTGATCCACATGTTCTACGGCGGTATGCCGAGAGACAAGGCCGAAAAAAGCTTAAAGCTCTTCGCCGAAAAGGTCCTTCCCGAGATACAGGCGATGGCGACGCCGATCAACCCCAAATCCCTGGGTGAGCCCGCCGTTTAGTTGCTTGGCGCCAGGCCCGATTAACGGGCGGCTACGGGAACTACAATATCTGGTCCAGGATCGCGATTATCTCCGGATCGCCACCGGCCGGAGGCGTCCAGTTCACGTGTATCACCTGTGCTCCCTGGGCCTCCAGGTTCTCGGCGAAATCCTGCACACCCAGATTGATGGCTTCAACCGGGTCAGCCAGTAGGCGGTCCATCGCTGTTTCTTGGTCCATAATCTAATCCCTTCCTGTAACCAGAGCGGCCGCAAAACGGGCGGCCTGGAACCCCGACTTAAACACGGTGGCCCCGGCTTTTTCCAGGATATCCACCTGGCTATCGAATCCTTGAGAGTCCAGTTCGGTGCCGCAGACCGAGACGGCCACGCTAAGAGTATCGCCCCGCTGCTTGGCGATTCTTTGTGCTTCTGCGATTGCCGGCGCGATGTCCCCACCAGGGTCTTCAGCGGCAACATAGCCCAAGACGCAGTCCAAGAGGATTACCGCGACCTGTGGGTCTCTGGCCTCCGCCAATATTCTCTGGACGCGCTGAGTCGAATCAATCATCGGGTGGGGCTTGCCTTCGGTAAACTCGTCCGCGCCCATGTCGACCAGTGTGTGCTCAACACTTGTAGATGTATCGGCGAGTTCCATGCCCTTGACCAACGGCTCGTTGGAGTGAACGGCAAGGCCCGCATCGCGGAGGACCTGCTGGGCTTGGTAGCACAGCGTACCGCCGGAGAAAACGCCGCGCACGTACTTCTGACTGGCCTTTAGTTTCCTCTGGTCTCTCTGGAGAGAATCAGGGGACACCGGGCTTTCTTCGTCAACACGAATGCCACCTGCCAGCCTGATAGCAGCGGTGGCAGCATCATCCAAGTTGAGGGTGGTGGTGGCGTTTTGTATCCCCGGCAATGACCCGTCCGTATCGCCTAGATAGCAGGTAACCACCGGCTTGGAGCAGGCTGATATTCGCTCATTGACCAGCGCTATGGTTGCTGCCCCCGGCGGTTTGGAGACAAGCAAGATCACTGAAGTGTTGGGGTCTCTTTCGAGTGCGTCTAGCGCTTGGAGCGTCGAGATTGCTCCGATCGCGTCTGATAGGTCCCGGCCTCCGACACCGATGGCGTGGGATATCCCCGATCCCCAGCGGTGGACCAGTGAGGTCACTTCCTGGGTGCCGGTGCCAGATGCTCCGATGACCCCGATCTGCCCTCTGCGGACGGCGTTGGCAAAGCCAAAACCCACACCGCCGATGATGCTGGTGCCGCAGTCCGGGCCCATCAGCAGCAGCCCTTTTTCTTTAGCCAGCCGCTTAAGCGACAACTCATCTTCGACAGCAACGTGGTCGCTGAACAAGAACACGTTGACGCCGTGATCAAGCGCCTGCCGGGCTTCCCTGGCCGCGAACTCTCCCGGCACTGAGATCAATACGATGTTCGAGCCTGGCTTTTGAGTCAAAGCCTGCTCCACAGAATGCACAGAGTGAGTCGCCGGCCGGCTCGAATCCCTGACAAGCCATTTTTCCAGGTCATCGATCAGCGACCGGGCCTGTTCCACAGCCTCCGCCCGGAGCAAGACCACCAGGTCGTTGCTGGTCGCTCCCAGCTGATCTATGCCGTCGAACCCGGCCTCCGCCAATATCTGGACATTCTTGGGAGTACCCATTACCAACGCTGCCTGCTCGATACCGGGCTGCCCGTTGAGGAGCTTGGCGACCCGCATGAGGAAGACCGAATCGAAATAACGGTTCTGGAGCAATGCCGACTCTGTAATCACGCCCTTACTCCAACCCGTATTTGGTGGCGAATCTTCTGAGGGCGCCGTGGAAACAGGCCATGGGAGGGCGTACCAAGCCGGCACCGATGATCGAGTATCCGGGGTCCTTGTGTGCGATGGCAGTGTCGATGATGGGCAGGATGCCGGTCTGAGCGACCTTCCTGATATCGATACCGACGGCAGTCCCCTGAAAATCCAGGGCCGGGATGGCGAAATCGGGGCTGAGCCCCTCGGTGATCTCTCGCATCTCGCGGCTGTAATTCAAGGCTTCATCCGGGGTCCCACCCACCAGTGACAGGATTCCGGGCGCTCCACCGAGGCAGAACCCGCCCCAGCCGACCGTCTCGGTGATCGCCGAATCTCCCATGTCGAACCCACCATCCCCCTCGCCGTAGCCGGGCATGTACAGGCCGTCGATGGCCGGCGCCGGTGCGGTGAACCACTCACCGTCCAGGCCGCTCACATTGATGCCGAATTCATAGCCGTTGCGGGCCATCGCCGTGACCACCGTGGAATATTCGATCCCCCGGGCGGCGTCGGCAGCGGACTTGGCGGAGGCCATGGCCAGTCCCAAGAACAGCAGGTCATGTCCGGAGATGTAACCGAGTGTGCTGGTCAGGTCTGATGTTGGCACCCCGGCTTCGATCATGGGTACTCCCATAACGCCAGCGAAGATGGAGCTGGCGGCGTTGGGGCGATTGTGAAGCTCATCCCCCATCTGCAGGGCCTTGGCGATGATCGGCTTGAGTTTTAGGCCGCCCATATGCCGGATGCCTTTGGCCAATGAAGGCGCCCAGACGTCACGCCACATGCGGAGTCCGTCTATCGCCTCGGAGTGGTAGTTTCCGAACTGCTGCATGTCTTCAACCAACCGGCAATACGCCCGGTTGCCGTTGGTCCGGTTCTCCACCACATATACAGGCAGGGACTTGGTTATGGTGCCGGCCATGGGCCCAACCGCGTCATGGTGGTGGTTCGGGTCGAACTTGATACCGCCGCTGCTGAGCAGTTCTTCGGCGCTCTGAATGTCATCCGCCCACCCTTCGAAGATGGCCATGGCAATGACCGCGCCTTTTTGGGCACCGCTCATGTGCGACCAGTCCACCGGCGGACCGGAATGCAACACCATCCGGTCTTCCAGTCCAGGCACGACATCTCCGGCCGGGACGATGTCTACCAAGACCGGGTCAGCGGCCACAATCCGGTTGAATGCCTCAGCGTTGGCGGCCTGTATCTTTTGTTTGATATCGATGGGTTTCAGCTCCTGCTAACCCGATTGATCACCGGCAATAACCCGGCCAGCACCCCAGTCAGCATATCCCAGCCCGAACTATGGCCGATGGCGGTAACCCGCCGCACGTGGAAGGCGGCATCGAAATGATTGGAGTCAACGACCAATGCTTCAGCCAGGTCGTGTAGCGATTCATGGCTCTGACCGTCGGCAAGGTCGGTGAGTAGAACATGACTTATCCGAGAGGTCATGGCCTCTGACCTGGCCAAAAACCCTTGGACGTTCCCGCCGCGCCACCAATCTTCCTGTGGGTAGGCCGCTTTCAGGTGGCGCGCCATGAACATCAGACCACCGACAAAATCGTCGCCGGATGGAGTGAGCCCTGGGCCGAGACCTATAAGGAGTTCCGACAACTGCAGAACGAGTTCAAGGTCTCCCAGGCGGCACACCGGCAGCGATTCATGCACCGTCTGCACGCCGGCAATGATCAGCGGGGAAACGCTTTCTTCCAATATGGGAGCCTGACCATCATGCCCGAACAACGGCAAGGCCAGTCCCAAGTTTTCGCCAGCATGGTCGTTCAGCGCCGCTTCCAATAATTCGCTGGCGCGGGACAGAAGGACCGGCAAGGGGGCCACGCATGGCGGCACCGCTGAAGGCCGGTACCAAATATCGTTTTCGCCCCATGTCAGAGAAATTCC
>CAVOAA010000071.1:0-14725 GCA_963693555.1 Dehalococcoidia bacterium | reverse complement strand
CAGACCGTCGATGCAGGTGAGGAACGCGGCCAGAGTCTTGCCTGATCCGGTGGGTGCGGCGATCAGTGTGTGCCGTCCCTGCGCGATGGCCGGCCAGCCGTCGACTTGAGCTTCGGTAGGCTCGTTGAACCGGCTCTTGAACCACTCTTGAACGAGGGGATGGAACCGAGAGAGGGACATGTCGAAATTCTAGCACAGCGCCTGAGATGAGAGTCTTTACATAATGGTCATTAATCGAGTACAACGCTATGCCTGATTGTCATTTTTAGGCCGCTGTACCGGGTGTTTTCCTGTATTGAAATTGAGTATGCTATATTTCCGGTTCGGTATTGGTTGGGGATCACTGATCGGCGTTAAAAACGTAGCCGATTTCCGGCCCATAAACAGGATTCATGGACCAGGAATTAGGGAGTAGAGGCGAACATGGCAGAGATATTGGAGTTCAAACCCAATCCTTTCAATGGAGCGGTGGTCGACAAGACGGCATTGCCCAGCGACCCGGAAGACTTTGATGCCCGGCTCGCCGCGTCCATGACCCAATGGGCGGCCGATGGATTCCTGACGGTCTGGCTGGATATACCCAAGAACCAATCGGAATTGATCCCTAAGGCCATCGACCGTGGGTTCGATTTCCACCACACCGGTGACGACTATATCTTGCTCACCTGCCTTCTGGTTGGAGGCGCTCATATCCCGCCCTTCGCGACTCACTACATCGGCATCGGCGGCGTTGTACTGACGCCCGAGAGAGACTTGTTGGTGGTCCGAGAGAAGTACGGAGTGGGTGGCCGCGAGCCGACATTAAAGCTGCCCGGCGGTGCCCTCCAGGCTGGTGAACACCTGGGACAGGCAGTAGAACGGGAAGTACTTGAGGAGACGGGCGTCAAAGCCGTGTTCGAGTCCATCGCCTGCTTCCGCCAATGGCACGGGTACAGGTACGGGAAGTCGGACATCTATTTCGTTGGCAAACTGCGGCCCCTGAGCAAAGAGATCACCATGCAGACCGACGAGATCCAAGAGTGCCTTTGGATGCCGGTAGACGAGTTCATCGGTTCCGAGAAAATCAGCAATTTCAACAAGCAGATCGTGCGTGCTGCCTTGGAATCAGACGGCGTGGTCCAGTCATTTATCGAAGGGTTCGGTGGTCCGGAAAGCCGGGAGTATTTCATGCCGAGGCACCTGATCGATGGGGTGTCGGGCGTGGTCGAGTTTCCCGCCGACCCGACTGCAATCAACTAACTCCCTATCGGTATTTTAGGCACCGATCACCTGTTTCGCAGGACGGAATGATGGCCCAAACAGGCCGGGCGCGATGGCACCGAGCGTACTTGGCGCGAGAGTCTCATCTGAGAAAATAAGACTATGGCTACATTGATGCAACCTCCCATGCAACCTCCGGCAAAGTATGACTCCAACTGGGCATTATTGGTCTTCTTGGGCAGCAACCTCGGCCTGCTCCCCGTTTTCGCCGCGCTGATCTTAAATCAGCTTTCGTTTTAAGGGGCACGTTCTAGTCGCCACGTCCTGATATCCACGTCCTAACCGCCATTCCACCCGCTTTTCCCCCAACAGCCCGTCCGCCACCCCTTGCTACCACCACTTCCGAACGGTTGATACTCGTGGTTGACCAACATTTGGGCGGTTCCATATAATTCTGTTCCCACCGATTCGTTTGAATCGGTTCGATCTGGCAAAGGAACACCGTTGGAACAAACCACGCCAAACATCCCAAGTAATTGGTGGTACTTGTTAGGAATGCTTCTTGCTGCGGCTGGTATTGCCGTATTCGTCGTTCTTCAGATAAGCAAGACCGACCCGGATTATCGCGTCGTGTTCCCTGGCAAAGAGGATATTGAACTGGACGAAGGGGAATACACGCTGTTCTACGAACATACCAGTATTTTCAATGGAGCCGTGTTCATAACCGACCCTATCGTCCCTGCCCTGCGGTTCTTTGTCGCCGACACTGAAGAGGTCGGAGTGCCGCTCGATACGCCTACCGTCAATAAGACGTATGACTTTGACGGCCGGGCCGGTTATTCGGTGGTGAATTTCAAGATTGAGTCTGCTGGTGTTTACACGGTCGGCGGTATCGATCCGGAGAAGACCATACGTTCATTTTTCATTTTTGCCGTCGGTAAGAAAACCTCAGGCTCGTTATTGATCGCCGTCATCGCATTGGTCGGCGGCCTTGGTACGTCCGCAGTATTGATGGGGAGCACCTTTGTGACCCGCCGGCGCGGTTGATCCAGCAACGCTGATGTGGGTTGCTTAGGTTTTGGACGGGCAGCCCGAGCTTTCCGGCTAACATCCAAACCACATATCGGCTGCGTATATCCATACGTGTTTGCGCCCTTGAAATATAAAAGGCCCCCGGTTTCAAACGGGGGTCTAATAATTCCAGATAATGGTGCGCCCGGCGAGATTCGAACTCACAACCCCTGGGTTCGAAGCCCAGTACTCTATCCGTTGAGCTACGGGCGCATCTTAAGAGTGAATCGAGTAAAATCGTAATTGGGGCGAGCGACGGGATTCGAACCCGTGATCTCCTGTGCCACAGACAGGCGCCTTAGGCCTCTTGGCTACGCTCGCCATGTTGAAAGCTGCTGTGCGAAGAGGGTAGGACCCAGCCGACACAGTTTCGATTAAGCTTGAATATGTTAGCAAATGGGTGTGGCTCTTACAAGGAGCCGCAGCTTGCGCGAGAGGGCCTGAAATTGGAAATTCCTGCGACGTATCGTCCAGTCTCGCTGGCTGTTCCATTGAAATAGTGGAGTCAGGATACTTAAAATAGCCATAAGCCGTAAGCCGTAGATTGATGCCCGCGCTTGTCCGCGCTTGATTAGAGCGCTCTATCCCGGTTATTGAGGAACAACGATATGGGTTGGAAGACACTCCTGTTAGCCTTTGGACTTCTTTTCTTGGTTGCGGCCTGCTCCGGATCCTCGGATGGCGAATCTGGCGGGTCCGCACCCGAGTCGCCTGAAGCGACGTCGGTATCCGGCGGACAGGCATCCAGTGACTCCTCAGGCAGCGGCGAACCGCTTGAAGGCGGGCGCTTCGTCCGGCTTTACGTGGACCCTCCGACCCTTGATCCCCACCTGACCACCGATGCCACGTCCGCTCAGATCATCGTAGAAATCTTTGGCGGACTGGTTACGATAGATAAAGACCTAAACGTGGTCCCGGACCTGGCAGAAGGCTGGGACATCTCCGACAATGGCCGTGTCTACACCTTTAGGATCCGACCCGACGCGGTGTTCCACGACGGCAAACCTGTGACCGCTGAGGACGTCCGTTGGTCTTTGGAACGGGCCACAGACCCCCTTACTGAATCTCCCAACGTTGACCAATACCTGGGCGATATAGTCGGGGTGGACACCAAACTGGCCGGTGACGCTCTGGAGATATCTGGCGTGCGGGTGATCAACGAACGGACCATCGAGATCACCATCGACCAGCCCAAGTCTTTCTTCCTGGCCAAACTCACCTATCCGACGGCCTTTGTCTTGGACCAACTCAACATTGAGGCCAATCCCAAGAATTGGTTCCGGAAGCCCAATGGCACCGGCCCGTTCAAGATGACCGAGTACAAAGTTGGCGAAACCCTGATTCTCAGCCGCCATGATGGCTATCACCTTGGCGCGGCCAAACTCGCCAAAGTCGAGCTGATCCTGAGCGGCGGGACGTCGATGCTCATGTATGAGAACGACGAGATCGACATCGCCGGCGTGGGGTTGGCTGATATCGACCGCTTGAGTGACCCTTCCCACAGTCTCAACGCCGAGTTGGTGACCGCCGCTCCGTCGTTCAGTGTCCAATACATCGGCCTTAACGTGAATGAACCACCCCTAGATGACGTCAAGGTCCGTCAGGCGCTGAACCTGGCCATCGACAAACGAGAGATCGCGACCATCGTGCTGGGCGACCAGGTCGTTCCGGCGACCGGTATCCTGCCTCCTGGATTCCCCGGTTTCAGCGAGTCGGTATCCGGCTACGAGTTCGACCCCGTGAAAGCGAAGCGGCTACTGGAAGAATCCAAGTACGGCGACGACCTGGAAAACCTACCCCCAATCACCATCACCACGCCCGGTAGCTTTGGCGCCAACGTGAGCCTGGACATGGAAGTTGTCCTGGCGATGTGGGAGAAGAACCTCGGCATCAAGACCGAGTTCCAGCAGACCGAGTTCGCCACGTTCTTGAAAGACCTGAACAAGCGGCGCTTCCAGATGTTCGACATCGGTTGGATCGCAGATTATCCGGACCCGGAGAACTTCCTGGACATCCTGTTCTACAGCGACAGCAGCAATAACCACACCAATTACAACAACCCGGTGGTTGACGCTCTTCTGGAAAAAGCCAGAGTCGAGACCGATGAGACGCTCCGGTTCAGTATCTATAACGAAGTGGAGCAGACCATCTTGGATGACGCTCCTTGGATCCCGTTGTGGTACAGCGGCGAGCGCTATCTGCTGGTGAAGCCGAATGTGCATGACTTCTTCCAGACACCGCTCATCATCCCGAAACTAAGGCACGTCTATCTGACGGACAAATAAGGGCCGGAGACAAACGTGGGACGATACATACTCAGCCGGATGGCCTGGCTGCCAGTGATCTTGTTGATCGTCTCGTTCATCACTTTCGCATTGGGACGGTTTGGGCCGGGAGACCCGGTCGAAGTTCTCATGGGCCAGTATGCCGACCCTGAGGTTGTCGAGCGTATCCGCGAACAACGCGGCTTCAATGACAATATCTTTGTCCAATACGGCCGCTACGTCAAAAACATCACCCGCGGCGACTTCGGTGAGAGCTTCAAATACCGTGGCCGCACAGTCAGCGAACTCCTGCGGAAAAAGATGTGGGTCTCAGCTCAGCTAAATATCGCCGCTCTGTTTCTATCGGTGTCTGTAGGCGTTCCGTTGGGGCTATTCTCAGCTTTGAAGCAAGGCACCGCTTGGGACACAGGCACCGTGGCGTTCACGTTACTAGGGCAGTCCATTCCCGTTTTCCTGACGGCGCCCTTAGTGTTGATTATTTTCGCCCTAAAGTTAGATATACTGCCTACCCACGGTTGGGGAGGGCTTTTCGACACCCGTGTGATCCTGCCGGCGCTAGTCATGGGCGTTCCGGGGATCGCCATCATCACCAGGTTGACTCGGGCCAGCACGATGGAGGTCATTAGCCAGGACTACATTCGCACTGCCCGTGCTAAGGGGCTTTCAGAAATGACCGTCCAACGCCGCCACGTGTTGCGGAATGCGATGATCCCGGTGGTCACCATGTTGGGCTTCTCCCTAGCCGGAATCGCTTTCACGTCCTTCATAGTTGAGCGATTCTTCGGCATTCCAGGCATCGGAAACCTATTCATAGAATCGATATTTGCCAGGGATTTCCCCATCATCAACGCCGTGATAATCATCGGCACGACGATGTTTGTGCTCGCCAATCTGATCGTTGACCTGATATACCCCTGGCTCGACCCAAGGATCAGACTCGGGGGCTCCTATGCTGCCTGAGCAAGCTCAACAGGCTTTGGAGACACGGCAGACGACCAGTCCCAGCTATTGGGCGATCTCCATCCGCAGGCTGCTCCGGAAGAAGATTGGAGTGGGCTGCCTGACAGTCATCGTCATCATGTACGGCTCCGGCATCTTTGCACCCCTGGTCACACCCTACGGCTACAATGACCAGGACCTGTCGATGGCTAAACAAGGACCCAGCGTCGGCCATCCATTCGGGACCGACCGGCTGGGCAGGGATAGCCTGACCCGCATCATCTACGGTCTCAGGACCACCGTTATCATCACCGTGATAACCCTGGTGACCGGGAGCCTAGCATTGGGGATCACGCTGGGATTGCTCGCTGGTTATTTCGGAAAATTCGTAGACACCTTGATCATGCGGGTGGGGGAGGTGTCGTCTGCTTTCCCTGAAATCTTCCTTGTGTTGATAATAATATCCACGATGAAAGCTCCGATGACCAGGTGGGCTAGATCAGTGGAAGATATAGTCGGGTTCGAGATAGTGAGCCTGGGTGTGGTGGATTACCTGGTACTGGCGCTGGCCCTGGCGATCTTCTCTTGGTTCGGTATGGCAAGGCTGGTCAGAGGTCAGGTGCTTCAGGCTAGAGAGAACCAATACGTGGAGGCTGCCCGGGCGATCGGAGCATCCACGCCGCGGATCCTCTGGCGGCACCTGCTGCCCAATGTGATGGGCCCGGTGATCGTGACCGTCTCGGCCGGACTGGCGGGCGTTGCAGGCTCGGAGGTACTGCTCAGTTTCTTGGGCATCGGCATCCAACCGCCGACACCAAGCCTTGGGCTGATGATCTTTGAGAACGGGAGTATCTCGGTCCTGCGGTCAGACCCTCACCTGCTTTTGTTCCCGGTGCTCACGCTGTCGTTGCTGCTCTTCACCTTCAACCTGCTGGGTGACGCTGTGAACGACGCCTTCAACCCCCGCGCCCGGTAGTCCTCTTAGTCAGGTCGGCTTACTACCCATCTTCAGCATAAACATGGCCTACGCGCGCCCTTCGATATGTCCAGGATGAACGATGGGAACGAAACTACTCAACCTGAATGATGGGCACAGATCTGACGCAGTGAAAAGTTGGTTTGGTCTGTGCCCTCGTTAGCGGAAGGGCCGGCGGCGGCGGAGACGAGGGAAGGCAATCAGGCCAAATGGGGCAGCCAGCAGCAGCAATATACCTGCTCCAGTGGGGGCATTGCCGCCGACAGGGGCGCTGCAACTCGGAGAGTTTGCGTCGCCGGCCGAATCTGTGTCTTCATCACCCGTTGTTCCGGCCGGGCGGGCATCGGACTCGGGAGTAGATTCGGGCATGGCGGTTCCAACTGCGCCGGAATCGCCGGTGGAACCCTCGGAATCCGCTCCTTCGGTCTGGGAATCGGAATCTTCATTGTTCTGGTTTGCAAGTTCGTTGGGAGGCGGCAATGGCTCCAGTCCTAGCCATTCTCTCCAAGCCGAATCTAACCCGAATTGGTCCATGCCATAGACTTCAAGCAGGGCTTGGTCGATGTCGAGGGTGCGTTGGAGGACGGGGAACAGGGCGGCCATCCGCGCCTCGCCGTATGAATCAATCATGTACTGGACTACAGACCGGCCCTGGCCGTAGGCGATGATGATGTCTTCAGGTGTGCCGCCAAAGGAATTGAGGTACCACAGCGGTTTGATCCGGCGGGTGAATATTCCATAGCGCAAGGCAGCTTCGTAGTCGTCAGTCGGGTCAACGTTTCCGTACTCGGCCAATCCCTCATTGAGCCACGAGGGCACTTGGCTGAGGGCTGAACCGGCGGCTTCACCAACCAACAAGTGGGTGAATTCATGGGAGACAGTGCCGGTCACAGTCGGGTCGAACCCATGCACCAGCAGGACCCGTTCGTTACTGAATGCCATACCCTGAGTCTGTAGTCCTTCACTGACAGCCTGGGACCGGAAGGGCAGGGCGGAAGCCATATGACGGTAGTTGTTGTAGGAAACGATGCGCAACGGTTCGGTGGGAGCGATGCCCAGCACCGGCAGCATCTTTTCCAGGTTTGCCTTGGCCGCATCAAGGACAACATTGGCACGGTCAACGACGTATTCACCGTAGTAATAGACCGTGATCAGGCCTTCAACAACCGTCTCCCACTCGAATCGGTTGTCTTGGTAAACGAACTCCTCAGGCTCCGTGCGCACCACTGCACCGGCTTTGTCGCGGACTTCAAATGAGAACTCAATCTTGGTTCCGGGAGGATAATATTCGCCACCGGTGCCACTGGGGAGGATCGACTCCCCCTCGACGCTATTGCCTGGTTCGAAGTCGACTGAGCGGTAGGCACTGCGTCCTTTTTGGTCCACCTTGCTGAAAAAGACCCGGATATCGTCGATCTCGTCAACGCTGCTGGCGATGACCGAGAACTTGATGCCATCGGGGAATTGGCTTTCGGCTTTGGCCTCAACGACGTTGATATTCCCCTCATCGGCCTGAGTGACCGCTGAAGATGAAAACGCCATCCCGACGAGCAATATCAGACTTGTTACGAATACGAATTTGCGCACGTGTGCCTCTTTCAACAAGTTTACGTTAGTGCTACGCAGTTGTCGATGAAACGGACTTCCAGCGAGGCTCCCAGGGCGTGTGGAATACCGCGCGTAGAAAACCAAAGGAACTTGTCTTGACGGTGATTTTCAATACGCCTAGAATTAATCGCGCTGCCGGGTAGGCACATGGGACCAGTAGCGATTTTTCGTGTGGGGCTAATTCCGAAACCCTGAGCTGGTCGAGAGTGCAGCATGGCGTTGCCACGGAAAAACCAACATTTAGATATGGTGCAGATAGATGGCAATCACTGTCGGCCGGGTGATCGACCTTAACTTTGAGCCCTTTTACATCGACATGGTGCGGCGAGGCATCGTCCTTCAGAACGTTCGTCTCAGTGACATGCCCCAGGCATTACGCGACGGAGAGGTCAACGCCGGGCCGGTAAGCCTGGTCGACAGCTTCGCTCTTGAAGACATCTGTAAGCCGGTGGCCGGCTTTTGCCTGTCGGCTTCAAACCGGGCTGGAAGCAACCTGCTCTACTCCAAGAAGCCAATGGAAGAACTGGATGAAGGGGTCATCGCGGCCGCGACGGCTGATACGACGACCCAAAAGTTGTTCCAGGTCTTACTGGCTGAGAAACACAATGGTAAACCTGGTTCTTACGTAACCATGCCCGACGATCATGACGCCTTCGTGATCTCCGGAGATGATGCCTTGCGCCGCCGCCGGGGAGCCAGGGGTTACGAGCACCGGTATGACCTGGGCGAAGAATGGCACACAATGACCAGTCTGCCGTTCGTGTTCGCCCGCTGGATGGCCCGCAAAGAACTGAACGACGATGAGACACTGCTGGTGGAAGACACACTATACGTTGGCCTGGAGGACGGTGTGGACAGCCTGTTCCACCTGTCCGACCCCAAAGACCATCTCCTGATGATGGCCCGGGATATCGTGGACTACATCATCGGCTACCGGTACTTCGTCGGCCTCTCCGAACGCAAGTCCATCGATCTTTTCAAGGAATATTTGGCCAAGCTGCCCGAGTAGCCCTACCGGAGTAACCCTGCTCGCCGTATTCCACCTTTAATGCCGGAGGTGCGCCCGTCGTGAAGATCACCGATGGCTGTTTCGAAGCCACGGGCCACACGTCCATCATCTGCGACTTCTCCCCACCTCGCTCCGGGGATTCGGCCGTGGTGGAGCAAGCCCAGATCGACGCTGATTTCATCTCCGTGGCCTACAACCCCGGCCGGGCCGTGCGGACAAACTCCCCCATGCTGGCCGCCGCTATCCAACGGTCTGGCAAAGAAGCGGTGTTCACCCTGGCCACCAGGGACATGAACAAGCTGGCGATGCAGTCCCAATTGTTGGGCGCTCAGATGCTGGGGCTTCAGAACGTGGTGGTAGTACAGGGCGACCCATTCGGCGAGCAAGACCGGGCGCGAGTGGTCTCGGTAAACGATTACCAGCCCACCGGCCTGATCGCGGCCATCGCGCAGATGAACCAGGGCGTTGACTTCAAACAAAGCAACCTGCGAATGCCGACAGATTTCTGCATCGGAGCGACCGTTGACCTGACCCGTGGCATCGTGGAAGAAGCCCAACTTGCGGCGCGTAAGGTGCAGGCCGGGGCTGAGTTTCTGATCACCCAGCCAATCTTCGATGTGGACCAGGTGGCCCGTTTCCGAGAGTCCTACGCCCACCACGTCGGCAATGCTGGGACTCTGCCCATCTACTTCGGCCTGCAGATATTGGAGAAGGACGGCGTTGTATTCAGTTCTGTACCCGAATCGGTGCGGAAAGAACTGGAAGGCGGCCGGTCTGGTACCGATATCGCTCTGGAGGTCTACGAGAAATTCCAGGAGGCAAGGTTCAACAACATCTACCTGATGCCCCCCATAAAACGCGGCGGCGCCCGGAACTACGAAGCCGCCAAAGAATTCCTAAGCAAAATAGTCAAAAAATAAAGAAGGCCGCCGGTTTTACCGGTGGCCTTCTTTTTGCTGAAAGCTTTTACGGCGCCCAGGGGACCGGCGCTTCGCTGTTGTACTGGTCTGTGACAACGTCCACCACTGCCGGCCGGCCCGATGCGATGGCCTGCTCGATAGCGCTCTGGATGTCGCCAGGCTTTTCAACCCGGATGCCGAAAGCGCCCATGGACTCGGCTACCTTGGCCAGATCGACGTCGGTGAACTGCCAGAGTTCTCCGGGCGACCCGCCCTCGATGCCCTCATAGGCCCGTTCGTCGCCCCGTTTGTCCTGGGCGAGAGCGTGGTTGTTATTGACCACCGTTACCACCGGGATATTATTCCGGACCGCAGTTTCCAGCTCGCCGATGTGATACCAGAACCCGCCGTCGCCGCTGAAGCAGACCACCGGCTGGTCGGGCAGGGCGCACTTGGCGCCCATGGCGGCAGATAACCCCCAACCCAAGGAACCGGCGCAGCGGAGGTAGCTTTGGCCCGGCTCGTTCATGTCCACCATCGAGCCAGTCCAGATACCGGCATGGCCGGTGTCAGCCACCAGCACTCCGTCTGAAGGCAACCATTTGGTTATCTCTGTGCAGAGCCGCTGAGGGATGATGGGGACCGCGTCAGAGTTGGCCAATGGCGCCACTTCGTCTCGCCATTCTTGGACCAATTCCTGTGCTCTGGATACCCAAGCCGACCGGTCGCCCACCGGTTCTGAAGCCTCGATCAAACGCCGGGTACTCGCCTTGGCGTCACCTTGAAGCGCCACCTGAGCGGAGTAAGTGCGGCCCAATTCCGAGGGGTCAATGTCGATCTGGATCACCGGAGTGCCCATGGCCGGCACTCGCCATTCGTTGGTCACCTGGCTGCCTGTGTGGCTGCCGATGAAGAGGACTAGATCAGCCTCGTGTACCACCCGGTTGGCGCACCAGCGTGAATAGGATCCGACAACGCCGACGGCCAATGGGTGATTATCGGGAATCGCGCCCTTGGCGTTAAGCGATGTGGCCACCGGGATATTCAGCAGTTCAGCCAGTTCCACAACTTCTCGCTGGGCGCTGGACGACGTTACACCGCCTCCGGCTACTATGACTGGGCGTTTTGCGTTGGCCAGCAACTGGGCCGCTTCCCGCACCCGTTCGGGTTCCGGTTCGGGACGGAACGCAGGCCGCTGGGTGAATGACTCTTCCAGTAATATCTCAAGGTCAGCTTCCCCGTCTTCAACGACATTTCCGCTGATGCCTTCAAAGTCCAGGTGCACCGGGGCCGGGGCGCCGGTCGTGGCTTCCCGGAAGGCCTGCCGGAGCAGACCGGGTAGTTCATTCACAGAGTCAACGACGGCGCTGAACTTGGTCGTCGAGGCGAACGGCTTGGAGTGCTCGATCTCCTGATAGGCGTTGCGGTTCTGCTGGAGATTGGACTTGTGTCCGGTCAGCGCCAATACGGGAGACAGACCCAAGTAGGCGTCCTGGAGTCCCGCAGCCAGGTTTACAGCGCCCACCGACTGGGCCATGCAGACTCCGACCTTGTTGGAAGCCCTGGCATAGCCGTCAGCCATGTAGGCTGCAGCTTTTTCGCCGTGGGTCACCACACGTTTGATACCCACCACGTCCATCTCCGCCAGGCTCCTTCGAAGCACCGCCGGCACGAAGAACACGTGGGATACTCCGTAGGCTTTCAGGGTGTCGGCCAGATACTTGGCCCCAGTCATCCTAGGCATGATTCTTCCTCACAAACACCTAAAGTTGTCAGTTGCTAGAGTCCGGGATTAAATGCCGCGTTCGTCAAATACTTCAATCTAAATAACTGCGCGAGTGTCTGATTTGCGATTAAATGCCCCGTTCGTCAAATACTTCTTTGGCCACTTTGACTGCGTTGGCGCCCACCGGCCAACCGGCGTAGAACGTGGTATGCAGGATCACTTCGCCGATCTCTTCCTTGGTGACGCCGTTGTCCAAGGCGCGGCCGATGTGTCCCTTGAGCTGGTCCGTGCGGTAGAGGGCGACCAGATTGGCTACCGTGATTAGGCTGCGGTCCCGCTTGGATAATTCCGGCCGCTCCCAGATATCTCCGAATAGAACCTCGGCGCTCATCTCTTCTAATTTGGGCGATACCTCGCGCATCGCGCTACGTCCTGTCGACATTGTTTGGGCCTCTCTTATCGTTTATCGAATTAGCTACGGGGCCGGCACGGCGATGCCAGGACCCCAGTTGATGCCGAATTCAGCCCGTTCCACTCGATTTCCGCTGAAGGTGGACGCTTTCTGGGCGGCCAGCCAAACGGCGGCGTCGTTGATCGAGTCGGGTTGTTCCATTGGTATGTGGCCGGTTCCGGGCCAGTCGCCGCGACGGTTCATCCAGGTGTCGACACGGCCTGGGCTAAGCACGTTGACCGAGATATCGTGCTCCCGGACTTCCTCCGCAATGCTCAAATAGGCCCGGTCCAGTGCGGCTTTGCTCATCGAATAGCCAACACGCCCTTCCCGGTAGCCCTGGGATGCGCCTGAGGTGATGCAGAAGATAGACCCACCGCCCTTCTGTTCGATCATGGCCGGCAGGACGTATTTGCAGAGCAATATCGGCCCACGGATATTGACGGTGAGACAACGGTCGAGCAGGTCTTCTTCCAGGTCGACCACCGGAGACTCGCAGTCCACCCCGGCGTTGGAGACCACGATGTCGATGCGGCCAAAGTGTTTCACCGTGCGGTCAGCCAGGTGCTTTAGGTCTTCCGACTTCGTCACGTCGCAGGGGATGGCCAGGGCCTCACCGCCGGCCTCGGCGATGCGCCGGGCGGTGTCGTTGATGGTCCCTGAGCCGTATTGGATGAAGGGGGAGTCGGAGGGAGGTTCGTTCTCGGTGCGGGAGGCGACGATCACCTGGGCGCCGGCAGCGGCGAAGGCCAGAGAAATGGCGCGTCCGATGCCACGACTAGCGCCGGTCACGATGGCCACCTTCCCTTTCAGTTCATCTGAGGCAGCCATATCTACTCCGTGAAGCCGTCCGCCAGATTACAACATCCGGGGGTAATCAATTAGGCGGTCAGGCGGAATTTCGGTAGGGTGATCGTTTCGTCCAAGACTTCAAAGACCACTTCCACGGCCATGCCAATCTTGATCTTGGCCGGGTCCGGGTCGTCAATAACCAGGTTGCTGGGCATTCGGGGGCCTTCTTCCAACTCGACGATCACCGGCACATAAGGCGCTTTATCCCGGAAGGGGGGAGTGGGGCCACGGTGGACGATCGAAAAGGTGTGGATGATGCCTTTGCCGCTACTCTTGATCCAATCTGTGTCCCGGGAGAAACACTCGGGGCAGATGTCCCTGGGATAGAAATAAGAAACATCGCAGGCCTTGCAGTGGCGTAGCCATAATTCCTCTTCCTTGCATTTTTCCCAATAGTAATCGGATTCCGGTTGCGGTTGAGGGGCCGGAATCGGCGGCGAAGACTGCTGCTGGGTCATCTACCACTCCTGTGATCGGGTACGTGAACGGCTCCGGGGCAATGCCATCAAAAGAATAGGGACAAAATCTACAGGCGTCAAGAACGATTCAAGCCCAAAAACATTTAAGAAAATACTCGGTCTGAATGGAGTGTTGCGCCCTGATGGGGCCTTCGAGTAACGTTGCCTGTGTAACCTGACGAGGAGAACTTGTACGTATGCGCATCGCGGTCATGGGCACCGGAAGCACTGGCGGGTATTTCGGGGGCATGTTGGCCCGTGGCGGCAACGAGGTAACGCTCATCGCCCGCGGCGCACATCTGGACGCCATCAGAACAGACGGACTTACAATCATCCGAGACCATGAAGAGTTCACTGTTCAATGCCAAGCCACGGATGACCCGTCTGAGGTTGGTCACGTCGACCTGGCGCTAATCTGCGTCAAGACCTACCAGAATGACGCTGCTCTGCCACTGATGCAGCCGTTGGTCGGGCCGAAGACGACTGTGCTCTGCCTACAAAATGGGGTGGACAGTTATCTGAAAGCAGCTGAAATTTTGGGAGAGCAGGAAGTCCTGCCCGGTGCTGCGTTCATAGAAGCCGCCGTGCTTGGGCCAGGAAAGATAAAACAAACCGGGAGTCTCGTGCGGATAATCATGGGGGAGAGCGACGGCGCTGAGTCGCCCCGTTGCCAGGCAATCCGTGACGCATTTGTTGCTTCCGGAGTGCATGCCGAGATACTGCCGGATATCCGTGCTGGGCTGTGGGAGAAATTCTTGTTCATCGCCGCCATGGCCGGGGTCACGTCCATGGCCCGAGCCACGCTGGCCGAGTTGATGCCCCAACATCATTGGCGGAAGGTGGTGCTTGACTGCCTGGCGGAGATAGACACCGTCGCCAGGGCCAGTGGCGTTGGTCTGCCCACGGATATAGTGGCCAACACGGTGAGTTCTATAGAAGAGCACCTGGCTGACTTACAAGCGTCGATGCACACCGACCTGATGGCCGGCCGTCCCTTGGAGCTTGATGCACTGAACGGCGCGGTCGTCCGGGCCGGTATCGAAACGGGCGTCGCCACCCCAATAAACGATGTCATTTACGCGATGTTAAAAAGCAGTCAAGAGGGGACTTCAGTTTGAGCGAAGCAGAAGAAACGCCGGATAGCCATGACCTGGGCAAGCTGACCAGATGGCACGAAGGCCTGAACGCAGAGACTGGCCGGGGATTTCCTGTCTGTGCGCTGTTCCTGGCGTCTGGTGAGGACACTCGGGC
>CAVOAA010000070.1:0-15108 GCA_963693555.1 Dehalococcoidia bacterium | reverse complement strand
CCGGCGATGTCCTCGCTCAGGTCCAGCACCTTCACGCCGTCCATGGGGCCGTGGGTGAGGGGGACCTGGGGCGATTGGGTGGAAGTCAATTTAGCTTTGGTCTCCTCTGGGGTTGGTAAAACCGCCGGGGCTGGTCAAACCGCAGAAATTGTAGCCGACGTCCGCTCGCGAGGCAATTGCCGTTCGTACTCTATTTAAGACCTGAGGGTAACACCCAAGGTTAAGACCTGAGGGTAACACCCAAGGTTAAGACCCGAAGTGCTGGTTCAGATTGGCGTTGAACTCGTCCATGGTGAAACTGTACTGCTGAGTGCCCCACTTTCTCACCGCATAGTGACCGGCCACGTTGCCCATCTGCACGGCCCGCTCCATGGATAACCCCATCACTATTCCCTTGATCAGGCCGCCCCTGAACGCGTCTCCCGCGCCGGTTGGGTCCACCGCGTCATCAGCGGCCACCACCGGTACCTCGATGGTGCCGGAAGTTGTCAGCAGATCGCAGCCGTCGCCACCCTTGGTCACGACTATCGTCTCTACCGTCTTCGCCAATTGTTCGCGGGACATGCCGGTGTTGTTGCAGATCATCTCCATCTCATAGTCGTTACAGACCAGCAACCGCGACTGGCTGATGCACTTGGCCAGGGCGGCCGGCTCCCACGCCGGCAGGGACTGGCCGGGGTCGAAGATGGAGAAGATGCCGCGCCTTTCGTGCTCGGCGGTGTATTCAGCCATGTCGCCCAGGTTGCCCGGCGCAACTATGGCCAGACAATCGCTGGGGGTCACAGTACCAAAATCAAAGCCTGACTGCTGTTTCATCGCGCCGGGGTTGAAGCCGGTGATCTGGTTATTCTGGGTGTCCGACGTGATGTAGGCGCCGGCGGTCAGTTCACCTTCCACCACTCGTATGTCGCCGGTTGAGACGCCTATCTGCGCCAACCACTCGAAATAGCGGTGATAGTCCTGCCCGATGGTGGCCAGGATGCGGGGTTTCTCCCCCAAAAGCGACAGCGAATAAGCGATGTTTCCTGCCGTGCCGCCAAAGTTCTCCGTCAGGCTGTTCACGGTGAAGCTGACGTTGATGTTGTCCAGTTGGTCGGGCAAGATATGGTCTGAAAACTTGCCCTCAAAGTCCATGATGCGGTCGTAGGCCATTGACCCGGAAACCAGGATATCCATCTGTAAGGTCCCTCGCTGTTTCTATATTTCTGATCTAAACGGCGCTTGTGAATCAGCAGCCGTACTCACCCTCTAACCCGCCCAGAAACTTCACCGAGTCTCCCACTCCCAGACCCAGGGCCAGAGCCTCGCCGCCGTTTATCTCCAGCACGTATCGGGCCGTCGCCTCGGGGGAGTACCGGGGCAGGTCGTTCAGCGGCGTTTCTGGGTCAGGAAATGGGACATCCGCAGACACGTCCACCACTGTGCAGCCGGAACTGATCCAGACTATATCTAGGGAAATCTCCATCTCCCTCATCCAGAAACGGAACCGTTCCGCGTTCTCGAAAACGAACAGCATGCCCGTTCCTGAGTTCAGATAGCTACGTCCGGATAGCCCTCTGATCCGGTCTTCAGCAGTTGCCGCCAATTCGACCGGAAATACCAAGTCGTCCACCCGGACGAAGAATCCCTTGATTGGGTTTTCGCCCGCATCTTGAGATGGCGTTGCAGCGGTCTGAGGAGGGCTGGTGGGCGTCCTTACCGCAGCCTCGGTTGGAACGGTCGTCGGCGGCACAGAAGTCGCCGCACTCCCACAGGCGATGGTCAAGGCCAGCAGACTGGCAGCCACCGCTAAAATCAGGTGGCGGGTCAAAGCCGGCGGACTGGCAGGGCGGTGACGCTCCAAATTCTTCCCCAGATCTTCCACCGGAAATCAGCGAATTATCGTTCCCGGCAGTCCGAAAGTCATGTTATCCCAGCAATACCGAATCCACAAGCAAATGAACCTGCCAACGGGGTTCTCGCCGCGCCTTTGTTGACGAATATGTGTGCCTGGGGTAGGCTGAGGTCGTTAATCCACCGGAGGGAAACAGCTATGACTCAGGAGGCCCAACCCGAGACTCAATCGGTCCTCACGCCAGGGGTAAAAGCAATGATTGGCGTGCAGGGCGAATTGATCGAGTCCTGGGGCACTGTAGACGTTGAATATCTTAGGCGGTTCACCCAGGCCGTCATGGACCCGGACCCGCGGTATTGGGACGAAGACTTCGCCAAGACCACCCATTATGGCGCGATCATCGTGCCGCCCATCATGGTCAGCTATATGACCCAGCGTATCCGCCCTGAAGCGGAGGACGCGATTACGGCAGCCTTCAAAGAGAACCCCGTATCCGACGGCATCGGCTCGGTGAAACGGCCCGGTGAGCTCCCGGAGATCCCCACCCACCTGGTGCGGACTCTGAACGCCGGTAACGAGATCGAGATTTATCAGTACCCCAACATAGGGGACACGATCTTCTTCCAGAATAAGTACCACGACATCCGTGAACGGGTGGGAAGAGACGGCATGGCCTTCTTGATCATCACCCGCGAGATTACCTACACGAATCAGGACAAGGCCCTGCTCTGCATCACGCGCCAGTCCTCGATCCGCCGTTAACACGCACGAAACAAACCCTTAACCGCCAGAGGTTATTTGAATGAGCGCCCGACTAGAAGACCTGCTTAAAATGAAGCCTGAAGAGATTCAGGCCCACAACGAACGGCCCACCGCCGATGAGTTGCGAAACAAGACCCAGACCTACTACGAAGATGTGAACGTGGGCGACGAACTGCCCAAATACATCTACGCCCCCACTCCAACCCACCTTTTCCGTTGGAGCGCGGCCATCGAGAACTTCCACCGTATCCATTACGATTTGGACTTCGGCCTGAACCACGACAAGAACCCCAGCATCCTGGTCCACGGCTCCTGGAAGCAGAGCGTCGTGCCCCAGTACCTGAAGGACTTCACCCTGCCCAAAGGCTGGCCCTGGAAGGCGGCCTTTGAGCACCGCGCCATGCTGGTCCCCGGCGACACCCTGATCGTTTGGGCCACCATAACCAACAAGTACGAGAAGGGCGGCATGGGCTTCATAGAGATGGACCTGGGCATGAAGACCCAAGACGGCGTGGAGAGCATGCCCGGCAGCGCAACGGTTGTCCTGCCCCTAAAAGGCGGGGCCGACATCCCCTACCCCTTCGTAGCGCCAACGGACTAGCGAGCTTTCAGCGATTAGCCGTCAGCTTTCAGCTTAAACATGAGGTAAGGACCGACATGGCCCGATTTCTAGCGATACACAATGTTTCCGGACTTACGGAAGAGCAGTTCCGGGAAAAACTTAGCGCCGTCAGCCAATGGCGTCCCGACCGCCGCACCACCATCCTCAAGGTCTACGGCGACCTGGGGCGCGGCAAACTGTTCACCGAGTGCGAAGCCGTTGAGCAGGAGCACTTCGAGGACTGGATCAAGATGACCGGCTGGCCCGCCGAGTCCATCTACAACGTGGACGTTGTCATGCAGGTGGGTAATATCTGGAAGCTTTAGTGCCGGACAACCTGAAGCACTAATGCCGGACGATCGGAAGCCATCTTGATACCGGCCAGCACCGGAGCCAAACTCTCCCGATGATCAGCTCTTCGGCCACGGGACCAAACGCACGGCTGTCGTTGCTATCGCCCCGGTTATCGCCCAGAAGAAAGTATTCTCCAGGCCCGTTGAACCACTCTTTAGTATCTACCTTTGGCGTATTTTGGACGTAATCCTCGCCCAGTAGGTCGTCGTTCCAAAAGACCCAGCCGCCGGCGATCTTGATATCCTCATCCGGAAGTCCGGCGATTCTCTTGATGTAGATCGATTTTGAATTTGACGGGCCACCTGGCCGCTCAAAAACAACCACATCCCCCCTGCGCAAACTGTTCCAACGCGACCCCGGACGGATCATCATCACGGACTCCCCGTGCCGCAACAACGGCAACATGCTATCCCCTTCAACCCGTACCCGAGTTGAGAAGAATGCGTTTTTGAGTCCTTCGATGAACCAGATCAGCGCTCGCATGATGTCCTTTAGCTACCGGTCTCAGTCGCCCTAAGTGGCCGTAACCATTCTAGTACGAACCCGCTGCCTATGGACTAATACCAGCCTCTATCCTAGAATTACTCAGATTTAAACCTAGTCCAAGAAAGCGCGCTTTCAGCGCCGCCCGGAGGATAATTATGGCAGACGGAATCATCCGCGTTGGTCTCATTGGCGCCGGCGCCAATACCCGACTCAGGCATATACCCGGCCTTCGTGAACAAGAAGGTGTTGAGATAGTTGCCGTGGCCAACCGCAGCCGCGCATCCGGCGAAGCGATCGCCAGCGAGTTCGAGATACCAACCGTGTACGACAATTGGCTGGACCTCATGGAAGCCGACGACATTGACGCCATCTGTGTCGGCACCTGGCCCTACATGCACCGAACACTGGTGCTGTCTGCGCTCGAGAACGACAAACACGTCCTCACCGAAGCCAGAATGGCCATGGACTCCGCCGAGGCCCACGAGATGCTGGACGCCTCCCGTCAGTTCCCCCACCTGGTGACTCAGATCGTGCCCGCACCCCAGACCCTGCAGGTCGACCAAACTGTTCAGGAAATCATCGCCAGCGGCTATCTGGGTCAGCTCTTGACCCTGAAACTGCGGGTTAGCGACGGCCACGGCCGGGCCGACCGCTCCGACACTTTCATGAACACTGACGCCCCGCTGCACTGGCGGCAAAACCGGCAACTGAGCGGCTACAACATCATGGGCATGGGCATCTGGTACGAGACTTTGATGCGCTACGTTGGCCCGGCCACCAAGGTGATGGCCATGACCCGGGTCTTCACCAACCAAAGAAAAGATGCGGACGGCGCCATGCACGGCATAACGGTCCCCGACCATGTGAACATCATCTGTGAGTTCGCCTCCGGGGTCCAAGCCGACCTAAGCTTGAGCACGGTCACCGGTATGCAGACCGGCGCAGAGCTATGGATCTTTGGCAGCGACGGCACCATCAAGATGGAAGGCCCGCCCTTTGACAAGGTATCGGTCGGCAAGAATGGCGACAAAGAATTGAGCGACTACCCGATCTCCGATGACAAACGGGGCAAGTGGCGGGTGGAGCAGGACTTCATCGAGTCCATTCGCGGCGCACCCGTAACCCACACGCCATTTGACGTGGGCGTGCAATACATGGAGTTCACCGAGGCAGTCACCCGCAGCGCCCAGTCCGGGCAGATGATATACCTGCCTCTTTAGACAGCTACTTAGACACCAACCCGGGACACCAACCCGTTCTTTTTAAACCAGGGGGGACAACAATGGCTTCAACCAATACTTCAGACGGAATCAGGCTCGGCCTCATCGGCGCCGGCAAAAACACCCGGGACCGTCACATCCCCGGCTTCCAGAAGGTTGACGGCGTGGAGATCGCTGCCGTCGCCAACCGCAGCCGGGCGTCCAGCCAGGCAGTGGCCGACCAATTCAACATCCCCGACGTCTACGGCAACTGGCAGGAGCTGCTGGAAGACCCGAGCATCGATGCCGTCTGCATCGGCACCTGGCCCTACATGCACCGCACGCTGACCCTGGCGGCCCTGGAATCCGGGAAGCACGTGCTCTGCGAAGCGCGCATGGCCACCAGCGCCCAGGAAGCCCAGGAGATGCTGGACGCCTCCCGCGAGCGACCTGACCTCATTTCCCAGATCGTCCCATCACCCCTGACCTTCAAGATCGACCGCCTACTCCAAGGCAAGATCGGCGAGGGCTACATCGGAGACATCATCGGAGTGTCGGTCCAGTCCCTAGGCAACGCCTTCATGGACCAGGGCGGCCCCATGCACTGGCGCAACGACCGCGACCTTAGCGGCTACAACATCCTGAACATGGGCATCTGGTACGAGGCCATGATCCGCTGGGTCGGCCGCGCCACCAAGGTAACCGCCATGACGTCGATCAACGTCAATACCCGCAAGGACGAGAACGGCGAATCGATCGACATCAGCATTCCCGACCACGTCAGCATTCTCGCCGAGCTGGCCAACGGGGCCACGGCCAACATGCAGTTCAGCGCCGTAACCGGCCTATCTTCAGGCAACGGCGTCTGGATCTACGGCAGCGAGGGAACTCTCCATGTGGACGGCGCACAAAACGTCTACGGCGGACGCCGCGGCGATGAGAAACTGGCCGAGATCGAGAACCCCGAAGCCGGCCGGGCCTACTGGCGGGTGGAAGAGGAATTCTGCAGCGCCATCCGAGGCCATGAGAAGATCACCCGCACGCCATTCGAGGTCGGGCTCCACTACATGGAGTTCACCGAGGCTGTGACCCGCAGCGCCCAGACCGGCCAGACGGTGGCGCTGCCCCTCTAGCTAAGTAATCCGCCAACACCGATCAGTTAACGCGAGAAAGGGCGTCCCGATGAATCGGGGCGCCCTTTTCACTACGCACAGATTCCATCACCGCCAATGAATCTTGAACGAGCTACATTCTCCCTCCCAATAATGCGCAAACCTTACTGCGCTGCGTGTAAAATAGGGGCAATTACTCCGCACCAGATACGCGTGACAGGTGTTCCGAAAACACATCGAATAGGGATTGGTTATTCGCATGGTTAACCGCCAAGGGCCCGAGTTCGTTGGCCGTAAACAAGAACTCGCCCTTCTGACTGACGCATCGGAAGCAGCCCAGGCCCAACAGGGACAGATGGTGATGTTGGCCGGGGAACCTGGGATCGGAAAGACGCGCACCGCCCAGGAGCTGGCCCTCCTGGCAGAGGAGGCCGGCGCGCAGGTCGTTTGGGGTTGGTGTTATGAAGGCGAGGGCGCACCTCCCTATTGGCCGTGGGTCGACTCCTTGAGGACCTACATCCAACGGACCGATCAAGCACTGCTTCGAAATCAATTGGGCGAAGGCGCGGCTCCCATCAGCGAGATGGTCCCCGAACTTCTAGGGATCATCGATGGCATCGAACCGGCCCCGGCCCTAGAACCAGACCAGGCGCGGTTCCGGCTCTTCGACTCCATCGGTGGTTTCTTGAAGAGAGCTTCAGAAGACTCGCCGCTAGTGGTCGTTCTTGACGATCTGCATTGGGCAGACAGGCCCTCTCTATTGCTCCTTGAATTCATCGCCCGGCAATTGGAAGGCAGCCGGATACTGATCATTGGGACCCACCGGGACACCGAGGCGCCCCCGGAGAGCCCTCTTGGTGAATCCCTTGCCCGGTTCGCCCGTCTCCCGGCATTTCAGCGCCTGTCGATCACCGGTCTCCCGCCCGAAGACGTAAGCCGGTTTGTCCATGTGGAGACGGGAGTAACCGCGCACGAACGGCTGCTAAGCACCATCCATGACCACACCGAAGGCAACCCATTCTTTCTCGGCGAGGTGGTCCGTTACCTGGCGGAACAGGGTCCGTTGGTTGAAGCTTCGGTAAACTCTGGTGAACCAGGGTCCAGCACACTCGAACCGATGGAAGAGATCGGCATCCCCCAGAGCGTCCGGGATGTGATCAGCCAGCGTCTCATGCGTTTGACCGATCCCTGCAATCAGGCTCTGGTGACGGCTTCGGTGATCGGACGAGAATTTGAATTCAATCTACTGACCTCTTTGATCGATTCGACCAGCGAAGACGAGCTCCTAGATCTGATGGACGAGGCCATAGCGGCCCGGATAATAGAGGAATTGCCCGGACGTGACGCCCGTTATTCTTTCCGGCACGCCCTGATGCAGCAGACCCTGATGGAAAGCATCTCTACCGGCCGAAAGATGCGGCTTCATGCCAGAATCGGAGAGGCGCTCGAGGCGGCGTACGGCAACGACCCTGGAGGCCACACCAGCGAACTGGCGCACCATTTCACACAGGCTGCCTCAGTGTTGGGCATCGACCGAATGATCCACTACACCCTCATGGCAGGCGAACGAGCGTTGGCAACCCACGCCTGGGCAGAGGCCATCGGTCATTTTACTCGTGGCCTGGAAGCCAAGAACGTGGACCCAGATGGCCGGTCGCCTGCGAACGACGCGGAAGCCGCAGGTCTCTTGTTTGGGTTATCTCGGGCCAGGTCAGCCGATCTGAGGTTCAGACCGGGCTATATCGCACAGATCGTGGCTAACCTGCGGTCGGCTTTCCAGTATCACCTGGAAGCCGGCGATAACGAACGGGCGATTGAGATTGCCCAATCCCCGCCGCGCGTGCCAGCCGGAGACCGGGGCGGCCTGGTGGACGTTGCGGAGGCGGCCCTTGGCATAGCACCGCCCGGGACCGTGGCAAGAGGGCAATTGTTGGCGAATTACGGCTGGCTGGCCGCGATGGAAGAGAACGATTATCCGGCGGCCAAACGGTCGTTCCAAGAGGCGCTGGAGATCGCCCGCGACAGCGGCGACTTACTTCTATTCCAACGTACCCTGGCCCAGGCCGCTCAGGTGGATTTCTACCACCGGCGATTTGAAGAAGCGATCGACACGTCCAAGCAGATCCTCTCGATTTCTTCTTCCGACCTCGACATGGTCACGGAATGTGCCGCCAGATATGTCTATTGCATCTGCGCGATGTCAATCGGCACACCCCCCAGCTCTGAGGAACTCAAAGCCTTTAATTCCGTGGCCGAAAAACTTGGTGACCGCCTATGGCTGCACCTTTCCTATTGGCTCCCTCAAAGGACTACCGGGTTGCGTGGAGACTGGGAAAGAGCGAGAGAGTTCGGCGTCAAAGGTTTTTCGGTAGCGCCGGGGGCTCCTACTCTGCTCTCTACCCTGCCGCAGATTGAATTGGAGACTGGTGAGTTTGACCGCGCCGAGGAGCTGTTCCAACAATTGTCGGGCCGCCTCTCAGAATATCCAGCAAACCCCACTTGGCAATACGCCGCGACCGTCGCGGTATCTGGGTTAACGTCGTTCGCGACCGGTAAGCCCAGGGATCCCGCTATACCTGCAAGCTTCGCCGAGGTCTCCATATCTTCTCCGTACGCCATTCCATTATTCGTATCGGTGACCGATACGGGCCGGGCTCTAGAAGCGCTGGTCCAAGGCGACGTGGAGACCTGCCGAAGTGCATACGACGCTCTGAAAACTTCCAGCGGACGGATATCCCTGGTCGTGTCGGTAGACCGGCTGCTTGGGCAATTGGCGGCGGCCATCGGCGACATACCGCGAGCCATGGAGCATTTTGAAAAATCCCTTTCTTTCTGTTCCAAGGCTGGTTACCAACCCGAATACGCCTGGACCTGCTGGGCATACTCATCTGCTCTCGTGGCGCGAAATGACAGCGGTGACCGCCGGAGGGCCGAGGAACTTCTAAAAGAGGCCCTCACCATCGCCACAGACCTGGGTATGCCGCCGCTTCTCGCCAGGGTGGAAAACCTGATGCCCAAGACCAGCGGAGGGACCGCTCCGGCTAATCCCGGAGGACTGACTCAGCGCGAGGTGGAAGTCATCCGGCTGGTCAGCAATGGTATGACCGACCGGGAGATCGGCGAAACCCTATTCATCAGCGTCAAGACCGTGGGGAACCACCTCAGCAACATCCTCAATAAGACCGACTCCGCCAACCGGGCCGAGGCGGCAAGCTATGCCAACCAACATGGCCTGATAACTTCGGATGCCCCGGACGCGGAATAAATCCGGCTTTCGCGCTGATTGGCCCTAGTATTCCACCCGGTATACCCGCTCAGCGGTACCTTGGAACATGGCGGCCCGCTCTGTGGCTGAGTAGTCTTTGGACAGAATCTTGAAGGCGTTGTAGAGCACGTTGTAGGAGTGGCCGACCTTGTCGGGCGGGAAATTGCTCTCGAACATGCCCCGTTCCGGACCAAACTGCTCGATGGCGTAGTTCATGTACGGCGACATCAACCCGGCCAACTCCTCAGACCCGATCGGCTTCTCCCTAGCGTACCAGTCGTACCCGGTGCGCGGCTGGCCGATTCCGCCCAATTTCACGTAGACGTTGGGACACTTGGCCACGGCTGCCAATCCCTCGCGCCATTTCGGCAGCACCTCTTCGTCACGGTTGGCGTAGGGTCCGGTGCGCAGCATCCCGCCGATGTGGTTCAGGATGATCGTCAGCTCGGGAATCGCCTGGGCGAAGTCGGCCAACTCGGGCAGCTGCGGGAAGTACATCCAGGCGTCAAAAGAGAAACCCATCCGGGCCAAGACCCTGGCGCCGGCCCGAAAGTTCTCATCAAGCAACTGGCTTTTCAAGTCCCAACGGTTGCTAGCGATATCAGGGTGGGCGTCCCAAGTCAGGCCGTGACGGATGCCGCGAAACCGGTTGGGGCTGGCCGCTTGCAAGGCTTCAAGCACCGGCTCGACCCGGTCACCCAGGTTGAGGTTGGCGTGGCCAACGATGGACGCTGCGGCCTTGGCTGGTCCGTACAGACCGGTCGCCCCGGCGGCGGCCAGTCCCTGGACAAACTCGACCTCGCCCACTGGCTTCATCTCTTCGGGGCCGCTGGGCCGGTACATGGCGTTGGTCTCAACGAACACCGTGGATACCACGTTGTGGCCGCTGTTCAGGTCGGCATACAACTCCGGCAGCAGGTAATTCTGATAGGGAATACGGGCGGGACGGCGGTCCCAGAGGTGGTGGTGTGGGTCACAGATGGTAATCTCGGGTTCCAGGGTGGGCTCTTGGGTTAACGCGAGCCAGTCATTGCCACCGAACGGCATGGGCGTGCCTCCACACTAACCAATATTTCTTTCGGGTACTTCGATTTCCGCTCGTCCTGAGCTCCGTCGAAGGGCCGCATAAGACAAGCCCTGCCCACCATAACCTTGGTTTTCCAGCGCTAGTGGTTCGACAGGCTCACCATGAGCGGGTTTGAGCTTGGGTGGACTGGAGAATCTGCCTTGGTTGCCTAGTGCAGGCTTTTGGCGAACTTCTGGCGGACCTTGGCAACCTTGGGGCTGATGACCACCTGACAGTACATGCTGCCCGGGTTGTTCATGTAGAACTGGCGGTGCTCTTCTTCAGCCTCGTAGAATTTCTCGAATTCGGCGATCTGGGTCACAACCGGACCGGGCTGGCTGCCTGAGGCGTCCAGTTCCTTGATGAATTCGGCGGCCTGGTCCCGCTGTTCATCGCTGGTGTGCAGGACCGTGGAGCGATACCGGGCGCCCTTGTCCGCGCCCTGGTAGTTGAGGGTCGTCGGGTCGTGGGTCGCGAAGAAGACCTCGAGCATTTCCTTGAAGGTGATCTGGGCGGGGTCGAACTCTAGCCGCACCACCTCGGCGTGGCCGGTGGTCTCGCCACAGACCTGGTAGTAGCTGGGGTTCTCAACGTGACCGCCCGAATACCCGGACGCGATCGACGTCACTCCTTTTATCTCCGTGAACACGGCTTCGGTGCACCAGAAGCACCCGCCACCGAATACCGCTACTTCATTATTCTCTGCCATCGTTAACTCTCACCACCAGATTATTTCTGTATTTAGTCTAGCCTACGATATCAGCCAGCCGGTCTAGCTGGCCCATGTCCGCGGCGGTGGGCAGGAACACCAATTCGTCCATCCCAACACCTTCCAGGTCGTGGATCAGGCCCTTAACCGCTTCGGTGGATGAAACCGCGTTCTGGGCCATCTGCTCGGCAACTGGACCCAAGAACGAGTAGTAATGCCTGATGTAGTCGCCGACCACGTCGGCGGCGTCGGGGCCCAGGGCGTAGGAGCACACGGCCGCCAACCGGGGCTTGCCGGGCTTCCCCGCTGCCTCCCAGGCATCTACAGCCATCTTGTATGACGCCTCGACCGCTTCCGGCTGCGTCCCGGCGGCCAGGAAGCCGTCGGCCAGTCTGCCGGCACGGGCGATGGCCTGAGGGGTGCCGCCACCGATGAGTATCTCCGGGCCGCCCTTTTGGACGGGTGGCGGGCCCACGGGGCCGACGTCATTCTCGGGGTCGACATCTTCGCCCGACCAGATACGTTTCATCGTGGCTATCTGGTCCTCGAACCGGCGGCCTCGGTTGCTGTACTGGGCAGGCGCGGCTTTGTAGTCGTCGGGACGGCGTCCCACACCGAATCCAAGCGTGAGGCGTCCGTTGGAGATGGCGTCCAGGCTAGCGGCCTGCTTGGCCAGTACTCCTTCGTTGCGAAGGGGCGCCAGCATCACGCCAGTCATCAGCCTGATACGGGTCGTGACCGCCGCGGCTGCAGCTAGCTGGATGAACGGTTCGTAGTTCTGGTAGACCAACCGGTCGATGGTTCCCAACGTGGAGAAGGGGCCGGCCTCGGCGCGCTGGGCCCATTCCAGGATGAAGTCGCCCTTGACTCCGGGTACGGCCCCCGGCAGACCGATGCCTATCTTCATGTCAGTCCTTATTGGCTGGGGTTACCTGGGGTTAGACAAAGTCCAGTTGCTCGTAGTTGCCGCCGATGGCGGTCTTGGCGTCCAGGCCAAGCCACTTATCGACGATGGTGGAATAGACGCTGCGGAAATCGACATTGAAAAGCAGGTCGCCGTCCAGTTGGTCCTCTTCCCTTAGCGACGGGTACTCCCCGAGCATCCCGCCCTTGATCGGCTGTCCGATGAGGTACGATGCGCCGCCGGAGCCGTGATCAGACCCTGAGCCATTGTCTTTGACCCGGCGTCCGAACTCGGTGAAGACCAGCATCATGACGTTGTCGGCTGCGTCATGCTCCCGGAGGTCGGCAAAGAAATCGCCGATGCCGGCCGACAGGTCGGTGAGCAGCGGTGTTTGCACCGGCACCTGGTTGGCGTGGGTGTCGTAGCCGCCCTGGGAGGTGTAGAGCACGCGAGTGCCAAGACCTTTTTGGATCACTTGGGCCATGCCACGCAGGCTCTGGGCGATGGGCGTGGCGGCGTATTCAATGGTCGAGGAATAGCTGTCGGCAGCGGTTTTGAGGATGTCGGCCCCTTTCAAGGCATCCAATCCGGTGCGTCCCAGATAGTCCATGGCTGCGCCGGTGCCGATGGCGGGGGAGTACATCCGCTCGAAGACATCTAACGCCCGGGCACGCTGTTCCTGTCCGGCGATGCCGGTTAGGACGCCGTAGCCTTCTAGCACGGCCACCGAGGCAACTGGCACGCCAGTCAGCGCCATGGCCCTGGGCAGGCCCCGTCCGAAGTTGACCCCGGTTAGTACGTTCTCGCCGTGGGGGTCGATGTCGCGGATCACCCGGCCCAGCCAGCCTTCCGTGGCGATCTTTTCCGGCTCACAGGTGTGCCAGATGTCCATGGCCCGGAAGTGGGAGCGGTTGGGGTTGGGGTAGCCGACGCCGTTGACGATGGCCACTTGGCCCTGGTCATACAGGTCTTTGAACGCGCCCAAGGCTGGGTTGAAGCCGAACCGGTCGTTGATCGGCAGCACGTCCTCGGCAGGTACGCCCACGGTGGGACGGTTATCGTAATAGAGCGAATCGGCGTAGGGGACGACCATATTCATGTAGTCGCTGCCGCCGGTCAGCTGGACCACCACTAAGATGGGGTCTTTCTTGGTGGATGTCATGGCCTCACTCCCAGTAAGCTCGTCTGGCAGGTCTCGCAGATTACGGTTCACTCTAGCAGTGGGGCAATTGAGCGTCAACGGGGCCACGCGTCAGACGAGCGTCATACGAGCGTCAGACCGGCCGTATAAGCCGTGGTCCGCTTGACAGTCGTTCGGCACGGGCCTTACGATTCAGATTGGTTCCCCTAGGCGTAGGGGAGTGGCCACTGCACCTTTGGGTGTGCCTGCAAGGGCACGTCTCAAGGGGTTACAATGGGGATATAGCTCAGTTGGGAGAGCGCGGCGTTCGCAATGCCGAGGCCGAGGGTTCGAGTCCCTCTATCTCCACCATCATGCCTCTGTAGCTCAGCGGATAGAGCGGCGGCGTCCTAAGTCGCGCGTCGGGGGTTCGACTCCCTCCAGGGGCACCATTAACAATCACGGAGCTGGCGCCGACTGGCGTTGGCACCGCCTATCAGTAGCACCGGCGTCCTTAAAGAAGGGCGCAACATATCGCAGGAGCGTAGCTCAGTCTGGCCAGAGCGCTGGTCTCCAAAACCAGTGGCCGGGGGTTCGAATCCTCCCGCTCCTGCCAATTTTAGGCACAAAAAGGACCTTGGGTGATTCCAAGGTCCTTTTATTTTTGCGGTTTGCCGACATTTTGCCGACATTGAATTTCTAATTCACTTCAAGAGGCTCTTCCAACATCCTTGGCTTAAGGGCCTCTTCGAAGCGGATAGCAGCCTCTTCTTGAAGGCCCGGCATCACGTGCGAGTAGATGTCCATTGTTATGGCTATTGATGAATGGCCTAGTCGTTCGCTGATAACTTTAGGGTTAGCTCCGGTACGGAGCATCAAACTGGCATGTGCATGACGTAGGTCATGAAATCGGACGTTCTTTAGACCGGATTCCGTGACTATCTGGGCGAAGGTATGACTAACCGTACTTGGATCTAACGGAGAACCGTCCAGATGAGCAAATACCAAGTCTGTTGGGGCAACCGTTATTCCGAGCAACTCTTTTTGCTGTTCCTAATGTTCTTTATGGCTCCTAAGCAAAATCGCTAATGACGGAGGCATTGGAATCAACCTTCGGCTGTGAGAACTCTTTGGTTCCCGTACTGAGAATTCACCGCCATACAGTCTTTGCAGGGATTGTGTGACCGAAATCGTAGCGAGCGGTAAATCGACATCACACCAGCGTAGTCCCAATAGTTCCCCTCGGCGCATGCCAGTGTAAAGAGCGGTATACACCAGGGCGTAGTAATCTGTTCCCTCGAATGCGTCAATGAGCCGGTCAATCTCAGATGGAGGGAGAATGATAATTTCTTTCCTAGAAGGACGAGGTGGGTCTGTCATCTGGGCAACATTTCTAGATAGAACTCCCCACTTAACTGCATGTGACAAAGCTTCCGATAGTACCCGGTGATGATGTTTCACGGTCCTTGCGGAGAGTCCGCCTTTCCCATCACGCCTCCCAGTAGCCAGAGCCTTGGCGTAATACTCCTGGAGATGCGCAGGCTGTAATTTCTTAAGAGGGATGTTCCCGAGATGAGGGATTAGGTGACATCTGACAATGAAGCCGTATCCGTCTTGCGTGGAAGGCGCGGTGTTAGTAGAAACGTAGTCCGTCATCCAGCGCTCTAGGAACTCCGATAAATTGACCTTGGATAGG
>CAVOAA010000069.1:0-15159 GCA_963693555.1 Dehalococcoidia bacterium | reverse complement strand
TTAACCGGGTGCTCAATATGACTATTTCATCCGTTGAGAAACGGCCCGATCCGCCCGTTACGAAACTCGTTGACAGCCTCAAACACGAGTGTTAGCATAATTGTTGACCAAAGAGGTCGACAATGTAAAATCGCCCGTCGGTCTGGCCTCCAAAACAGCCGATTTAACGTCACAACGCACCCGTTTGCCGACCCCATTTGGGCCGGAACTGCATGTAGGAGCAATCAATGACCACACCCAAGGTCATTTCACGAAACGCCACTTCCTCCGAGCTGGATACCGACTACAAGTGGGGCTTCGAGATTGATATCGAGTCCGACCTCGCCCCCAAGGGGTTGAGTGAAGAAATCGTCCGGCTGATCTCCGCAAAGAAAGAAGAGCCGGAATGGCTGCTTGAGTGGCGCCTGAAGGCGTACCGCCATTGGCTGAAACTCAAACAAGAAGCGCCAACCTGGGCCAATGTGAAATACCCGCCCATCGACTACCAGGACATCTATTTCTACGCCGCGCCCAAGGTCGACGCGCCGAAGAGCATGGACGAGGTCGACCCGGAGATCCTAGAAGCCTTTGCCAAGCTGGGAATCCCCCTCCAAGAACAAGAACGCCTGGCCGGTGTCGCGGTGGACGCGGTCCTGGACAGCGCATCAGTGGCTACCACCTACAAGGCGACGCTGGAGAAGCACGGAGTTATCTTCTGCCCCATCAGTGAGGCAGTGAGAGAACACCCGGACCTGGTCCAGAAGTACCTTGGCTCGGTGGTGCCCTACGCCGACAATTTCTACGCCACGCTGAACTCAGCCGTTTTCAGCGACGGCTCGTTCGTATACATCCCCAAGGGCGTCCGCTGCCCCATGGAACTGATGACCTATTTCCGCATCAACCAGGCCGACTCCGGCCAGTTTGAGCGGACCCTCATCATTGCCGAAGAAGGCGCCTACGTTAGCTACCTTGAGGGTTGCACCGCCCCCGCCAGAAAATCCCATCAACTCCACGCAGCGGTGGTCGAGTTGGTGGCCTTGGACAACGCTGAGATCAAATACTCCACCCTGCAGAACTGGTTCCCCGGGGACAAGGACGGCGTTGGTGGCGTTTACAACTTCGTAACCAAGCGCGGCATCGCCCACAAGAACGCCAAGATATCTTGGACTCAGGTTGAGACCGGCTCGGCCATCACCTGGAAGTACCCCAGCGTCATCCTGGACGGCGACAACTCGGTCGGTGAGTTCTACTCGGTGGCCCTGGTCAACAACCACCAGCAGGCCGACACCGGCACCAAGATGATTCACAAAGGCAAGAACACCCGCAGCACCATTGTTGCCAAGGGCATCTCCGCCGGAAAGGGCAACGCCACCTACCGCGGCCTGGTAAAGGTGCTTGCTTCGGCAGACGGCGCCAAGAACTTCACCCAGTGCGACTCGCTACTGGTCGGAGATAAGTGCGGCGCCCATACAGTCCCTTATATCGAGGTCAAGAACCCCACTGCGCAGATGGAGCATGAAGCTTCAACTTCCAAGGTCAGTGACGACCAGCTTTTCTATTGCCAACAGCGAGGCATGTCTGTGGAGGACGCCCATTTCATGATTATCAATGGCTTCTGCCGTGGAATCTTCCAGGAACTCCCGTTCGAGTTCGCCATGGAAGCTTCCCAACTACTCAAGGTCAGCCTGGAAGGAGCGGTGGGCTAGATGGCTGCTGCTGCTAAAGGCACCCAACCCTTGCTTACGATCAAGGGCCTCACCGCCTCGGCCGGCGACTTGGAGATACTCAAGGGAATCGACCTAGAGGTCTACGCCGGCGAAGTGCATGCCATCATGGGCCCCAACGGCTCGGGCAAGAGCACCTTGGCCAATGTCCTAGCCGGTCGCCCCGACTACAAGGTCACCGGCGGCTCGGTATTGTTTGAAGGCCAAGACATTTTGAAATTAGAGCCAGAGATCAGGGCCCGCATGGGCCTGTTCCTGGCATTCCAATACCCCCTTGAACTCCCCGGTGTGCGCGCTTGGCAGTTCCTTAAGGCAGGTGTTGACGCCCGCCGCGTCCACAACGGCGAAGAAGAAATGAGCGCCCGAGAGTTTGACCAGATGCTCAAGGCCAAGGTCGAGCAGGTCCAGATCGACCCCGACCTGGTGAAGCGCGCGGTCAACGAAGGGTTCTCCGGCGGCGAGAAGAAACGTAATGAAATTCTGCAGATGGCCGTGCTGGAACCCAAGCTGGCCCTGCTCGACGAAACGGACTCCGGTCTGGACATCGACGCCCTACGCATCGTCTCAGATGGTGTGAACCTGCTGCGGTCTCCGGAGAACGCCGTGATTCTGGTGACCCATTACCAGCGGATACTTAACTACATCACGCCAAACCAAGTACACGTACTGTATGACGGACGTATCGTACGGTCCGGCGGCCCTGAACTGGCTCACGAGCTGGAAGAGAAGGGCTATGACTGGATCAAAGAAGCTGTCGATGCCGGCGTGTAACCTGTCTTCCGAAGAATAGATACCGCATGACTTCCGCACCCGCCAAATACGCCCAATACCTTGCCGATTTCCAGTCCCTGACCCAGGGGCCGGGAGCCAGTGTCCCGTCTTGGCTTCAAAGTCTTAGGGACAACGCCTGGTCCAGATTCAACGAGACCGGCTTTCCCACCGCGCGGCGTGGCAACGAGCGTTGGAAGTACACCAGCGTCCGCCCCATCGCCGGTACCGACTTTAGCCTTGCCGGCCGGCCAACAGCCGTCAATGGCTCGAGAGACATAGCCCCGAGTTACCATATGACCGGGGACTCGGTCTACGACCTGGTTTTCGTCGACGGTCATCTCTCGGCCGAACTATCGTCTCCGTCGGACACGTCAAACGGGGTTGCCGCGATCAGCCTGGCTACGGCGGCCTCTGATTCTGCTTTCGACCTGAAGAACCAAGTCGGGTCACAAGCTCTGCTCGATGATGATGACGGGTTCGTCGCACTGAACACCGCTTTCCTCAATGACGGCGCCTACGTCCATGTGCCGGACGGCCATTCAGGCTCCGTCGTGGTGCGAATCTCTTACATCACCGCCGATGGCACGACCGCTAAAGTGACCTATCCCAGGACTCTGATAGTTGCCGGCCAGAACACCAATCTGACGGTTGTAGAGAGCTATTACGGTCCAAAAGACCGCGCTTATTTCACCAACGCCGTGACCGAGATTTCGCTTCGTGACGGTGCTCAAGTAGACCACTACCGGCTGCTCTTGGAGGGCAATAAGGCCTTCCACGTTGGCACCAGCCGAGTCAACCAACAGAAAGACAGCAGCTTCAGGTCAGCTTCATTTGCCCTGGGCGCATCTCTGGCCCGGAACGACCTGGAAGTGGCATTCGCTGGTCCCGGTGGTTTCTGCTCTCTGAACGGCCTGTACCTGACGGCTGACGACCAGCACATCGACAACCTGATTAGTATCGACCACGCCGTGCCGCACTGCACCAGCCGCTTGAATTACAAGGGCATATTGGACGGCAAGTCCAAAGCGGTGTTCGGTGGCGAAGTGATCGTCGCTAAAGACGCCCAGAAGAGCGATGCCGAGCAGACCGACAAGAACCTGATTCTCTCCCGCTCAGCCGAGGTGGACAGCAAGCCAAGCCTGCTGATCTACGCCGACGACGTGAAATGCAGCCACGGCGCTACCGCCGGCCACATCGATGCGGACACATTGTTCTATCTGCGCAGCCGGGGTCTGGACCTGGACGCGGCCAGCCGGATGCTGATACAGGCCTTCGCCAGTGAGATAATCGACTCGGTGAAGCCCGAACATCTAAAAGAGCACATTGATGCCGTATTCACAGCCGCCATCCCGAACAAAACCCTCCCAATGGCGGGGGTCAGGTAAGCATGGCGTTCGACGTGAACAAGGTCCGGAACGATTTTCCGATACTGAAGCAGCAAATCAATGGACACCCGTTGGTCTACCTGGACAACGGCGCTACTTCGCAGAAACCTCAGTCGGTAATCGACGCCATCGTCAATTACTACACCACGACCAACTCCAACGTGCACCGTGGCGTACACACCATGAGCCAGCAGGCCACTGACGGCTATGAGGGCGCACGCTCCAAGGTCCGCGAGTTCATCAACGCCGGCAAAGACGAAGAGATCATCTTCACCAGGAACACCACTGAGGGTATAAACCTGGTGGCCCACTCCTACGGCAGGCAGAATATCGGCCCCGGCGACGACATCATCGTCTCCAACATGGAGCATCACTCCAACATCGTTCCCTGGCAGATGCTGTGTGAGGAGAAGGGCGCCAACCTCAAGGTTGTTCCCATCGACGACTCGGGCGAGTTGATTATGGACGAGTACGAAAAGATGCTCAGTCCACGGACCAAGCTCGTCTCCATCACTCACGTTTCCAATGCGCTAGGCACCATACTGCCCGCGGCCCAGATCGTGGCCATGGCCCACGCCCACGGCGCACCGGTCTTGTTGGACGGCGCTCAAGCTGTCCCCCACATGCCAGTGGATATGAAAGAGCTCGACTGCGATTTCTACGTGTTCTCCGGTCACAAGCTCTACGCGCCCACCGGCATCGGGATACTCTACGGCAAAGAGGAGTACCTGAACGCCATGCCTCCTTTCCTAGGCGGCGGCGAGATGATCAAGTCGGTCACGTTTGAAAAGACCATCTACAATGACCTGCCTTACAAGTTTGAGGGTGGCACCCCGGACATCGCCGGAGCCATCGGCCTGGGCGCGGCCATCGACTATGTGAACGCCCTAGGCTTCGACGATATCACTGCCCACGAAGAAGAACTGCTCGAGTACGGTACCGTCGCTTTGTCGTCCATCGAAGGACTGCGCATAGTCGGCACTGCCGCCAACAAAGCTGGCATCCTGTCCTTTGTCATGGATAAGGCCCACCCCCACGACATCGGGACAATATTGGACGAGCAGGGCATCGCGGTGCGCACGGGACACCACTGCGCCCAACCGGTGATGCAGCGCTTCCAGATACCCGCCACCGCTCGCGCCTCCCTGGCCTTCTACAACACCAAGGAAGACATCGACGCGCTGGTCAAGGGCATCGACCGCGTGCTTGAGGTGTTCAGCTGATGTCTGGCCTGAGTGATCTGTACCAGGAGATACTCCTAGAGCACAACAGCAAGCCTCACAACTTCAAAGCTATCGAGGATGCCAGTCAGACCTCCGAGGGCTTTAATCCGCTCTGTGGCGACCAGATAACCCTTTTCCTCAAGGTCATTGACGGCGTCATCGACGATGTGGGATTCCAGGGCACCGGTTGCGCCATCTCGCGGGCCTCGGCCTCCATGATGACTCAGAGCATCAAAGGCCAGAGCGTGGAGCGGGCCGAAGTGATATTCGACGCCTTCCACCACATGATCACCGAGCCCGGCGCTGAGCTTGATCTCGACACCCTGGGCGACCTGGAAACCCTGTCCGGCGTCAACGAGTACCCCACCCGCATCAAGTGCGCCATACTGGCCTGGCACACCATGAAAGCCGCTCTCGACGGCGATTCAGAAGTAACCACGGAATAGCCGACGCAGCCGGGTTTTGTTGGGCCAGATTGCCTGATCACGCTGTGCTAAGCTGGATGCGGATCTCTCTTTTGGCGAATTACCTCAATGTCTCAACAGCCTGATGTCCCTTTGGACGGTCTCTATGGCGATCTGGTCATGGACCATTACCGTCACCCTCGCAACAGTGAAGCTCTGACCGACGCCGATATCGAGGCTGAGGAGTTCAATCCCTTTTGTGGCGACCGCGCCATCTTGCGGCTGAAGCTGGATGATAGGGGCAATGTTTGCGGAGTAAGCGCCAACGCCGATGGCTGCTCCATAATCCAGGCCGCCACGTCCATGCTCTCCGGCCTGCTACGGGGCAAGTCACTGGATGAAGTGACAGAGTTGGGTGAGCGGTTCCGGGACGCCATGAAGAACGGCACCGCGGATGATGCGCCTGAGTTGGGCGACCTGAGGGCGCTACAAGTGGTGCGGCAATACCCGGTGCGGATCAAATGCGCGCTCCTCCCCCTGACCGCCCTGGAAGAAGGCATCAAAGCCTACCTGAAGAAATCCACCTAGACCCTCTATTAGGTAATTTCGCCGATGACATAACTGGTCGTAGGGGCGGGTTTCCAACCCGCCTAGCCTATCATCGACCTGTGCGCGAATGGGAAAACCGTGTTGCGCCACTGGATTCCCGCACGACAAGTTAGGCCTACCAGAGCAGGGCAGGTTAGAAACCTGCCCCTACATCCGACTTTTCCCCGTCATTACTGTGAAAGAAGCAACCCAGAGCAGCCAGGCAGTGATGCATCCAAATGCGGGAATCCAACCTTCCGCACATGGTGAGCCTGTCGAACCACGGTGTCAGAAATCAGCCATGTTTGACCACAGCGTCCTTCGACAAGCTCAGGATGAGCGGTGTTAAGGCGTCAGCCAGTCCGATAATCGTAAGCTGACTAGCGGTCCAGCCAGGTCCTCGACCAAAAGTTGTACTCGGAGAGGGCGCTGTTGGGCTCAAACCCCTTCAGGTCGCGGCTAAATACCCACCGTGAAACAGCGGTTACCGGGCTGAACAGATAGGCCTGCTCCAGCACCCGGCGCTGTATATCCACCAACTGCTCCCGACGGGCCACGTCGTCGAACTCCACCGCCTGAGCTTCAATCATCGTGTCTAGCTGGGCATCATCGTGCCCCGACAAATTCCATTGGCCCTGACTGTGCAGCAGGCCGAACAGGTAGCTGTTGGTGGTTGAGGTCGGAGGAACGGTCCCAACCGCCAACTGGAACTCCCGTGCCGGGCCCATGACCAGATCGTCGAACTGTACGGGGTTCATCCTTCGCAGCTCCGGATTGAATCCCACGGCTGTCAGATCGGCCATCAACTTTTCTTCCAAAGCCAGGTTCTCTCCACCGGTCCGCTCGATACGTACCGTTACTTCCAGGTCTACCGGCAGGGTTTGGCCTGCGCTCAGCAGCAATTCCCGGGCCTTGCCAGGGTCGGCGAAGAAGTTCTGGCGCATCTCAGACCGGTCCAACAACCAATTGGACTCCCGCACCGGGATGCCGACACTGGCGAACCCTTGTCCCGACCACACGGTATCCAGGTAGTCCCAGGGGTCGATGGCCTGGAAAACGGCTTGGCGCACAGCGGTCTCTTTCAGGCTGGAAGATTGCGAGTTCATGGCCAGGACCACGCCGGCGCCCGACCTGCGGGAGACTATCGACTGAAAATCAGTGTCCCCCCGGCGGACCATCTCCCATTCGCTGGGCCCAACGGACATTACATCCACCAGGCCTGCCTGGAACGCCGCAACCTGGTCCGATTCAGCAGGCCCGGCCAGTGCGCCTGAGCGCATGACAGCCACGTTCAGTTGATCGAGGAATGGAAGTCCGCCCTCGAAGTAATCAGAGTTCCGGGTGAATTCCATTCCAGGGCCATCGGTTTCCTGCCAGACCCAAGGGCCGGTTCCGATGACGGGGCCGTTTTTCAGGTCGCCAGTCACTGCGACGGCTTCGGGGGCCACAATTTTCACGTGCCCGTCGGCTAAGGAAAGAAGAGCATCGGCGTCTTCCAGGGCAAGCTCAACCTGCAGAGTCAGGTCGTCCAGGGCCGTTGCCTTGCCGATTGAGGCCAGGAGAGGGGCATTGGGCCAGCCGGGTGTCTTGAGACGGTCGAGGCTGAAAACTACATCCTGGGCGGTCAGAACCCGGCCGTTTACCGGCGCGATGTTCTGCCAGCGTATGCCGGGCCGCAGGTTGAAAATATAGGACAGGTCGTCGTTCAGCGACCAACTCTGGCAGAGATCACATTCCAGCAGCAGGTTTGGTTGGTTGGAGCCCTGCCCGGAGCGCAACCGTAAGAGCCTGCTGTAAGCCAGTCCCGGCCCCAGAGCGGTCAGGGTCTCTTGGACCTCTTGGTGGACGTCTCGGTGGGGGATGGCCGCTGCTGAAGCCACGGTGAGAGAGCCGCCATTGGTGCCTGAAGGCGCCGTCGCGACCACTGCCGTTGGCGACGGTATCGGCACGCCGTCGGTCTTGTTGGTGTCGGGCAACTCTGTGGGGCTTGATGAGGAACAGCCCATGACCAAGACAGCCGCTCCCATGATCAGTAGCCGTTTTACAGAGAATAGGTTCATCGTCTCACCGTCCCGATTCGACACGTATGACCTGGTTCCCTCTAGTTCACAGAGGGTACAGAATCACTCTCGATTATAAGATGGGGCAGTGGCTGGTCCATGAGGGGAGCAGATGCGCCGTAGAGGGAAAACCGGGGTGCGGGTTTTAGTCCGAAGGCAGTTAGGGTTCCAGCGTTTCGACGGCCAGCGTGTCAGGTGCAAGCTGGGTCGGATTGCCACGGCCGGTGATGGCCCAGGTGGCGAAGACCATGACGGCGATCAATATCGGCGGCATGAAGAGGATGGCGTGAATCACCAACGCGAACCCAAGGGCGTCGCCGTCGCCAACCCCGATGGTTGTCAGCAGGTAGAAGACCGCAAATTCGAAGGTCCCGACCGAGGCCGGCAATGACGGTACCAAGGCCACGAAAGTGAGTGTTCCGATCACCAGCAAAATGGCGACCAGCAGCGAGATGTCGATGCCCATTCCGTGAGCCAAGACCCAGGCCGAAAGCCCCAGCAGGACCCAGTAACCCAAGGTCAGTAGAAAAGACCAGGTGAGTCTGACCCTCGCTAAGGTTAGTCCCCGGAGGGACGACGAAGTGGATGCCAGCAACTTAAGATGGGTGAGGCCGGGCCGGGAGCCGAACCAGATGACCGCCGGTACCGCCAGCACGCTGATAATGGCGATTAAAATGGCGCCGATGATGTAGGGGGTGAAGCCCTTCAGGCTGGGCAGGAACATCAGCCCCACGCCCAACAATATGGCGGCTATCACGAAATCCAAGACCCGCTGGACACCCAGAGTTGCCGCGGCCTCTTCGCCCCTAACCCGGTAGCGCAGTGTGAGCATCAAAAACTGAGTGGCTTCGCTGATGATCCTTAACGGGGAGACGCTGTTCAAGCCGATGCCCACGTTCTGCACGAGGAGAAGCCTGTGCAAAGGAACCTTGTCGCCGATGAACAAGACCTGCCAACGGTAGGCGCGCATGACGGTGGCAGCAGAGAAGACAGCCAGAGAAAGCAGCGCGTAGCGGACGGGGAAGTCGCCGAACGCACCGGAAAGGGAACCCCAGTCCATATCGCGCACCATGGCGATGCCGATACCGGTTCCTAACACCAAGCCCAAGACCATCCTGAGCTTGGGTTGTAGCAAGAATTTTTTGAAAAAGCCGGCGGCTGCTCTCAAATACCTATACCAGCGCCAATACGGCATGACGATTCGTGGTCACCGACGGAATCCGACGGCACGATTTTAAGCTACCCGCAGGCAAATCTGATGTCAAGGAACCTGGCCAGCCGTTTGAATTGGAATGCTCTCGCGGCCTCTTGGTTGTCGCTTTGGGCTATTACTTTCCGTCGCGCATCAAGCCCTTCAGGTAGGCGATGTGGCCCTGATGCTGGTACATCTCACCGACAACCTGCCTGAATATCTGGCCCACAGACATCTCCGGCCGGGCCTCCCTGGGGACCACGTCCATCTGCTCCGGAGTGACAGTCTTCAAATAGCTCAATGTCGCGGCTCTCACGGATGCACCGTAGGCGATCATCTCCTTCAGGTCATAGGCCGGAAATTCTTTGACCTGTTCCGGGGTATGCCCAAAGCCGTTGTCCCTGGTCGGCATTCCGAATTTCTCGTGCCACCCTTCTGTCTCCCATAGCTCCGGCTGCCGCTGGATGAAGAACTGGAACCACATGTCTTCCACCCGGGTCATGTGCCACAGTATCCAGCCGATAGTATTAGCCTCCGGCCCGGCCTGCCACGACATTTCATCTGTGGTCAGGTCTCCCAGAGCATCCATCAGATACGCTTGTTCGGTGTTGAAGGCGTTTTCGATAAACTCGTTCAGAGTCATTTGGTCCTCTCCATATAATCGTCCGGCGGCTCTCGCCAATCGGTTTTTCCCGGCCCACATGATACACCCGGCCATCGTGTCTGAGGTATGCTAAACTGCAGGCGGCGCACGCCTGCGCCTGCCTGGGAATATCCGATATCCAGGCTATCCGGCAAACATATTTGGAGCGCTTTTCATGGCCGACAGTTTGATCACACCGGAGGTCCGTGCCCTGATCGGCAGCGAGACCTCACCCGAGAAGAACCGGTTCCCCCTCAGCGACGAGATGGCCTACGACCTGGCCGACGCCACTGAAGATCCCAACCCGCTATACATCGACAAAGCCGCGGCTGAAGCCAGCCGGTTCAAGGGGCTGCTCTGCCCTCCGCTGGCCACTTGGAAGGACATAGCGCCATCCATCGGCTACTTCGGCGCCGGGCAGGAATCCCATTTTGATGTGCCGCTGCCCTTCAACAGCTACGGCCTGAACGGCGGCAGCGATTGGCAGTTCCTGCGCCCTGCTTATGTGGGCGATTGGGTAACCCGCCAATTCCGCGTGGTGGACATCTTTGAGAAAGAAGGCCGGTCGGGTCCCCTGGTATTCATCGTCCGGCGCGAGACCCAGACCAACCAGCATGGCGACGCCATCAGCGTTGCTGATCGCGTGAGCATCCATAGAAGCCGGCCACCGGAAGAAGACGTTAAGGCGGTCGCGGATTCGGGCAAAGGTCTTGAATCGGTGGTGATCTCTCCACCGGCACCCGATCAGACCGTCCCTCGCTCTGTCCACGCCGGCGGCGAGCAGAATCACTTTGAAGATATCTCGGTGGGCATGGACTTGGAGCAAGTAGTTAAAGGCCCGCTGACCACCACCCATCTGGTGCGCTGGGCCGCAGCCAACGGCAACTACGCCCGCATCCACTGGGACCTGCCCTTTGCCCAGATACACCAGGGCCTGGCCAACGTCGTTGTGAACGGCTCGCTGAAGAACCAGTACCTGGGTCAATTGATGATCAAACTTGCCGGTCCGCAAGGCTGGTTCAAGCGGTTCTATGTGGAGCACCGTGGCATGGACTATCCTGGCGATATAATCACGGCGTCCGGAAAGGTAACGGCCGTCCGTGAGGTCGGCCAATATGGCCACGTGGACTGCGAGGTCAACCTGACCAACAACCGTGGAGAACAGACAGCCACCGGCCGGGGCACGGTTGTCCTGCCCAAAAAAGGCCAGAGCCTGCCGCTGGTCTGGGAAGTGGAAGCCTGATGCCAGCCGGTCTGCTGAACGGGTTCCGCGTACTGGACCTGGGCTCCGGGATATCAGCGCCGTGGTGCACCAAGATCCTGGCCGACTACGGGGCAGATGTCATCAAGGTTGAGACCCCCGGCTCGGGTGATGCCAGCCGCCGCATGGGCCCCTTCGCTGGCGACGACCCGCACCCGGAGAAGAGCCTGACCTTTCTCTACCTGAACACCAACAAGAAGGGCGTGACTCTCGACCCGTCCAGTGTCAGCGGCCGGAAACTATTTGACCGGCTCCTATCCGAGGCCGATGTCCTGGTGCATAACAGTCCACCCGCCGAGTCCAAAGAACTGGGCCTGGACTATGCGTCGCTGGCGGCAGTGAATCCCGGGTTGGTCGTCACGTCCATCGCTCCCTTTGGCCAGACCGGCCCCTACAGTGATTTCCAGGCGACGGACATCGTCACCTATGCCCTGAGTGGCCTGATGTATCACTCGGGCGATTCTGACCAGCCGCCCCTGCGCAACGTCCTAGACCAGTCTTTCTATGTGGCTGGGTCAAACGCTGCTGCCGCCACTCAGGTCGCGCTGTTTGCCCGGCTCACGTTAGGGGAAGGCCAGCATGTGGACGTATCGGCGGCAGAATGCTTGGGCGCTCACCTGGTCCAGCCGCTGCCCTACTACAACTACATGGGTGCGGTCAAAGGACGCCGTCCGGTCCGCGGCGCTGGGTTCGAAGAACTGATGCCTGCCCGCGACGGCTACGTGGCTCCCTCTGTCCAGGGTTCCCAACCCTGGGCGACCATCGCCGATCTCATTGGCTTGGAAGAACTGCAGGACGAGAAGTTCGCGACCGGCGCCGGCCGGGTGGCCCACGGCGAAGAACTCAAGGACCTGTTGATCAAAGGACTGGCCCAATGGGACCGGATGCCTTTGTTCCTCGCGTCGGGAGAACGGCGATTGGTCTTTGGCATGGCCCAAGACGCCGGAGACTTGGCCGAATGCCCGCATCTGGGAGTGCGTGACTTCTTCGTCGATGTCGATCACCCGGTGGTCGGCCCGGCCCGCTACCCCGGAATGGCAGTCCGGCTGCCCGGAGAAGATATATCAAGCACTCTGCCAGCCCCACTTTTGGGCCAACATAACTCAGAAATCTTTGGCCAGGAGCTTGGTTATAGTGCCCAGGAATTAATCACGCTCCGGCAGCACGGCGTCATCTAGTCGATCGTTGATCCCGCATATATTAGGAAGACAGACAGATATATGTCCTTAGCCCACGAACCACAAGCCCCATTAAAAAATATCCGGGTACTGGACCTGAGCCGGGTCTTCGCCATGCCCTTTGCCGGGGCGAACCTGGCCGACCTTGGCGCTGAGGTCATCAAGATCGACACCTGCCAGACCCAGTTCATGGACACCACCCGGACGACTACCGGGCCTTTCCCCGACAACCAACCCGGCGAGTTCTGGTGGGAGCAGGGCGGAACTTTTCAGAACCTGAACCGCGGCAAACGAAGTCTGACCCTGGACCTGCGTTCCGAAGAATCTCAGGGGATCATCAAAGACCTGGTCGGCGTCTGCGATGTGGTCTTGGAAAATTTCACCCCCAGGGTTATGGCCCGGTTCGGGCTGGACTACGAAAGCCTTAGGGCGCACAAGCCGGACCTGATCATGGTCTCCAACACCGGCTACGGGCACAGCGGCCCCTGGAGCAACTTCGGGGCTATGGCGTCGGCTCTGGAACCGACCCACGGCACCGGGGCGTTCATGGGCTACATGTCAGAGGGGACGGACGGCCGCCTGACCGAGGGCCAAGTCCCAAATAAGATGGGCAACTCCTATTCCGATTTTCTAGCCAGCTGGACGGCCCTGGGCAGTCTGATGGCAGCCCTGCTGAGAAGGGCCCGCACCGGTCAGGGCCAATGGATCGATTTGGCCATGTATCAAACGGGCACTACCGTGATCGGCACTGGACTGCTGGATTACGTGTTCAATGACCGCCGGACCCTGCGGATCGGCAATCGACACCCCGTTTTGTCACCCCACGGCGTCTATCCCTGCCAGGGCCACGATCAATGGGTGGCCATCGCCGCCAGGGATGAGAATGATTGGCAAGCGATATGCCAGGCCATGGGCAATCTGGGACTGGTTGCTGATGCCCGGTTTGCCGACCCCATAGACCGCCGCCAACATCAAGAAGAACTGGACGAGATCATCGGGGCTTGGACCTCGGCACGGACTTCATACCAGGCCATGACCTCACTTCAGGAAGCAGGTGCGCCCGCCGGAGCGATACTGACGGCGAAACAGGCGTTGACCGACCCACAGTATCTGGACCGGGGGTTCTTTGAGACCGTTCATAATCCGCCCGAGGTTGGGCTGCGGTCCAAGGGGTATGTGGGGAGGGCCTGGAAGTTCTCCAACAGTGAGACCGGCATCAAAGGGCCTGCCCCACGGCTGGGCGAGGCGAATGAATACGTCTTGGCCGAGTTGTTGGGGATCGACCAGCAGAGCATGGAACGCCTCGCGGAGGACTGGACCATCGGCAATCTGCCAGAGGGCGGAAGAGCGCCGGGCCAAGTCCCATTGGACGAACAGGCAGTCCTTGGTTGGATCGCCGAGTTCGATGCCGATTACCTAGATAGATTAGCTAGGTAAATCACCTAAGATAAATTACCTCCCGCGCCACCCCCGGAACTAATGGGTGCGGCTGTAAGAATCAACGGTGGAATCCAGTTGATTTTAATATCCATGTTATGACGCTTGACACTCAGGAAAATGGACTCATATAATTAGCAGTGGAATCCCCAGCAACCATTCGCGTTGCCACCGTCCTCGCTCTTGAGTTAGCGTCCTCCCGCAAGGCCCCTTTTCAGAATTACGATAAGTGTTGCTTAGGGCGTTGGTTCAGTTAACCGGTTCCAGGTAGGTACCCCTCCCCGTTTCCCACTAACATCCTTTTATTGCGTAGGCAAATGCCGACAAAGTTTATCTTCGTTACCGGGGGAGTTGTCAGTTCACTGGGCAAAGGGATCAGCGTCGCATCCATCGGACGCATCCTGAAAAGCCGGGGACTCACCGTCTCCGTCATCAAACTGGACCCTTACCTCAACGTTGACCCCGGTACCATGTCTCCCTATCAGCACGGTGAAGTGTTTGTGACCCAAGACGGCGGCGAGACCGATCTTGATCTGGGCCACTATGAAAGATTCATTGACGTAGAGCTGACCAGGACTTCCAACCTCACCGCCGGCGAAGTCTATCTCAACCTGATCGCCAAAGAACGGCGCGGTGACTTTCTTGGCGGCACCATACAAACGGTGCCCCACGTCACCAACGCCATCAAAGACCGGGTCCTAGCCCTGGCCGCCGAATCGGAAGCTGATGTGATCATCACCGAGGTTGGTGGCACGGTCGGCGATATTGAAGGCCTGCCTTTCTTGGAGGCCATCCGGCAGATGAGAAACGATGTAGGCCGGGACAATGTGTTCTACATCCACCTGACCTTGCTTCCTTATATAAAAGCAGCACAAGAACTGAAGACCAAGCCAACACAACACAGCGTGAAAGAATTACGTTCCATAGGTATCCAGCCAGACGCCATTCTTTGCAGAAGCGACGAACCGGTATCCCAGTCCATCTGCGAAAAGATATCGGCTTTCTGCGACGTTCCTTTGAACGCTGTTATTCCAGTGCTGACCGTTGACAACGTATACGAAGTCCCACTGGTGCTGGAAAACGCCGGTCTGGGGGACATCATCGTCAATACCTTACGTCTTGGGGGTAAATCCAAAGACCTAACGGAGTGGTCGGCCATGGTCGATCGCATGAACGAGCCAAAAGAGGAGATATCCATCGCCCTGGTGGGAAAATACGTTGAATATCCTGATGCGTATATTTCGGTCCGCGAGGCCCTGCGGCATGCAGGACTGACGCACATCAGAGATATTGATCTCCAGTGGGTCCATTCTG
>CAVOAA010000068.1:0-15385 GCA_963693555.1 Dehalococcoidia bacterium | reverse complement strand
ACCCATAAGTTTAACTGGCGCTTGCCACTTAAAGGGATGATTAAAGGGCGAATAGATATATGTTAGGCATAGAAACCTGGTTCTTAGAGATAATCACGAAAGTCTACGATGCCATGGGCTGGCCCGGTGTGGTCTTCCTGATGGGGATCGAAAGTGCAGCTATCCCCTTTCCCAGCGAGCTGATCATGCCGCTGGCGGGTTGGCTTTTAATCGAAGCCAAGGGGGATTCAGCATGGATGTTGTTGATGGCGGGCTTCTACGGGGCCCTGGGGAACCTTTTGGGGTCCTGGGTGGCCTATTGGATCAGTTACAAGGGCGGCCGCCCCCTATTAAAGAAGTACGGGAAATACGTGCTGGTGACGCAACATGAGGTCGACCAGGCAGAGATCTGGTTCAAGAAGTACGGCGAGCTGGCGGTTTTCGCCTCCCGGATGCTGCCGGTGGTGCGTACTTTTATAAGTGTGCCAGCCGGGATCGCCCGCATGAACTTCTGGAAGTTCAGCTTCTACACGTTCGTCGGGTCTTACCCCTGGAGCCTGGGTCTGGCCTACGGCGGCTTCAAATTGGGCGAGAACTGGGAAGACATGCGCCAGGTGATGCGCCCCTTCGACTTCCCAATCGCCGCCATAATGGCGGTGGCGGTGGCGTGGTTCATTTACCACCGGATCAAGGTCATCAAGAACGAAGGCCGCGAGTAGGACAAGAGGAATATGGGTCGTTGACACGGTCATATCCCTTCCATAAGCTGGATGTTACTCATTAAATAGGATCCCACCAAAAGGCGGAGCGACATGGAGGCACCCACTCTTAGGGACGTTTACCGGGCGAAGAAAACCATCGCCCCCCACATACCTCGTACACCGTTACACTATTCCGCTGGCCTCAGCGAACTTCTGGAAGCAGAAGTGTACTTGAAGCACGAGGAGTACCTGCCACTGGGCGCATTCAAGGGCAGGGGCGGCATCAACCTGCTGGCCAACCTCTCGGAAGAAGACAAGGCGCGCGGCATGATCACCGCGTCGTCCGGCAACCATGGCCAGTCGATAGCCAGCGCCTGCAAGCTATTCGGCGTGCGGGCCATGATCGGTCTCCCGGAAGATGCCAACCCCAATAAGGTTGCGGCAATGAGGGCTCTGGGCGCTGAGATCATCTTCCATGGAGCGGACTTCGATGCGGCCCGGTTGCACTGCGAAACGCTGGCCAAAGAAGAAGGCTACCTGTTCGTACACCCGGTCAACGACTCCCTGATCATAGCTGGCGTCGGGACCCAGGCCTTGGAGACCGTCGAAGACCTGCCCGATGTCCAGGTGCTGATGCTGCCCCTGGGCGGCGGGTCCGGTGTCTCCGGCGCCTGTATCGTCGCCAAGGGCATCGACCCCTCTATAGAAGTGGTGGCCGTGCAGTCGGAACAGGCCCCCGCCGGCTACCTGTCTTGGCAGAAGGGTGAGATGGTCGAGGCCGACATGAATTCCATCGCCGAAGGAATCGCGACCAGGACGGGCTACGAACTCCCACAGCAGATCATGAAAGACTTGTTGGACGACTTTCTGCTGGTGAGCGACGAAGATATTGAGCGGGCGATCGGCACCCTCATCGACAGGGCCCACACCCTGGCCGAAGGAGCTGGGGCCACTGCGCTGGCAGGAGCGATGAAGTACCCGGAAAAGGTGAAGGGCAAAAAGGTAGCAATAACAGTCAGCGGCGCCAACATCACCGCCGACCAACTCCGCCGGTCCCTGGACGTGTACAAAGGCTGAGCTTTTTGACACAAATGTAACTCTTATTGGGGCTATATAGATGAAGGGCCTGTCTTTCTGATGGACGACGGGCCCTTTATTTATGCCCATTAGGAGGGTCATTAATAATTGAAGCGGGATATTCACGGCGATATACTGACGATAGGCCGATGGCGAAGCGCTGGGGTTGGTTACACACCGGGCCGAGACGCTGGCCCGGGGTCTTTCCCCACGGTATTAACCTGAGTGCGTTGACCTGAGTTGGGGTTTGGAGGGGCGGTCGTGTTCGAGAACGTAGCGGAGCATCTGGACGAGGCCGTAAGGCTGGCGGAACGCTGCCCCGAGAAATACCAGATCCCCTGTTTCCAGGCGCTGATTCGCGTCCTGGCCCAGTCGGACTCCCCTCTGCCACAGAACGGCAACGGCCATGCCCGCGAGTTGGATATGAACGGTGAGACGGCTTTCGCACCAGCCAATGGCTCCCACTCCAGCCCCGCCACCAACGGACATAAGGTGTCCGGAGAACGAGGCCCCATATTTTTGGACCAGCACCAAATACCTGAGCCGTCCATCTCACGGGTCTATCATTTGGATGGCGGGTCATATCGTATTATCGTGAAAGACCTGAAAGAAAAGACCAACTCCAAGAAGCAGGTAAAACTGGCTTTGTTGCTTGGTGTTGGCGGATTACTCTCCAGCGGACAGCCGGTGTTTTCCAAGGAAAGCTTGATCGAGGTCTGCCGTGAGTACGGCGCCTACGATGCGCCCAACTTCGCCTCCCATATGAAGAAGCAGCGGGACATGTTCATCGCCCAGGGGAACGATTGGTCACTGACCGTGCCGGCCCAGCAGCGGGCAGCCGAGGCGATAAAAGAGCTTACGACCTAAGCCGTTTTAAGGCCCTTTTAATAAGAGAACCGGCACGAACCACAGGGACTAGGCTGAAGAACGGCTGAAATAACGGGCCAGCTCATCCCGCTCGAACTTGGGCAACTCTCCCTGGCCCTTCCGTCCGATGTAGACCAGACCTTCTTCCGGCGGCATCATCACCCCGATCTCCCAACCGTCTATTCCCTTTTTATCCAACGCTGCAAGTAAAGAAGGAACTTCAGTGGGTGAAAGTGTAATGATAAGCGACCCCGAAGCGAGCAGTCCCATCGGGTCCAGACCAAGGGCTTGGCAGATCTCTTCGGTCGATTCCAGTATTGGAACGCCGCCTTCTTCCATCGCCAGACCCAACCCGGAAGCCGTGGCAATCTCTCGTAGCCCAGTGATAAGACCGCCCTCGGTAACGTCGTGCATAGAATGTATTTGTGCAGTATCGCAGGCGATCTTTGCGTCCATTAATACACTTATGCCCGGTACATTTAACAATTCTGCACTTAATGCAATTGTGTCTTCGCTAACTCCGGCCTTCCGGAGTTCGTCAGCGCGCTCCAGGGCCAAAAGGGCGGTTCCCTCTATTGCGAGGCCCTTGGTCACGACGATGCTGTCGCCTTCCTGAGCGCCGCCGGTGCGCACCATACGGTCGCGGGCTACCTCGCCCAGCATCGTGCCTGCCACCAAGGGACGGTCGATACCGTAAGTGACTTCACTGTGCCCGCCGATCAGAGCAACGTCTATCTCATTGCAGGCGTCCAACACCTGGGTGAACAACTCCTCGGCCTGGTCTTCGGTGAACCGCTCCGGAACCAGCAGCGTGGCCAGGAACCAGCGGGGGGTGCCACCCGTGCAGGCGATGTCGTTGGCGTTCACCTGCACGACATACCGGCCGATACGGTCGGTGGCGAACGTTATGGGGTCGCTCTTGGCCACCAGCAGCGTGTCGCCCAGGTCCAAGACCGCAGCGTCCTCGCCCACCCCCGGGCCCAGGATCACCCGCGGGTCGGTGATGCCGGTCTTCTGGATCAGCTTCTCTAGTAAGGAGGGAGGGAACTTGCCGATATCCACGGTAACTCCTGTCATGCCCGGTGCCGCGCTGTATGTCGGCGGGGTTTGCGGATATGATAATCCACTTCCGTACGGCGCATCTAGACAAAGTATCTGGCTAACGTATCTGGGCAGGGCTTGGGCGTGTTTCTAGCTTTTCAGAGTAACAGGTTTAGCCGCCCGAAATCGCGCGCGCGCCCTGAAAATCGTGCGCACGCGCCCTGAAATCGTGCGCACGCGCGTTGACACTACGCACGGCTTGTGATAAAAATAACAAAGTAGTTTACTGCCTAGAATTGCCCAGTTAGTACCCAGTTAATCGGATTTTTTTATATAAGAAATGGAGGCAAACCGGTGAGAAAATCATACGTTATTCTATTTGCGATTCTGAGCGCGGTCATGCTCTTGGCCATTGCCTGCGGCAGCGACGAAGCTGATCCCAACGCCACGGCGACCGTTGCTCCGCCCGCCACTGTCCCGGCTAGCGACAGGGCCCCTGAGCCAACGGCATCCCCGACGGCGATACCTGCGACTGCTGCCCCTGCGCCGACCGGCGGGACCAGTGGCGCCGCACAATTGACCATCGACGTGAACGGCGACGCCCTTCAGTTCAGCCCCGGTTCCTTGTCCGCTGCCGCGGGCTCGGAAGTCGTGGTGACTTTCAATAACTCCTCCGCGGTCAACTCCCATAACTGGGCGTTGGTCGAGGCGGGTACCAAGGACGCCGTGGCCACCGACGGTCTGGCTTCCGGCCAGGGTAACAACTGGCTGCCGGTTGATGACTCCCGTGTCATTGGCGCCACGATACTGCTCGGACCCGGCGAAAGCGCGGATGCCACCTTCACGGCCCCGGCCGCCGGCACCTACCAGTTCGTCTGCACCTTCCCCGGACACAACTTCACGATGTTCGGTGACTTCACAGTCAACTAGACCTCGCGAATCATGTGTAACTAAAAAGGCCGGTCCGGAGATTCCGGTCCGGCCTTTTTGTTTGTTGGCTTAGAAGCTTGCCGGCCAGGAAATCTGCCGACCTGATCGACCGATTTTGACCATGAACTTCCGGGCGTGTGATTTACAACCGATGCTCGTGTTTGGTAGCATTATCGGGCTGGACTCATTCGTGGGCCGAAGGGTCCGGCTTCTGACGTGTGGGGCGTTCGTCTAGCGGCCCAGGACACCGCCCTCTCAAGGCGGAGATCAGGGGTTCAAATCCCCTACGCCCTACCAAACCGATAAAATCGGATTTGGAAAAGCCTCCAGATTTATCTGGAGGCTTTTATTTTTGGGTGTGGCAATCAAACGTTCTAAATTTTTCTAGTCATCGATGTGATCTAGAAACTGATTGTCCATTATTAGAGTGCCCGTGTCATGAGATTTGATAGAGGTGCGACCACAAGATGGAAGCCAAGCTGGTCTCGCCCTTCCCCGCCGCCGGCATCGACATGAAGCCGATCGACGACCCGGAGGTGGTGAAGCTGCTGATACGCAACGGATACCCGGTCCCGGAGGATGTGCCGTAGGAGCTGGGGAGATTGGTTCGGGTCCTAGAGAAGAAGCCGGGGGAGTTCCCCGGCTTCTTTTTGATGGAATATAATCTGGTTAGGACATTACGCCTTGGGATCTAATCCACTCATCCCAATAATTCGAATTCGCCATGGGGACTGCATCCGATGCCGAGTAACGAAGAGATAAAAGAAAAAGCCCGCAAATTTCTTGAAGTTGTCTCCAACGGTGTCCAATCTATGGAGAACCTCAAAGTGGTGCAGAAAGGGCTCTGGTGGTCTGCGGCGGAACCAGACGATAGTCAAGTTGTCGTTCAGTCTCCCGGACCGACGACCCTCTCAAAATCGGGTAGTCACGAACGGGAAGTGTTCAACTGGTTTGGCGTCGGAGCTTTCTACCAGACCCAGATGATAGACAACGAATTTCCTGAGCAATCTGAACTGCACGCAGCAATGTTAGCTGTAGGCATTGAAGCTCAGTGGATTCGGTTCGGATTCCTAGTGCCATTGGTTTACGCATGGTGCGAGCTGCCTGATCCGCTCGATTTGGCCCACTCAACTGCCGAGGAGCTACTCGACACCTTTGCCGACGCTGTTGTTGAGCACAAGAGCACTACGACCTACCGCGACGCTTTGGTCTATGTAGATTTGTGCGGCGAACCATTAGTTCTTGAACAGGGGATTTCTCTGCGCCCGATTTCAGAAGATGAATTGTATGAATTGTCACAAGGGAAGTTTCCGGCTGAACCTTACACGATTCAGTTCTCGCCTTCCGACAAGTGGTCGATACTAGAAATCAAAATTGACCACTCTTTCGAGGACCCCGGTATCTCCGGATCCGTTCATAGTATGCGAGAGGCCATTATCTCCGGACTCGTGTTAGCCGGTGTGGGAGGTTTTATTCTGTTGCCACTCGGGATGGAGACAAATTTCGGTACAAATACACTTGGCAGCTCATTCTATTGGAGCCGATTGCCTCGTGAATTCGGACCTCAACTCCCACTGCTGCCATCTACGTTGAGCTCAGGCACACGTGAAACGATCGTGGAAATGTGGCCTCGTGTGAAAGAAATCATGATTCCAGGTTCCGATTATTTGGCTCTTCCGCTACGGCGATTGGTCGATGGGCTAGGGCGAACACGATTGGACGACAGAATAGTCGACTACTCTATCGGCCTGGAGGCTTTGTTGACCAATGCAGTCCCAGACGAGTTAAGTTATCGGTTTGCGTTAAGGGGAGCAATAATCCGAGGGGAGACCGGACACGACAGGCACCAAGCGTTTCAGGAATTCAAAGATTTGTATGGGGCTAGGAGTAAGATTGTTCACGGCGGATCAACTGTGAAACTCGATCTACGAACTTTGGCGGCCAACGGTGAAACATTGCTGAGGCACGTCTGGAATTGGTACTTCGGCCAGGGGATGACCTTAAGAGGGGCGACTGCACGAATTGATCGCCAGATATTGTCCTTAGATGAGTGATTCTGTGTGAATGGCTCACAGCGTCGGAGGCCGCTCCACCTTTCTGTTATGGCGGATCTCGCGAGACCCGCATTGCTCAGCTTTTTCCATGGTGGAGCTGCCGAGATTTAGACCGGATTTTTAAACGTCGTTGCTAAGTCTATAATCTTACCGAAAGATATTAATTCACCATATCCGACAGAAAGGGCAAACTAATCATGGAAGCGAATATATCCGAAATTGTCAAAAACTGGACGATGGCTATTGCGATCATTGTGGGAGGACTTTGGGCGGTCTGGAAATGGGGTTTCGGTGAGTGGGTTAGGAGGAAACGCGAAGTTCCTAGTCTAGAATGTCAAATGATTCCAACTGTGAATGATATTGAGGGCGGCAAAGTCTGGGTAACCATAAATGCTGAGTTCCGAAATACAGGATCGACCGAAATCGGCCTAAGCACCACCGAAACCGCGGTATCTGTTTTCCCTCTTGAATCGACCGGCGAACTGGGTCCCCTGGAATTGGCAGATCTAGGTGAACCAACCTTTACCAGAAATCCTCTCGACAACTTCGCTTCGTCTTCCATTGAGCCTCATACTACGCGCTCTTATCCCGCACACTTCATCCTGGAGCCAGAAACCGTTTACGGCTTTCGGCTGGACGTTTACCAATCCGCGAAACCATTGTTTGGATGGCACGCGGATTTAGTCTTCAAACCTCGAACTCTTATTGCCCACAGCGACAAATCGACAGGAGCGGCGTAATACTCGAACGAGGGTATAGATACTCGGATTACTTGTGAGTCGCTAAGCTGGCGAGAATTAGTCCGGAATCTCGCCGCCGGCAGAAACCCGGTGGCCCCGTTTGTGTATGGACACCCCACGCTTTGATTGGAACGGCCCCTCTTTGCAGTCACCACAGTAAAGAGACGGGCGTTTCCGAGGCGCCGGGTTCTTTGGCGGCTCGTAGATTGCCCCACAGTTGGGACACTTGGGGTCCGCTTCCCGGTCCCATTTCCCCGTGCTGGTGCAATTGGGGCAAAGCCCTACCAACCAATCCTGCGGGAATTTTGCACCCAGCATTGGTGGCTGTTCGTTGCCCCATATCGTGCTGGTTCGCCTTCGGATATCAGCCCGCCCACGTCAACAGGCCCGAAGTTCCCCGTTGGTATGCTTGCGAAAACCAGCCTCACTTCCTTTAACCGCTACCTGAGCCATATAATAAAAAGCAGCAACCCTTAGAACAAAAAGCCAGATATCAGAGAAGAGACCCTTGGTAGATTCGCCAGTTTCGGTTGTGGCCGCGACTGGCCCTTTCTTGAAGAGATAACGTCCGAACACCTCCGCGGCCGCTGCCGGTTTCCCCGGCTTCTGAGGCCTATCAGACCCTGAGTCTGACCGGCATCAGGACGGCGCCAGGTGATCTACTTTCCCTCAATCAACTAAGGTCCGCGATCCCCGCAGGACCGGCTAGGCCGGACCACTGCCTCGACTGCGTGCGTAAAGACCCCAAGGCTTATTCCACCGGCCCGCCGCGGCTTCGGCTGCGCTAGGGCCGCGTGCTCCCTCTTCGTCTGGCGAAATCACTCCAGCCGGACCGTTAATGTTTAATCTCGAGAATGTGTCCAGGGTCCGTACCGAAACCCTGGCCGGACTCACTGTCTCGCTCGCCCTGGTGCCAGAGGCGGTGGCCTTCGCGTTCGTGGTGGGGGTCCACCCCCTGGTGGGTCTGTACGCCGCGTTCATCGTGGGGCTGATCACGTCTTTGACCGGCGGACGGCCCGGCATGATCTCCGGCGCCACCGGCTCTTTGGCCGTGGTCATGGTCTCATTGGTGAGCGAGAACGGCGTCGAATACCTGTTCTTCACCGTGGTCGCCATGGGTGTGATTCAGATTATCGTTGGGGCGTTCAAGCTGGGCGACCTGATCCGCATGGTGCCGTTCCCGGTGATGCTCGGTTTCGTTAACGGGCTGGCCATAGTCATCGGCCTGGCCCAGTTGGAGAGCTTCAAGATAGAAGGCGCGGACGGCCACGAGACGTGGCTGCCCTTCCCAGACCTGGCGATCCTGCTCGGCCTGATCGCCGCAACCATGGCTGTGATCTACCTGGTGCCCCGGTTGTCGAAGCGGATCCCAGCAGCGTTGGCTGGGATATTGGTCGTGTCGGCTGCAGTGATATTCGGCAACATCGACACCCCGACAGTAGGCGACCTGGCCAGCATCTCGGGTGGACTCCCGCCCTTCTCCGTGCCCAATGTGCCCTTCAATCTGGAGACCTTTCGGATAATCCTGCCCTTCGCCTTCATCCTGGCGGGCATCGGCCTGATCGAGTCGCTGCTCACGCTATCGTTGATCGACGGACTGACAGACACTAAGGGCCAGAAGAACCGGGAGTGCATGTCCCAGGGACTGGCCAACGTGGTGACGGGCTTCTTTGGCGGCATGGGCGGTTGCGCCATGATCGGCCAGAGCATGATCAACATCAAATCGGGCGCCCGGTGGCGGTTGTCAGGGGTCCTGGCCGCTTTGTTCCTGCTCCTCTTTATCCTCTTCGCATCGTCGCTGATCGAGCAGATACCCATCGGCGCGCTGGTGGGGGTGATGTTCGTCGTGGTCATCGGCACGTTCTCCTGGTCCAGCCTGCGGATAATACGCAAGGTGCCCCTCTCCGACGCCATGGTCATGGTGCTGGTGTCGGCAGTCACCGTGGTCACCGACCTTGCTATCGCGGTCGTCGTCGGCGTGATCGTCTCCGCGCTGGTCTTCGCCTGGAAGACAGCCCACCACATCTATGTCGATGCCGGGGTTGGGACGACGCTCCACCGGAAGGTCTACAACCTCCACGGCCAGCTCTGTTTCGCCTCGGTCAGCACCTTCAGGGAGTTGTTCGACCCGGCCTCGGACCCGGACGACGTGGTCATCGACTTCGCCAACTCGCGGGTCTGGGACCATTCGGGCATGGAAGCGATCGTCGACCTCGCTCAAAGGTACGGCCGAGCGGAGAAGCAGCTACATCTCCTGAACCTGAGCCAGAACTGCATAGCGATGCTGGAAAAGGCCAACGTGATCGTGCCACCCGAGACCGAAGGCAGCCTCAACTACCGGGTAATGCTCTCGGACCTGGGCGATTCAGACTGATAATCGAACCTGCTGCCGGAGACCCCCTCCCGGGTCAGCCGGCGTGATACATGATGAGGAGCAGACTCGCAGAGCAATGACCAACAGCATAAATCCCTCTTCTATAAACCCCGGCGCCATCGACACCATGATCTTCGACCTGGATGGGACTCTCGTCGACAGCCAACCGGCAGCGCTGGGGGCAACCATCGAGGCGCTGTCCCGGCTGGGCGTCACGGCGACGGCCTCCGACATGAGAGAGGTATTTGGCGGCGGAGCCAAGAAGCTGCTGAACCATTTCTTGGAGCGAGACCTTGGTGTTGAGAAGGCCAGCCAGTTGATAGAGGAAGCGATCGAGTTGCGCAGCAGCCTGCAGCTGGAACTAACGAAAGAAGTGGTCTTGCTACCGGGCGTGGATGACCTTTTGGCGTCGCTGAATGACGGCGGTTACAAACTGGCAGTGGCCACCATGAGCAGCCGGGCGGTTGCCGAGAGCGTGCTCGCCCACCACGGCATAGACTCTCTTTTCGATTCTGTATTGGCCATCGACGACGTGGCGAAAGGCAAACCCGACCCTGAGATATTGGCGCTAACCGTCGAACGGCTGGGCGGGCAGGTCAACCGGTCCATGTATGCCGGTGATTCAAGCCACGACCTGGAGGCAGCGGTAAACCTTGGTATGCCGTTCTTGTTGGTCGATTCGGGCATCTACGTCAGAGGAGAAGCCAGGGAAAAGCTCCGGGCCGCCGCCGAGCAGAACGGCTTTCCCATCGTTGGGCTGGATGAAATTTCGGACATCGGAGCGATCCTCCAGCGGCCGGCCTAAAGGCCCGCCAACGAAAGCATTCCAACACAAGCATTGAACTAAAATAGCCCTCTTCGTTCGGTAGAACGAAGAGGGCTATTTTAATTATGACGGATCGGGGGAGACCCGCATTACTTCGTTTGGTCCGCCAGGTGGCCGAACCAGGGGACCCGGATATCTATATTAGAGGCCAGTAAAAATAGGCGGGTTGATCTCCCGATGAGGAGAAGGGAGGCCGCCGCAGCCAGGGGCAGTGAGGCCCCAACCAACGTCATGCCGATGGAAACGGTCGCTGCCAGACTAAAACAAACACCGGACTGAATGGATACGAATTCTTGGAACCCAGCCGGGTTCTCATCCACTAATTCCATATCCTCTTCGGAGATCAAGCTTGGAAATATCATGCACCGAGTGTCGACGATTTCCGTGTTGAAAAACAGTACCGGCAGTATCACGATGATGACCACAAAGTCCCACATAATCGGGCAATCTCAGCCACAATCCACCAGGGGCCAGCGGAGGATTTCCCGGGCCGTCTTCGACAACCTTCATGTATGATTGCCCCGAAACGGTCTCTGCCCGATCGTCCGATTGTGCGGCCGTAATACCAGACATAACACCGGGAGAAGATGGACACACCAGAATCCAGAGCCAAGGTCCTAGAGTCCGAGGTCGATGCGGTCAAGAGTTACTTCACTGCCCTTTCCGATGACGACCTGCAGCGGCCCAGCGCCTGTGTTGATTGGTCCGTTGCCGATGTCATTGCCCACCTGGCCGGCCAGGAACATTCCTCGCGGATCAAGAGAGGGCTGAACGGGGACCACTCCCCGGAAGAAGGCGCTCCGGCTGTTACAGACCACGATGAAGACCAGTTTGCCAAGAACATCTTCAACCGGGCGCTGGCCACCCGGGAGCAGCACGGCCAGGGCTTGGTGGCCTACTTGAACCAGCGACTGGCAGAGAACGTCGAAGTCTTCAACTCGGTGGGGCCAAACGACTGGGAGAACCTGTGCTACTGGCCGCCAGGACCCGAGCCGGTGCGCACCCTATTGGACCAGCGCATCGCCGAGCTGACCATGCACACCTGGGACATCAGATCGGTCTTGGACGATGACTACCATCTATCGGACGCAGCCGTCACGGTGCTGATCGACGGCGTTGACCGGGCCGTGCGCCGGGCATTTCGTCCTGACCCGTCCCTGACGACGCCAATCTCCCACCGCTTTGCCGTGGAAGCCCCGGTCGCCGTTAGAAAGGACATCGTCATCGCTGCCGAAGGGGCGGAGATCGGCCCGGCGAGCAGCGGCGAACCGGACGTGACCTTTGAATGCGGCGGAGAAACCTACGTACTGATCATGTACGGCAGGCTTAAAATAGCCGACGCACTGGCCGAAGGCAGCCTGTCATTCGACGGCAACCCGGCGGTGGCAGTCGGGTTCGGCCGGCGGTTCGTGGGCGGCTGATTCAGCCGTTCCTTACGAATAGCCCCCCCCAAAAATAGGATTCCGCGTTCGTCTAGCCATCCGGTGGCAGCGAATATCGTAATACCCAGGCCTGCGACTAGCATCTGAACGCGGTTGCGGGTTTCACAGACCTGGGCGCTGCCGTTCGTGTACCATTCCCACAAATTCCAAACTCGGGAGAAGAAACATGCCTGCACTTGAAGACCAAGTAGCCCTGGTGACCGGTGGCGGTTCCGGCATCGGACTCGGCATCGTCAAACGGTTCGTCGAAGAAGGGGCCAGTGTCATGGTACTGGAGCGCATGCCCGAAAGAGTGGCGGAATTGGAGGCCGAATTTGGCGGCTCGGTAAAGGCGGTGCAGGGGGACGTGACCCGGCTGGCCGACAACAAACGGGCGGTGGCCGAGGCGGTCAGAGCCTTCGGAAAGCTGGACATCTTCATCGCCAACGCCGGGGTCTTCGACCGCTTTCAACGACTCGACGAGATCGACGATGACAAGTTGGAGACGGCCTACGACGAACTGATGAACGTGAACGTAAAGGGTTGTTTCATGGGTGCCAAAGCAGCCCTGCCCGAGCTGACGAAATCTCAGGGTTCCATGACATTCACGGCTTCAGTTGCGGGGCTGAACTCCATGGGCGGCGGCACCATCTACACCGCCTCCAAGCATGCGGTCGTGGGACTGGTACGGCAACTGGCAGTTGAGTCGGCGCCCCTGGTTCGGGTCAACGCCGTGGCCCCGGGCGGGGTCATGACCGACCTACGTGGCCTGCAGGTAATGGACCAGGCCGGTGAATCGCAGTTTACCCAACCAGGGTTCGACCAGTTGCTGGCGGCCAACAACCCTCTGGAGGTCGCAATGAATCCCGAGGACCTGGCCGGCGCTTACGTGTACCTATCATCCAGGAGAGACGCCCGTGGCATCACTGGCACGATACTCAAAGTAGACGCCGGAGCCAATCTTAAATGGCGTCGCCGCTGACAGATAAAAGATGCTGGCTCCAATCTGAAATGGCGCCGCCGCTGATCGGATAAAAGACGCTGGCTCTAATCTGAAATGGCGACGCCGCTGACCTGCAGGGTTCAAAGCCCACAGCCCAAAAAGCAGAGGCCAACTTGACTCTCTATTTGCCGTATAATGACCCGCAAACACCTGTCCACCTGTACGGTTGAAACGCCGCTGATGGACTTCTCTGATGCGGCCCAGTTAATTGCGGGCCAGTTAGTAAGGAGACGCACATGGTATTGGACGTGAAGAGTCTGGTAGATGCCGAAGCCGGACTGATCAGCCGGCGAATCTTCATCGAAGACGAGATATACCAAGAAGAACTGGAGCGGATCTTCGCCCGCTGCTGGCTGTTCTTATGCCATGAGAGCCAGATACCTGAGCCGGGCGACTTCATCACCACCTACATGGGTGAGGACTCGGTGCTGGTGATGCGCGACACCTCGGGCAAGATCGGCGCTTTCCTCAATGTGTGCCCCCACCGCGGCAACCGCCTCTGCCGGGCCGACAATGGCAACGCCTCAGCCTTCATCTGCGCCTACCACGGTTGGGCATTCAACAACCAAGGAAACCTGCAGGCCGTACCAAACCTGCAAGACGCCTATTACAACGACTTGGACCGGTCCAAATGGGGGTTGATCCCCGTCGCCCAACTCGACACCTACAAAGGCCTGGTCTTTGCCACATTTGATAAGACCGCCCCGTCCCTGATGGACTACCTGGGCGGGATGACCTGGTATCTGGACAGCTTTTTCGACCGGCGCGAAGGTGGTGTTGAGATCATCGGAGGCGTACACCGCTGGATCATCCCCTGCAACTGGAAGCTGCCGGCGGAGAACTTTGGCGGCGACGCTTACCATGTTTCCTGGAACCATCTCTCGGCGCTGACCTCAGGGTTCACCCGTGCCCCGGCGGCGCGGCAGACCTCCGGGGGCGGCACCCTGTCACCGGGCAATGGCCACTGTGTCCTGGCCGTCGGCGCCGAAGACTACGCCGCCGCGCCGCTTGAGATCATCCAAGAATACGAGGAGTCGATCCGGGCCGAGACCCTGGACAGGTTGGGGCCTCGCATGGAAAGGATGACGCCGAACGTCGGCACCTTATTCCCTCACATGTCCTTCCTCAGAGGCAGTTCACGGAGCCTCAGAGTGTGGCATCCCAAAGGGCCCGACAAGATAGAAGTGATCGCCTGCCAGTTTGTCGACAAAGCCGCGCCCCAAGAGGTCAAGGACGCACTCCGGGTCACCGGCCTGCGGGCTTTCGGCCCCTCCGGCGTACTGGAGCAGGACGACATGGACAACTGGGAGGAATGCACCCGCACCAACCGGGGCGCGGTTACCCGGCGGTACGCCCTGAATTACCAGATGGGCCTGGGACATGACAGCTTCGATGAAGAGATGGGCGCATGGTCCAGCGACTTCCGGTTCAGCGACAGCAACCCGCGCTATTTCTACCAGAGGTGGGCCCAGTTGATGCAGGCTGATTCCTGGGACCAGGTGTAGACCAGATGAAAGACGATACGCTACGCGAGGTTGAACAATTTCTCTACCGGGAGGCGCGGATGCTGGACACCCGCCGCTTCGCCGAGTGGCTGGAGTTGTTTTCCGATGACCTGCGTTACTGGATGCCAACGCGGTCCAACCGCTACCCGCTGAACAGCAAGGCCATATCCATCGTGGACGCCTCCCGCTACGAAGAAGAAGAGGTATCCGGAGAGGACGAGCTGGCCATCATGGAAGAGACGAAGGACACGCTGGAACGCCGGGTAGCCCGGCTGGATACCGGCATGGCCTGGGCCGAAGACCCGCCGTCCCGCACCCGCCATATCATCACCAACATCGAGGTTGAAGCGGGCGACTCTGCGGGCGAGTTGCGGGTCTATTCCAACTTCGTGATGTACCGCAACAGAGGCCAGACCGACGAGGATTTCTACGTCGGCAGCCGTGAAGATGTCCTCCGCCGGGAGTCAGGACAGTTGCGGATCAAGTATAGAAAGATCGTCCTAGACCAGAACGTGCTCCTGGCCAAGAATGTCAGCAACTTCTTCTAGGGGCCCCAAAGGGGCGGTTCCTTCGGGCCTGCCGATCACCCGCCAGTTGGAACCCGGCAACCACACGCATCTGTCACCCCGAGAGTAACGAGGGGTCTCATTGCTTTGGTCGAACATGGCTGTGGCAGGCAACGGGATTCCTCGTCGGCCTGCGGCGCTCCTCGGAATGACAGCAATACGGCAAGGCGCTGAAACTCTTGCGCACGCCGACCTACCCGAACCCGGCAACCACTCCCATCTGTCACCCCGAGTGAAGCGAGGGGTCTCATTGCTTTGGTCGAACATGGCTGTGGCAGGAAACGGGATTCCTCGTCGGCCT